>NZ_JBEYXN010000031.1:0-73953 GCF_040704625.1 Streptomyces sp. NPDC046866
CGGTCTGCTGCGCGCGGTCGCGGACCAGCTGGACGTCTGAGAGGGACGGACATCCCGACGAGCCCGACGCACGCCGTGTGCGACCGACGGTGCCCTGCCGCCCCGGCTGCGAAAGCCGGGGCCTCGGCCGCGAAGGCGCGACGGGTCAGTGCTTGAAGTGGCCCTTTCCCCGCTCCTTGACCTCCCGGGCCTTTCCGCGGGCCTCCAAGGCGCTCCCCTTGGCCTCCGTGGTCTTGTTGCCCAGGACGTGCGCCGTCTTCCTCACGGTCTTGCCGACGAATTGCTCGGCCTTCGCCTTGATCTTCTCGCTGCCGCTCATGGCGTCCCTCCTCTCGTAGCGGTCCGCGTCACGGCCACCGCCCGCCCGCCAGTGGGGAGCGGTGGGGCGCCGTGGCCCGGAACGCGACCCGCAGCCCGTGGCGCAGCGCCCAGAAGGCGCCGGCCGCCGTCAGCCGCATGCCCCATGCCGTCGCCCGCAGCAGGACGCGGCGGCGGACGGCCCGGGGCGTCCATCGCCTGCTCCACCGCCGGCCCCACCTCCTGTGTCGATGCCGTCCGGGAACGAGCCTCACGAATGCCTCCGGCCGGCCACCAGGCGATAGATCGCCAGGAGGATGAGGGAACCGACAATGGCGGCGATCCACGTGGAGAGCTCGAAGAAGCCGTCAATGGAGTCGACGTGGAATATGACCTTTCCGAGCCATCCGCCCAGAAGGGCACCGGCAATGCCGATCAATATGGTCAGAATGCATCCGCCGGGGTCCCGGCCCGGCATCAGCGCCTTCGCGATGATGCCGGCGAGCAGGCCCAGAAGAATCCAACCGATGATGCCCATGGAGTTCCTCTCGCCACCGTATGTGTCCTGTGTCCATCCGTATGCACCGGCCGCGGCATTTCAAACATGGAAATGCAGACGACCGGAAATGCCGGGCGCCGGGCGCGGAAAACGCCACGCCCGAACACGGGTGGTGATCGCTCCGCGGGGCTTCGGGGCGGGCGGGGCGGGGCCGCCGCGCCGGCCGGGTCGGCTCCCGGTCCCGGCGGGAGGCAGCCGTCAGGCGGTGTAGCCGCCGTCCACGGCGAGGGAGGTGCCGGTGATGTAGCGGCCGCCGGGACCCGCCAGGTAGGCCACCGCGGCGGCGATGTCCTCGGCCCGGCCGTACCTCCCGAGGGCGGTGAGGGAGCGCTGGTGGTCCGCGGTCTCGCCGTCGGCCGGGTTCATGTCGGTGTCGATCGGACCGGGGTCCACGATGGTGGCGGTGATGCCGCGCGGCCCCAGCTCCCGGGCAAGTCCCCTGGTCAGACCGATGAGCGCGGACTTGGCGGTGGCCTGCAGGACGAAGTTCGAGCCGGGAACGCGCCCGTTGAAGCAGGATCCGATGCTGATGATCCGCCCGCCGTCGGCCATGTGCCGCGCGGCGGCCTGGGAGGCCAGGAACACCGAGCGCACGTCCGCGGCGAGCACCCGGTCCAGTTCCGCGGCGGTCACCTCCTCCAGCGGGCCGTGGGTGAGGAAGCCCGCGTTGTTGACCAGGATGTCGATGCGGCCCAGTTCCCGTACCGTCTGCTCCACCGCCTCCGCCGCGGCAGTCGGCTCCGTCAGGTCGGCCCGGACGGCCACGGCCCTGCCGCCGCGCGCCTCGATCCGCTCGGCGACCTCGCGCGCCCGGTCCGCCGCCCGGAGGTAGGTCAGCGCAACCGACGCCCCTGCCTCCGCCAGCCGCCGGGCCGTCGCCGCGCCGATCCCGCGGCTGCCGCCGGTCACCAGCGCCACCTTGCCGGTCAGGTCACTCATCGCTCTCTCCTCCGTGCACCGTTGCTGTGAGGGCGACAGGCTAGGAGTTGACACCGGTGTCAGGTTCAAGCTCGAGCCGGACCGGCGCAGCGGGACGCAAGGGGCGGGGGCGGTGCTCCTACCGCTCGGAGCCCGCCGGCCGTACGACCGCCGTTCCGGCGGCCAGGTCCACCGTCGGCCGGTTCGGCGGAGCACCGACGTCCTCGTCGTCCGGCATGACCAGGGCCGACTGCCGCTCCTCCAGCTCGTGCTGCTCGCCCGGCGACGGGCTCGCGTGCAGCTCCTCGAACCCCGTGGCCGACACCTGGCCCCGGCGAGCGCCGTTGCGCCACGGCAGCAACCCGGGCCGGCCGGCACAGGACGCCGGCCCGTGCCCGGGACACGGGCCCGGTCCGCGGTCGCGGATCGTCCGGTCAACCCCGGTACCGAAACGGCGCCCCGGGGTGAAAATGGCGGCAGGCCACGGGACGTGCGGGGGGCGACATGCCGCTGTTGCGGGTACGGGGGAACGGCCGGGCGCCCGGCTGGCCGGCCTATCTGGGGGCGGTGTGCCTCGGTGCGGTGGCTCTGGCCCTCGCCTCGCTGTGGACCAGCGGGGCATGGGCCACCGGCATCGGTGCCGCCGTGACCACCCTGTCCGGGCTGGCCGCCGAGCGGCTCCAGCCGCAGCACCGCACCGGCGCCCACCCGGCAGCGGACGCAGCCGGCCCGGCCGGACTGCTGCGCACCCCCTCGGGCCGGATCCCCTCGGTGCGCCGGGTGGACCGCCCCGAGCTGGCCGGCGCACACCCCGCGGACGGCCACCCCGCCGACGGGAGCCGGATACCCGGCGCGCCGCCCGCGTACATCCCCCGCGATGCGGAACCCCGGCTGCGCGAGGCCCTCGGCCGGGCGGGATTCGTCCTGCTGGTGGGGGAGTCCACGGCCGGCAAGTCCCGGCTGGCGCACGAGGTGGCCCGCGCGCTCTTTCCGCGGCACGCCTTCGTCCGCCCCCTGAGCCGGGCGGCACTGGCGGAGGCGTTACGGGTGGCCGCGCGCCGGCGCCGCTCGGTGCTGTGGCTGGACGACCTGGAGGACTTCCTCGGCGCGGGCGGCCTGACCGCCTCGATGCTGGCCGGGCTGTGGGCGGGCCGGCCGGGGCGGCGGGTGGTGCTGGCCACCATGCGCACCCAGGAGTACCGCCGCTTCGACGCCCGCGAGGAGAGCCGGCTGACCGGCTCCGACCGCGACGCCTGGCGCACCCAGAGGGACGTCCTCCAGCGGGCGGTGGTGGTCCGGCTCGCCCGGCACTGGTCGGCGGCGGAGCGCCGACGGGCCCTGGCCCACCGGCAGGATCCGCGCATCGGCGCGGCCCTGCGGGCCGGGGAACGCTTCGGGATCGCCGAAGTCCTCGCCGCGGGGCCCGAACTGCTCGCCACCTGGCAGAACGCCTGGGCTCCCGGGGCCAATCCGCGCGGCGCGGCCGTGGTGGCCGCCGCCGTGGACTGCCGGCGTGCCGGGCTGCGCAGGCCGGTCAGCCGGGAGTGGCTGCGCGAACTGCACGTGCCGTACCTGACGGCCCGGGGCGGCGGCGACCTGCAGCCGGAGCCCTTCGATGCGGCGATGGACTGGGCCTGCACGGCCGCCTACGCCACCAGCGGCCTGCTCGTCGGCAACTACACCCAGGGGTACGCGGCCTTCGACTACCTGCTGAACGCGCCGGGCCTGCCGCCGGTCCCGGACCACCTCTGGCAGGCGCTGATCACAAGGGTGACGCCGGCCGAGACCTACGACATCGGGCTCCAGGCCCACCAGGACGGCCGGCCGCGAAGGGCCGCCGAGGCGCTGTCCCGGGCCCGGCTGAACGGGGTGGCGGGCGCGGACTTCCTCCTCGCCATCACGGTCGGGGACGCGGGACAGCCGCGCCGGGCCGCCGCCGAGCTCGCCGGGATCACCCGGCGCCGCGAGGACCGGCTCGGCCCCCGCCACCCCGACACCCTGGCCGCCCGCCACCAGTTGGCCTACTTCACGGGCGAGGCCGGCAACCCGCACGCCGCGGCCGCCCGGTTCGCCGCCCTGGCCGCCGACGCCGCGGCGGTGCTCGGCGCCGACCACCCGGACACCCTGGCCGCCCGGCACCAGCTCGCCTACTTCACGGGCCAGTCGGGCGCCCGGGCGGAGGCCGCCCGCCAGCTGGACCGGCTGCTCGCCGACCGGCTGCGCGTCGAAGGCCCCGGCCACCCCCAGGTCCTGGCCGTCCGGCGAAGTCTGATCTGGTACGGCGCCGACGACCCCGCCCTGGCCGAGCACCGGCTGACCGAACTGCAGGCCGACGCCGAACGGTGCCTCGGCCCCGACGATCCGCACACCCTCGCCGTCCGCAGCAGCCGCGCCGCGCTCGCCGCCCGGGCCGGCCGCGCCGCCCAGGCCGCCGAGGCGTGGGAGTCGCTGGTGGCCGACCGCACGCGCGTCATGGGCTCCGACCACCCCCACACGATCTACGCCCGGCTGGAATGGGCCCGGGCCCTGGCCGCCTCGGACCGCCCCGACGACGCCCGCGCCCTGCTGACCCGGACCCTCGGCGAAGCCGGGGCACTGCTCGAACACGGCCACCGCCACCTGCGCCTCGGCCGGAACCTGCTGGCCGCCCTCCCCGCGGCGGAGCCGGGCCTGACGTGACGCGCGCCGGATCGGCGTTGTCCCCGGACGCCCCGACGACGGCCCCGTATCGTCCAGCACCACACCGCACGAACCGCCCCGACCCGCCGCCGACCGCCGCACAGGGAGAGCCATCGATGACCGTCCAGGGCGACACGACAGAGCACCCGGCCGAACTCCTGCGCGAGGCCCGCGCGCTGCTGCCGGACCTCATCGCCGTACGCCGCGCCGTGCACCGCCACCCCGAGGTGGGTCCGCACCTGCCCCACACCCAGGAGCAGGTCCTGGCCGCCCTCGCCGGACTCCCGCTGACCCTCGCCCCCGGCCGCGGCCTCAGTTCGCTCACCGCCACCCTGGACGGCGCGCGCCCCGGCCCGACGATCCTGCTGCGCGCCGACATGGACGCCCTGCCCCTGGGCGAGGAGACCGGCCTGGAGTACGCCTCACGGCTGCCCGGCGCCATGCACGCCTGCGGGCACGACCTGCACACCGCGATGCTCGTCGGCGCCTGCCGCCTGCTCTCGGGCCGCCGCCACGAACTGGCGGGGCGGGTGGTGTTCATGTTCCAGCCCGCCGAGGAGAGCGGCGGCGGCGCCGCACGCATGATCGACGAAGGCGTCCTGGACACCGCCGACGGCAAGGGCGTGGACGCCGCCTTCGCGATGCACGTCACCACCCGCTTCGAGTCCGGCACCGTACACCTGCGGCACGGCCCGACGTATGCCGCCGCCGACCAGATCCACATCACCGTACGGGGCCGCGGCGGCCACGCCGCAGCCCCGCACCGCGCCCTGGACCCGGTCCCGGTGGCCTGCGCGATCGTCGGGGCCCTGCAGACGATGGTGACCCGCAGCGTGAACGTCTTCGACCCGGCGGTGGTCACCATCGCCCGTATCGCGGCCGGCACGACCACGAACGTCATCCCCGAGACGGCCGAGCTCCACGGCACCTTCCGCACCCTCACCCCCGCCACCCGCGAGGCGGTGCGCACCGGCATCGAGCGCACCGCCCGCCACGTCGCGGCCGCGTACGGCGCCGAGGCGGAGGTGGTCCTGACCGAGGGCTACCCGCCCCTGCTCAACGACCCGGACTTCACCGCCGCCGTCCACCGTGCCGCCACCGCGCTCCTCGGGGCGGAGGCCGTGCACGACCTGCCGGATCCCGTCATGGGCGCGGAGGACTTCTCCTACGTCCTGCAGCGCGTCCCCGGCACCATGGCGGTCCTCGGAGCCCGCCCCGCCGGACTCCCGGCCGAGGGCACGCCCGACTGCCACTCCAACCGCGTGGTCTTCGACGAGGCCGCCATGGCCACGGGCACGGCGCTCCACGCCGCCGTGGCCCTCGGCCATCTGACCGGCTGACCCGAGGCCGCCGGCCACCTGCCGCCGACCGCCGGGCGACATGGAGCCGGGATGCGCTGCGCATCCCGGCCCGGCGTCGAGGGCGAGGAGCGCGGGGGACCGGTGCAACAGGGGAATTCCCCGCGGGCGCACACGGGTTTTCCAGGCGGTCCGGGCGCCCGCGTACCCTCGGTCACGTGTCCGCCTCCGCCTCCGCCTCGGCCCCCGCCCCCGCTCCCCGCCTGCACCGTGTCGCCGTCCTCGTCCTGGAGGGCGCCAAGCCGCTCGACGTCGGCATTCCCGCACAGGTCTTCAGCACCAGGGCGAGCATGCCGTACGAGGTGCGGGTCTGCGGCGCGTCGCCCGGCCCCGTGACGGGCGGCGACGGCCTGTCGTACTCCGTCACCCACGGGCTGGAGGCGCTGGAGTGGGCCGACATCGTCTTCGTCCCCGGCTACCGGTTCCCGGACCGCGACGACCCGCCGCAGGACGTGGTCGACGCGCTGGTCGCCGCCCACCGGCGCGGCGCGCGGCTGGCCGCCATCTCCACGGGCGCGTTCGCGCTCGCCGCCACGGGCCTGCTCGACGGCAAGCGGGCCACGACCCACTGGCACTACGCCCGGGCGCTCGTGGCGAAGCATCCGCTCGTCCGGCTCGACGAGAACGTCCTGTTCGTCGACGAGGGCAGTGTGCTGACCTCGGCCGGCGCCGCCTCGGGCATCGACCTGTGCCTGCACATCCTGCGCGGCGACCTCGGCGTGGCCGCCTCGAACCATGCGGCCCGGCGGCTGGTCGCGGCCCCGTACCGCAGCGGCGGCCAGGCGCAGTACCTGCCGCGCAGCGTGCCCGAGCCGCTCGGCGAACGCTTCGCCGCCACCCGCGAATGGGCGCTGCACCGGCTGGGCGAGCCCCTGACCCTCGAAGCGCTCGCCCAGCACGCGGCGGTGTCGCCGCGCACGTTCTCCCGGCGGTTCGCCCAGGACACGGGGTACACGCCGATGCAGTGGATCATGCGGGCCCGGGTCGACGTCGCACGTGAGCTGCTCGAACGCTCGGAGCGGAGCGTCGAGCAGATCGCCGCCGACGTCGGCCTCGGCACCGGCGCCAACCTGCGGCTGCACTTCCAGCGCATCCTCGGCACCAGCCCGACCGAGTACCGGCGCACCTTCACCCGGGGCGAGTAGCCGCGCCGGCACCCCGCCCGGCGAAGGGTGGCGGGATACTTTCGAACCGTGGCAATCTCGCCACTGTCGGGGCCGGACGGCACGCGCGAACCTGGTGGCGAACAGAAGGGGACACCGCTCATGACTCGCATCGCCATCAACGGATTCGGCCGCATCGGACGCAACGTGCTGCGCGCTCTGCTCGAACGCGACAGCGACCTCGAGGTGGTCGCCGTCAACGACCTCTCCGAGCCCACTGCGCTCGCGCGGCTCCTCGCGTACGACAGCACCTCCGGCCGGCTCGGCCGCCCGGTGACGGCCGAGGGCAACGCGCTCGTCGTCGACGGCCGCCGCATCACGGTGCTCGCCGAGCGGGAGCCGGAGCAGCTGCCGTGGGCCGAGCTCGGCATCGACATCGTGCTCGAAGCGACCGGACGCTTCACCTCCGCCGAGGCCGCCCGCGCCCACATCAAGGCCGGTGCGAAGAAGGTCCTGGTCAGCGCCCCCTCCGACGGCGCCGACGTCACGCTCGCGTACGGCGTCAACACCGACGCCTACGACCCGGACGCGCACACGGTCGTCTCGAACGCCTCGTGCACGACCAACGCGCTCGCGCCGCTGGCCGCCGTACTCGACGAGCTCGCCGGCATCGAGCACGGCTTCATGACGACGGTCCACGCCTACACGCAGGAGCAGAACCTGCAGGACGGCCCGCACCGCGACCCCCGCCGCGCCCGCGCCGCGGCCGTCAACATCGTGCCGACCACGACGGGCGCCGCCAAGGCGATCGGCCTCGTCCTGCCGAACCTCGACGGCAAGCTGTCGGGCGACTCGATCCGCGTGCCGGTCCCGGTGGGTTCGATCGTCGAGCTCAACACGACCGTCGCCCGCGACGTGACGCGCGAGGAAGTGCTGGAGGCGTACCGCACCGCCGCGCAGGGGTCCCTGGCCGGGGTCCTGGAGTACTCGGACGACCCGCTCGTGTCGGCCGACATCGTGGGCAACCCCGCCTCGTCGATCTTCGACTCGGCCCTCACCCGCGTCGACGGCCGCCACGTCAAGGTGGTCGCCTGGTACGACAACGAGTGGGGCTTCTCGAACCGCGTCATCGACACGCTCACCCTCATCGCCACCCGCTGACACCCGACACCGGTCCTCCCCGCCCGCGCACGCACGGGCCGGGAGGACCCGGGTGGCCCGGTGCCGCGGCGGCTCACCCGGCCAGCCGGTGCACGGCCGATACGACGGCGCCCGCTCCGTCCTCCTGGGCCATGTGCCGTGCGGCGGCCCCGGCCGCCCGCGCGTACGACGGCTCCCGCACCGCGTCCACCAGCGCCCCGGCGAGGCCTTCGGCCGTCAGCGAGCGGAACGGGACCGGCGCCGGCGCCGCGCCGATCGCGGCCAGCCGTGCGGCCCAGAAGGGCTGGTCCGCGGCCACCGGCACGGTGACCGACGGGACCCCCGCGCGCAGCGCCGCCGCCGACGTGCCCGCCCCCGCGTGGTGGACGACGGCCGCCAGCCGGGGGAACAGCAGCGCGTGCGGCACGTCGCCGATGGTCAGTACGTCGTCCCCGCCCCCGTCGGCGGCGAGCCCCGCGCTGCCCGACTGCAGGACGCCGCGCAGCCCGGCCCGCCGCAGGGCGCGCACCGCGATCCCGCCGAGGCGTTCACCCTCCCCGGCGGCCATGCTGCCGAAGCCGACGAGCACCGGCGGCGGACCGGCCTCGAGGAAGTCCACCAGCTCCGCGGGGAGTTGCCCGTGCGGGTCGGCGTACGGCCACCAGGAGCCGGTCACCTCCAGCCCGGGCGCCCAGTCGGAGGGGCGCGGCACCAGCGCCGTGCTGAAGCCGTGCAGGACGGGCCAGCCGGCCTGCTCCTGCCGCCGGCGCATCCCTACGGCGGTCAGCGCGGGCAGCCCCAGGCTCTCGCGCAGCCGGGCCACCGCCGGCTCGAAGACCCGGTCGGCCATGCGCAGCGCGAACCGCCCGGCGGCGCGGTTGCCGAACCGGCCCAGGGACCGGGTCCCCATCACGGTCGGGGCGAAGTCACCGGTCGGCGCGGTCGGCTGGAGGTACACGCCGAGGCCCGGTATCCCGGTCGCCTCCGAGACGTGCCAGCCGAGCGGGGCGGTGGTCGTGGACAGCAGGAGCAGGTCCGTACCCTGCGCCACCGCACCGGCGAACCCCTCTCCCAGCTCCGTCATGAACGCGGACGCGGCCCGCAGCAGTTCGCGCTGCGAGCGGACACCGCCGTGCGCCCGGGGGTCCGCCGGCAGCCGCCGGAACTCCAGCCCGGCTTCCGCCGCCAGGGGCGCGAAGGCTTCCGTGGCGGCCAGGGCGACCTCGTGCCCGGCGCGGCGCAGGGCGGCGCCCAGCCCGGTGTAGGGCGCGACGTCGCCGCGCGATCCGGCCGTGGCGATCAGGATCCTCATCGGTCTTTCCCCACCTGCGGTGCGTGCGGTACGGATGCGGCGGAACCGGTTCCCGCACCCGCCTCCGCGTCCGCGTCGGCGCCCGCGTCCGGGCCGGCGTCGGCTCCGGTGCGGCGGGACGCATTGGCGTGGACCGCCCCGGCCAGGTACGCGGCCAGCCCCGGGCGCTGCTGCGTCGGCGGCACGACGAGCGCGAAGGCGCGCGCGTCGACGGCGAAGTCGTCGGCGATGCGCCGGTGCATGTCAGGCGGGCAGGGCGTGAACCAGCGGGAGACGTGCAGCCGGTGGCCCTCGGCGACGTCCATGGCCCGTTCCCCGTCGGCGGGTTCGCCGTCGTCGAAGGCGGCGAGCAGCTCCGTCCGCCAGGCCGCGGCCTCGCCCATGAGCCGGCGCCAGTCCTCCTTGGTGTGCGCGGACGCCCGGGCCATCGCCTCCCGGTGCCCCCGGGAACCCTGCCACTTCAGCTGCGCGTCGGTGGCGTAGGTGAGGTCGAAGGCGATCTCGCCGAAGACCTCGAAGCGCTCCTCGGGCGTCAGGGACACGCCGGTCTGCTGGACCTCGATCGCCCGCTCGGCCACCTCGGTCAGCCGCTGCAGCCGGCCGATCTCCTCCGCCAGCTGCCGCTGCCGGGCCCGCAGGTGCTCCAGCGCGTTCGCCTGCGGATCCGCGAGGATCCGGGCTATCTCGTCCAGCGGGAAGCCCAGTTCCCGGTAGAAGAGGATCTGCTGGAGCCGTGCGAGGTCGGCGTCGTCGTAGCGGCGGTAGCCCGCCCGGCTGCGGTCTCCGGGCGAGAGCAGTCCCGTCCTGTCGTAGTGGTGCAGCGTGCGTACGGTCACCCCGGCAAAAGCCGAGACCTGACCCACCGTGTATCCCATGGACCTGCCCTTTCGTTCGTCCTCAGCCTCGAGCCTGACGCAGGGGGAGGGTCAACCCGGACGGCGGCTGCCGGGCGTGCCTGGCGCCCTTTCGGGTCCGGAGCGTGGACAGTACCGGTAGGAAGACCCCCCACGGCGACCCGGTGCAACGCGTGCGCGACGCGGGAGCGGTCCCCCGGGCCACGTCCTGGGCCTGCGGAGAAAGGGATGGCCGTGGAGCGAACGACCTGCTGCGTGGTGGGCGGCGGGCCCGCCGGCATGGTCCTGGGCCTGCTGCTGGCCCGGGCCGGCGTGGAGGTGACGGTGCTCGAGAAGCACGGTGACTTCCTGCGCGACTTCCGCGGCGACACCGTGCACCCGTCCACGCTCGCCCTGCTCGACGACATCGGCCTCGCCGAACGCTTCGCCCGGCTGCCGCAGCGCCACGTGTCCTCGGTGCAGCTGCCCCTCGCCCCGGACCGCTCCCTGGTGACGATCGGCAACATCGCAGCGCTGCACGGCCCGTACAACTACATCGCGATGGTGCCCCAGTGGGACCTGCTCGACCTCCTCGCCGACGAAGCGGGCCGGGAACCGACCTTCCGGCTGCGCATGGACACCGGGGCGACGTCCTTCCTGAACGAGGGCGGACGGGTCACGGGCGTGCGCTACCGCACCGCCGACGGCAGCACCGGTGAGCTCAGGGCCACCCTCACCGTGGCCTGCGACGGCCGCACCTCGCTGGCCAGGGAGCTGCCCGAGCTCGGGCTGCAGGGCTTCCCGTGCCCGATGGACGCCTGGTGGTTCCGGCTGCCGCGCCGCGAGGAGGACCCCAGCGGGCTCGTCGGCGCCCTGGGGGAGAGGTTCTTCACCGCGCTCATCGACCGCGGCGACTACTGGCAGTGCGCCGCGCTCATCCCCAAGGGGACCGACGCCGAGCGCCGCGCCGCGGGCCTGGAGCGCTTCATGGCCCAGTTCACCGACGCAGCCCCCTGGCTCGCCGACCGCGCCCACGCCGTCACCTCCTGGGACGAGGTCAAGCTGCTCGACGTACGCCTGGACCGGCTGCGCCGCTGGCACCGGCCGGGGCTGCTGTGCATCGGGGACGCCGCCCACGCCATGTCACCGGTCTTCGGCATCGGCATCAACCTGGCCGTACAGGACGCGGTCGCCGCCGCCCGGTACCTGGTGGGCCCGCTGCGCGAAGGCTCGGTGGGACTGCGGGACGTGCGCCGCGTCCAGCACCGCCGCTGGCCCACCACCGTGGCCACCCAGGGCCTGCAGCGCCTCGCCCACGCCCAGGTCATCGAGCCGCTGCTGGCCGGCCGGGCCGCGTTCGGCGACCCGAGGAAGGCGAAGCGGCTGACCGAGCTGGTCACCGACTCGCGGTGGCTGAACCGGCTCCCGGCCTACTTCCTCGCGTACGGCGCGCTGCGCGAGCGGCCGCCGAGGGAATCGCTGCGCTGACCCGCCGGCCTCAGGGTCTCAGGGGCCGGTCCGGGCCGGGAAGGCGAAGGTGTAGCCCTGGGCCCTGAGCCAGGGGAGGTACTGCGCGAGGGCGGCCACGGTCTGGCTGCGGTCGCCGCCGCCGTCGTGGAAGAGGACCGTGGGGCGCACGGGCAGCGTGCCCTCCACCGCGGAGACGATGGCCGGCAGGCCCGGTCGGCTCCAGTCCTTGGGGTCCACGCTCCAGCCCAGGGGCCGCATCCCGTTCGCCGCGGCTATGGCGCGGCTCTCGGGGGTGAAGGCGCCGCCCGGGGCGCGGTAGTAGGTGACCGCGACGCCCGGCACGGCCTTCTCGATCATGGCCTTGCCGTCCAGGATCTGCTGCCGCTGGTAGGCGACCGGCTTGTGGTCCATCGTCACGTCGTGGTCGACGGTGTGGTCGCACAGCTGGTGTCCGTCGGCCGCGACCGCGCGGACGAGCTCGGGGTGCTCCTGGGCGCGGGTGCCCACGATGCAGAACGTGGCCTTGACGTGGTTCTGCCGGAGCACCCGCAGGACCTGCGGGGTCCACGTGGGGTCGGGGCCGTCGTCGATGGTGATCGCGATGTCCCGGCCCGTGCCCTGGGCCAGCCGGGAGATGTCCGGCGGAATGACCGTGCGGGCCGGGCCCGACCCGGAATGCATGGCCGAGCCGGAGGAGGCCGCCGTGCGCGCGTGGCCGGCGGAGGAGTCCTCCGCCGCGGCGAGGGCCGGTGGTACGGCCGCCGCCAATAGACACAGTGCGGTCGCCGCCACTGCGGCTCCCGCCCGTCGGCGGCGCACGGAACTGCTGCTCATGCCCATGGGCGCGTTCTTCCTCCACGATCGGTTCCCCCGATCGACGCTAGGGAGCCCCTCCTGCCCCGGTCAAGGAAGGGTGGGACTCCTCACATGCCGCGGATCGGGCGATTCGGGCGGAGCGACTGCGGCGCCGGCCCGTCCGCGGCCTCGAAGCGGACGCGGACCGTCAGGCCCCCGACCGGCGCCGGGCCCGCCTCCGCCTCCGGGCGGGCGCCGTGGGCGCGGGCGATCGAGGCGACCGGGGAGAGGCCGAGGCCGGCGCCCTCGCCCGCCCTGTGGCGGGGCTCGGCCCGGCGCCGGAACGGCTCCGGCAGGCGGGGCGCGTCCTCCCGGTCGATCACCGGCCTGGTGCTCGACACCGTCAGGCCGCCTCCGGCCGGGCCCGGCGCCGCGGCCACCTCGATCCGGCCGCCCGGCCGGTTGTGCGGGGAGCCGCTCCCGGATCCCGGGCCACCTTCTCGGGCGGCGGATCCCCGGCCCGCCCGGTCTCGGCCGCCGCCCGCTGCACGGCCAGAGGCGGGCGCCAGGTGTCGGCCGGCCGCTTCAGCCCGCCCGGCGGGGCCTGGAGGCCGATCCGGCATCTGAGGGGGCCGCAGCCGGCGGGGGGAGCGGTCGACCGGCCGCCCGGGGGCCTGGGTGGCGCCGTGGCCGGCGGCGACGTAGACCTGGTGGCATGAGCCAGGAGAAGACGTCGTGGCACCCGGGGGAGATCGTGCCCTCCAGCGGCATCTACGAGTGCGACTGCGGCGGCGAGCACCACTGGAGCACCGATGTGAAGGGCCACCGGTTCCCGCCGCTGCCGGACGTGTGCCTGGGCGAGTACTGGACGCTGAGGACGCAGACCCACCCCGAGGCCGACGCCGGCTGACGGACCGGGGCGCCCCCCGCCGACCCGTTCCCGGCGGCAGCCCCGGCTGCGCTGGACGCGACCGGGCCGCGGCGCGACGATGCGGGAGCCCCTGCACGGGGCATCGGCACGGCCAGGTGAGCGCCCCTCGGCTCGACCCCGCGTCCGTGGCGCCGCCCGGCCCTCACCCGCGCGCACGCAGGTACGCCTCCAACGCGGCGGCCCCGCTCAGCAGGGCCCGCCCGCGGGCGGACAGCCGGCCGTGCCAGTCGGCCAGCGCCGTCTGGAGCGGCTCCAGACCGCCTGCCGCCCGGACCTCGGTGATCAGCGGGGCGATCTGCTCCAGCAGGTAGCCGCCCCGCCTGAGCTGCTGGACCAGCCGGGCATCGCGTACGTCGGCCTCGTCGTAGACGCGGTACCCGGTGAGCGCGTCGCGGCGCGGGCGCACCAGCCCGGCGCGCTCCCACGCGCGCAGGGTCGCGGGCCGGATGCCGAGCCGTCGGGCCAGCGGCCCGATGAACGTGCCGCCGGACTGGGCGGACCCGGCGGAACCGGCACGTGCGCCTGCCCCCGCGCCCGCCCCGGCCCCCGCACCGGGCTCCAGATCGCGCAGGGCGGCTTCCACGGCCCCCAGGGTCCGCCGGTCGTCGAGGAGTTGGACGTGGCTCTCGTCGACGAGGCGGAGCGCCTCCTCCGTCGCGCCCTCGTTCACGGCCCGCATGATCGCCGTCGCCGCCCGGTGCCCGTGGCCCGGCACCAGGGCGAGGAACGCCCGCAGGGCCCCCGCGTGCAGCGGGGTGTAGGTGCGGTGGCCGTGGGCCGTCCGCCGGGCGGCCGGAAGGATGCCGGCCTCCTCGTAGTTCCTCACCGCCTGCGTCGACAGACCGTGCCCGCGCGCCAGATCGACCGGCCGGAGCCGCTCCCCGCTTTGAAGTTTTCTCCCCATGCGGCCGACGATATCGGCCCGCTGACCGCCGAACCTTCAACCGGGGGTTCAACGATAGCGTTGAAGGCATGGCGACCGACATCAAGGACACCGCCCGTGCCGTCGACGCTGCCTCCGTCATGGGGCTGCTGCCGACCCGACCCCGACTGCTCGCCCTGGGCGAGCCCACCCACGGCGAGGAGACCCTGCTCGGCCTGCGCAACGCGCTCTTCCGGCAGCTCGTCGAGCAGGCCGGCTACCGGACCATCGCCATGGAGGTCGACTGCATGAAGGGCCGGGTCGTGGACGATTACGTCACCTCCGGCACCGGCACGCTCGAGGAGGCGATGGAGCACGGATTCAGCCACGGCTGGGGCGCCTTCGCCGGCAACCGGGAGCTCGTGCGCTGGATGCGCGCGTACAACGACGGCCGGCCCGCGCCCGAGCAGCTCCGCTTCGCCGGATTCGACGGCCCGCTGGAGATCACCGGCGCCGAGAGCCCCCGGCAGGCCCTGACCGCACTCCACGACCACCTCGCGGCCCACCTGGACCCGGACCTCCTCCCCTGCACCCGGGACGCGCTCGACGCCCTGCTCGGCACGGACGACCGCTGGACCGACCCCGCCGCCATGAGGGATCCGGGCCGGTCCGCAGGGCGGTCGGACGAAGCCCGCCGGCTGCGGCTGCTCGCCGATGACCTGACGGCGCTGCTCGACCAGCAGGCTCCGCACCTCCTCACGGCGGCCTCGCCCGAGGAGCGGGAGCGGGCCCACCTGTACGCGCGCACCGCCACCGGCCTGCTGCGCTACCACCACTGGATGGCCGACACCTCGCCGGCCCGCCTGGCCCGGCTGGTGAGCGCACGGGACCAGATGATGGCCGACAACCTCCTCGCCCTCGCCGCCCGCGGCCCGGCCCTCGTCCACGCCCACAACTCCCACCTCCAGCGGGACAGGAGCACGATGCGGATGGGCGGAGCGCCGCTGCACTGGTGGGGCGCCGGCGCCCTGGTGGGCGCCCGGCTCGGCAGCGCGTACGCCTTCGTGGCCACGGCCCTCGGCACGATCCGGCACCGCGGAGTGGACGCCCCGCCGCCGGACACCGTCGAGGGCCTCCTCTACGCGCTCCCCGGGGACCACCACCTGGTCGACCCCCGGGGCCTGGCCGCCGCCCTCGCCCCCGCACCTCCCGCACACCGCACGTCCCCCTGGTTCGGCTACGCCCCCCTCGACCCTGCCCACCTGGCGCACGTCGACGGCCTGGTGTTCGTCAGGGACAGCGGCGGTGAGGGCGGTCAGGCCGCTTCGGCGTGACCACCGGTGGGCGATTGTCCGGATTTCGATCCCTGTAGGGGGAACACACCACCGCTTTCCGCGAGTTCACCGAGGGGAACCGGGGCGGGTCCGCACGACCCGCCCCGGAAGACAGATCATGGGCAAGGAGACACCGTGCGCATACTCTTCACCGGACCCGCAGCGGCCGGCCACCTCTTCCCGATGGTTCCGACGGCGCAAGCGCTGCGCGCGGCGGGCCACGAGGTGCTGTTCGCAGGTTCGCAGCCGCTGGCCCAGCTCCGCCAGGCGGGTTTTCCGATCGTCGAGATCGGTGACGGCCGCACCGTCCGGGAGGTGTTCGAGCAGTCGACCGGTGAGGAGGTGCGGTACGTCGCCCACGACATGACGACGGACCAGATCCTGGACCGGGCGGCCCACGGCTTCGCCCTGGTCTCCCGGCCCACGGTAGAAGGCCTGCTGGACGTCGCCGACGGGTGGGGCGCGGACCTGCTGGTCTACGACTCCTTCCAGGCCTCCGCCCCGCTGGTCGCCGCCAAGTTGAAAATCCCGTCCGCGATCCAGAACTTCGGCGTCACCTCCGGCCTCGACATGGTCGGCCGGATCGCCGCGCACTTCACCGAGGCGTACGAGACGTACCAGGTCGCCGGCCCCGCCGCGCCGACCCCGCTGAACATCGTCCCCGCCTCCCTCGGCGGCGACCCGGGCGGCCTGCGCATGCGCTACGTCGCCTACAACGGCGGCGGCACCATCCCGGCCGGGCTGCTCCGCCGCGGCACCCGCCCGCGCGTGGCCGTCACGCTGGGCACCGTGCTGACCGAGATGGACGGCGTCCGCGCCATCGTCCGGCTGATCGAGGCCGCCGCGTCGGTGGACGCCGAGTTCCTGCTCGCCGTCGGCGACGCCGACCTCGCACCGCTCGGCACCCTCCCGGACAACGTGCGCCCGCTGCCCTGGGTCCCGCTGGCCGAGCTGCTGACCGCTTCCGACGCGCTGATCCACCACGGCGGCTCCGGCACCCTGCTCACCGCCCTGCAGGCCGGTCTGCCCCAGCTCCTGCTGCCCCAGGGCGCCGACCACTTCGCCAACGCCGACGCCCTCACGGCGACCGGCGCCGCCCTGCGCTCCGCCTCCGAGGACGTCGACGCCGCGCTGCTGAACCGCCTGATCGGGGACGCGGAGCTGCGCGAGGCCGCTGCACGCCTTCAGGCCGAGAACGCGGCCCTGCCGACCCCGGCGGCATCGGTCCCCGCCCTGGAGGCCCTGGCCGCTTCCTAGGCCCGGCGAACCCGGCGCGGCGGCCGGGTTGCCCCTGGGGGTGCCCGCGAGGCGGTGTGCGGCCCGGCTGCACGAGGGGGGTCACCCCCCAGACGCGCAGCCGGGCCGCGCGTCTGTGCGGGCCGGTTGCCGCGGCGGCGGCAGCAAGGCCCGCGCTAGCGCGGCCAGTCGGGGGCGGGGTCCTCGTCCAGGAGGGGGCGGACGGCGCCGAGGAGGGCGCCGATGCAGACGTCACGCAGTTCGGCAGGCGTACACCTCGGCTGCCTCGTCTCCGCCGTCTGCGCGAGCCAGTCCACGCACAGGACCTGGACGAAGACCAGCCAGCTCTTCAGGACGCCCGAGACGGCCTGCCGGGCGGCCCCGTCCGCGAGGGGGAGGACGCCGAGGAGGCGCTCGCGCAGGGCGTCGAGCTCGTCGCTGATGATCGTCTGGATCACGGGGTCGCCGGCGAGGGCGCGGTTGGCGGCCAACACCGTGTTGCGGTTCTCGGCGAAGTACGCGATGTGGGCGTCCAGTCCCTCGGTGAGCTGTTCCACCAGGGTGTCCGCAGGGTCGAGGCGGGTACGGGCCAGCAGGTGCTCGGCGACCTGCCGGTAGAGGGCGGCGAAGAGCTCCCGCTTGGTCGCGAAGTGCTGGTAGAGCAGCGCGCGGGAGACCCCGGCGCGCTCGGCGACGTCCTCCATCAACACGTCGTCGTAGGGGTGCGCGGCGAAGAGCTGCGCGGCGACGCCGAGGAGTTGGGAGCGGCGTTCGGCGGGGCTGAGTCGCTGGCGGGGAGGCACGGATCCAGCCTACTTGACATGTGTCCAGTAGTGGCGGCTAGCTTAGTGGACACACGTCTAGTAGGCGGAGGGGTGACCAGTCATGGCCAAGGCCAGGATCCTGCGGGGACTCGTGCGGGCGATGGGGTACGCGTGTCTCGCCATCGGGATCGGGCACGTGCTGCTCGGCAACCGGTCGATCCCGGGCGCCGATTCGGCCGGCCCGACGATCGACAGTCTCGGGCGGTTCTTCGGGGCGATCTTCGCGGGATACGGGCTGGCCTGGCTCCGGGCGGCCCGCCGCTCGCCCATTCCGGCGGCGGCCGTGCGCGGGCTGGCCGGGGTGTTCCTGCTGGGCGCTGTCGGGCGCCTGCTCTCGCTCGCGGCGTCCGGATGGCCGCACTGGTTCCAGGTGGTGCTGACGGTCGTCGAACTGGTGCTGGCGCCGGTGTTCCTGTGGCTGGCGGACGCGGAGGAGAAGGCGCTCGCCGGGGGCGGTGGGCGGGTCCGCGTGTGACGCCCGCCCGGCCGCCCGGCCCGCGGGGGCTCAGGAGGTACGGCGCGGGCCGACTCCGTGGAGCAGGGTGTCGATGATGCGCGTCGCCAGCGCATCGGGATCGGGATCGGGGTCGGGATCAGGATCGGGGGCGGAGGCGGGCTCGCCACAGCCGCCGCCGGCGTCGGCCCCTCCGTGCAGGGCTTCGCTGATGAGCGCGTAGAGGACGCGGCGCACCCACTCCAGGTCCGCGTCGGGGGCGATCACGCCCTCGGCCTGCATCCGGCCGAGCGGTTCGGTGCAGCGGTGCAGCGATCTCCTCGTGCGTCCGGGCGGCCCGCTGGCTGCGGGCCGCGGCAGGCCCGAGGGCGAAGCCCCAAGCGCCCTTGACGCGAAGGACGTTGGCCGTGGCGGGGTGCAGCGCGACCAGCGGCGGGGCGGTCTCGGGGTGGCCGTCCTCGATGGCCTCGGCGAGTTTCAGTGCGGCTTCGGCGGCCAGGGCGTCGACCAGGGCCTGCCGGTTGGCGAACCGCCGGTGCTCGGTGGTGCGGGTGACTCCGGCCGCCTCGGCGACCTGTTCGATGGACGCCCGGATTCTCGGCCAGGACCCGCTCCGCCGACCGCCTGGCCGCCCTCCGACCGACGCGGCCCGGCTCACGGGGTGGACGCCCACGTCCTGGTCCCAGGACGGGACCTCACCGCACCGGACGCCCGCCCGCCGCATCGGCGCCGAGCCGGCCGACCGGGGCCTGGCCGCGGACCGCGCGTACGTCACCGCGGGCCTGAGCCACGCGGTGACCGCCCACCTGGCGCCCCGCCGGCCCCGCACCATGGTCGCGGCGATCGCCGAGCGGCTCTCGCGCGGCGTCCGCGACGCCCCCAAGGCCCTCCACCGCATCCCGACGTGAGACCCGACCGCCCGCCCCGGGCCGAAGTGGCCCCTGCTGCGCATCCCCGTCCGCCGCACCCAGGTTGTGCCAGAAGTGCCCGCAACTCCCCTTGCAGTGCGTCTGCCTGCGGCGGCTGTCGGCCACGGCGAACACCGAGACGAGCACGCGGAACGCCGTCACGTGTTCGTCGGCGGGGAGCCCCGCGAACCCGTAGCGGGGCGGGTCCCTCCTGCGGGTCGGCAGGCGCCCACTGCCTCCGCCCCGGCCGCCGAACGGTTGCCGGCCCGGGTCGATAATGGGTCCGTGATCGACAGGTGCGTGCGGGTGGTGTTGGCCGAGGACTCCGTCGTGCTGCGGGACGGCATGGTGGAGCTGCTGGGTGCCCGCGGATGCGAAGTGGCGGCGGCGGTGGGGACGGCGGCCGAGCTGCTCGACGCGGTGGCCGAGCACCGGCCCGACGTGGCCGTGGTGGACATCCGGATGCCGCCCACCCACACGGACGAGGGCATCCGCGCGGCCGTCGAGATCCGGGCGAGGACGCCCGGGACCGGCATCCTGGTCTTCTCCCAGCACGTCGAGACCGCCTGGGCGTCCCGGCTGCTGGCGGACGGAGCGGCCGGCATCGGGTATCTGCTGAAGGAACGGGTCGCCCGCACCTCGGAGTTCGTGGACGCCCTGCACCGCGTCGCCGACGGAGGCACGGCGCTCGACCCGGAGGTGGTCACCCAGCTGATGCGCGGGGGACGGCGCAGCCGGGTGGACTCCTTGACGCCGCGCGAGCGCGAGGTGCTGCAGCTGATGGCCCAAGGCCATTCCAACCGCTCCATCGCCGGGTTGCTGGTGGTCTCGGAACGGGCGGTGGAGAAGCACGTGGCCGCCGTCTTCACCAAGTTCGACCTGCGGGCGACCGGAGCCGACAACCGCCGGGTGAAGGCCGTCCTCACCTACCTGGCCGAGAGCTGAGGCCGGTCGCCCGTCACAGACGCACGGGCAGCTCGGCGGTGACCACCGTGGGGCCGCCGGGCGGGCTGTCGACCCGCAGTACGCCGTCCACCACGGCGAGCCGCTCCGCCAGACCGGTCAGGCCGCTGCCGGCGCCCGGGGCCGCGCCGCCGCGGCCGTCGTCGCGCACGCTGAGGCGGATGCGGCCGCCGGCCGTCTGTGCCGTCAGCTCGGCCGAGCCGGCACCGCTGTGCTTGGCCACGTTGGTGAGCAGCTCGGCGGCGCAGAAGTACAGGGCCTGCTCGACGGCGTGGTCGGGCCGCACGTCAAGGTCCAGGCGGATGCCGACGGGCACCGGCGAGGTGGCGGTGAGCCCCGGCAGGGCCTGCTCGAGACCGCCGTCCAGCGCCACCGGGTGGATGCCCCGGGTGAGCCGCCGCAGCTCGGCGATGGTGTCGTCGGTCTGGCCGCGGGCCCGGTCCACCAGGACGCGCAGCCGCCCCAGATCCGGGCCGGCGGCGGGAGCGAGCGCGTCCCCGGCCAGCGACAGGGTGATGGCCAGGGCGACCAGCCGGGCCTGGGTCCCGTCGTGCAGGTCACGCTCCAGGCGGCGGAGCCGGTCGGCGTTCTCCGCGAGCAGGGTGGCGCGGGCGGCCTCCAACTCCCGCACCCGCCGCTGGGCCCGGGCCGGGCCGAGCAGCAGCCGCGCGAGCCGCCGCTCGGCCCCGCTCAGCGCCCGGACCGCGCCCGGCACGGCGGACAGGAGCAGCAGGCCGAGCACCACGCAGGCGGCATCCGGCCAGCCGGCCGGCCGCGGGCCCGGTTGCAGCAGGCGCACCCAGAGCGGGAAGCCGATCAGCCAGCCGCTGGCGAGGGGGAGCACCACGGCGGCGGCGAACCCGAGCAGACCGAGGGGCAGCCGCAGCACCAGGTAGAGCAGCGTCCGCCAGGCGACCGGGTCGGTCAGCACCGTGCGGCCCCGGGCCACCACCCCCGCCGGGCGGGCCAACTCGCCCGGCCCCTCCACGTACGCGCCGAGCATCCGCGCCACCAGGCGCCGGTGCAGCGCGCCGAGGCCGCGCGCCCCCAGCAGCGCGGCGACCACGAACGGCAGGCCGAGCACGGTGAGCGACAGCAGGGCCCCCGCGTACAGCACGGCGAGTGCATAGACGCCGCCGACCAGCCCGAGCGGCATCCCGACGACCGCGAAGGCCCAGTCGCCGGCCCGGACGGAGGGACGGCACCGCCGCCGGGCCTTCGCCGCCCCCTCCTGCTCAGTCACGGCCACCGCTCACCAGCTCCGCCGCCGGGCCGCGTACCGCCCGCACGCCCGTGGCCAGGATCGCCGGGACGGTCAGCGCCGCAGCACCCGCAACGATCCACCGACAGGCGGCCACCGGTACGGCCGGCACCGCAGAGCCGGTCACCGCCGCGCTGAACGCCGCGGACGAGGCGCCCGCGACGGCGGCGCCGAGCAGCACGCCCACCGCTGCGGTCAGCACGGCCTCCGCGGTCAGCATGCGCATCAGCTGCGCGCGGGTCGCGCCGACCAGCCGCAGCAGGGCGAACTCGCGGCGCCGGTCGGCCGTCACGGCGACGAGCGTGTTGACGGTGGAGACGGCGGCGAAGCAGACCAGCAGCGCCAACTCCGCCTGGCGCAGCCAGACATCGGTCGCGGAGGTGACGCGCGTGGCCGCGCCCGGGGCTCCGGCCCCGGCGGTGTGGGTCATGATCACCATGGTGCCCGACAGGCCCACGAGCAGTGCCACCGGCACCACGGCGGAGGACAGCCGGCGCGCGTACCCGCGAAGGTTGGCATCGGCCAGCCAACCCGCCCCGGGCGCCAGCGCCCGTACCGGCGCACCCAGCACGGCCGCCAGGATGCGCGCCGCGAGCGGGCCCAGCAGGGCGACCGCGACCAGCAGCACCAGCGAGCCGAGCAACGCCGCCTGCCCCGCCTTGTCCAGCTGCTCCACCGGCCGCGTCGCGGCCAGCCGCAGCAGCAGCCCGCCGCCCACCAGCGCGCCGATCCCGGCGAGCAGGCGCGCTGCACCCGTCCGCCCCTGCTCGGTCGAGCTCGCGGTGAGGGCGGCCGCGGGCGGAATGCGGGAGATCCGCCACGCCGCGAGGGCCGAGGCGGCCAAGCCGACGGCGAGCGCCGCAGCCAGCGCGACCAGCATCGGCACCGGCGTCCCCGGCACCTGCACGCCCGGCGCCGCCATACCGCGGCGCTGCAGCTCGGCCAGGAGCCGCCGGGCCGCCGCCGCGCCGACGAGGCAGCCCGGCACGGCCACCAGCACCGCGGTCGCGAAGACCTGGCCGCGCACCAGCCGCCGCGCCTGGACGGGAGTCGCCGCGACGGTACGCAGCAAGGCCAGCTCGCGGTGCTGCTGACGCAGGGCGAAGCCGAGCGCATTGACCACGACGAAGAACGCCACCAGCACGGCGATCTCACCGAAGGCGACGGCGATCACCTTCAGGCCGGGCCCGTCCACCGCCGCCCGGCCCGCCGCGGGGGCCGCGAGGTCGGCGGCGAACAGCGAGCCGAACAGCGTCACCGTGGCGACGGCCAGGAACAGTGCCACCGCCAGGCCGGCGAAGGCCGCCGGACGCCGGCGCATCTGGCCGAGGGCGATCGCAACCACCGCCCTCACCCGCCCAGCCGGCTCAGGCGTTCGCCGACCCGGCCGGCGGTGGGCCGGTCGAGCTCGTCGACCACCAAGCCGTCGGCGAGCAGCAGCACCCGGTCCGCGTACCCGGCGGCCACCGGGTCGTGGGTCACCATCACGCAGGTACGGCCGTCCCGGTCCACCCCGTCGCGCAGCAGGGCCAGGATCTCGTGCCCGGTGGCCCGGTCGAGCGCACCGGTCGGCTCGTCGGCGAACAGCACCTCGGGCCGGGACACCAGGGCCCGGGCGATCGCCACCCGCTGCTGCTGCCCGCCCGACAGCTGCCCGGGCCGGTGCCGTTCGCGCCCGGCCAGTCCCACCCGGGCGAGCGCATCCGCCACCCGGTCCCGGCCGGGCCGCTTCCCCGCCAGCCGTCCGGGGAGCTCGACGTTCTGGGCGACGGTCATGGCCGGCATCAGGTTGAACGCCTGGAAGACGAACCCCACCCGGCTGCGCCGCAGCTGCGCCAGCCGCCGTTCGGGCAGCCCCGTCACCTCGGTGGATCCCCACCACACCGTGCCGCGCGTGGGCCGGTCCATTCCGGCAAGGCAGTGCAGCAACGTCGTCTTGCCCGATCCCGACGGCCCCATCACCGCCGTGAACGTCCCGGGCGCCAGGGCCACCGACACTCCGCGCAACGCCCGGACGGCGCCGGCGCCCCGCCCGTACTCCCGATGCAGCCCGTCCGCCCGTGCGGCGCTCCCCGGACCGACCTCATTCACCATCTCCACCATGCGCCCATCCTCGAAGGCGCGGCCACGGCAATCGATCGTGTCCCCACCCGAATCGAGGGTGTGGAAAACCGAACGCCGGGCGCGGCCCTGCCCGTTGGATGTGGACGTCCGGTCAGAAAGGGTCCCCGCGCGCGTCACAGACGACGCGGCCGACGCCCTGGCCGCCGGTACCGCTGCCATCAGCGCGGAGGACCAGGCGATAGCAGGCCGGCTGCGTGCCGCCGGGGGCGCACTGGAGGACGCCTGATGGTGTCCGTACCCGAGCTGAGGAAGGCGGACCCGCAGAAGTGGCGCTCCGCGGCGGACGACGCGGTGGCCGTGGCGAAGCAGTGCGACGGCCTCGCCTCGTACGCGCGCCAGGACGTCGCCCGGACGATCAGCCGGTGCTGGGTGGGCGAGGCCGGCCGCACCGCAACCGAACGGTTCGTGAAGCACGCAGACGACTACGAGACGTCCGCACTGGCCCTGCGCGCCATGGCCAAGGCCTACGACGACCTGGCCGACGTGATCGCGGCGGCACAGCGGGACCTCAACAGTGCCCTGGACTACGCCCGCCCACGGCCTGAAGGTCGACGACAGCGGCCGCGTGCAGCTGTCGCACCCCGTCATGGTGCCGCAGGGCAGCACCGAGCACCTCGAACCCGTCAACCACCCGCAGGGGATCATCGCCGACGCCCTGGGCAAGGCCCCCCGGGCCGACGCGGACACGGCCCGCGCCCTGCGCACGATCGAGGGCCTCACCGCCGTCTCCGACCCGAAACTGGCCCAGGAAGCCCTGACGCCCGGATCCCCGCTCGCCATCGCCCTGGCCCTGTCGGGCGGCACCGACGGCCTGCACCCGATCAACGTCTCCCCGGCCCAGTTCCCCGCCCTCGACCGGGCCGCGGCCGAGACGGGCGTCAGCCGGAAGCTGCTGCTCGCGATCCTGTGGCAGGAACAGCAGGGGTACCAGAACTTCAGCCCGGGCCTGACCGGCCCCCTGGCCGAGGCCGGACGGGTCTTCAACTGGACATTGCAGCAGTCACTCAAGCCGGACAAGTCCCTGGGCATCACCCACATGAAGTCGGACACGGCGCGGGCGGTGATGGAGAACCACCGCAGGGCGTTCACGCTGCCGGACGGGACGTTCTACCAGGAAGGCGGCGGCCCGCACACCGGAACCGGAACCGGCCCCGCGGAACCCGGCACTCCCTCCCCGAGCCCGGGGCCTGCGCCCAGGCCCCCGAGGAGCAACTGACTCAATGCACACACGCAAGCCCGTATCGCATCACGGCGCAGCGGTCCGTACGGCCAGACCGTCGTCGCCGCCGGCAACTGGTTCATCTGGGTCCGGCCCGGGGTCTACGCCCACGACATGGCAGCGGCCCTGCCCGGCTCCGTGGTCCTGGAACCGCTCACGGCGAAGTAGGGCCCGGCCCCCGCGGTGACCTCGGGGAATCCGGTCACGCGTCGTTCCCCCAGAGGCGGGCCAGGTGGGCGTGGAGGACGTCCTGGGCCTCCCGGGCGGTGAGGTGCCCGATCAGGACGTGAGTGGTGAGGCCGTCGGCGAGGGCGAGCAGCGTGCGGGCCTCGTGCTGCGGGCCGAGTGGCCCGGTGGGGGCGCCGCCCTCTGCGGCCTCGGCCAGGAGCCGGGCGAACACCTCGTGCAGCGCCGCGTAGTTCGCCCGGAGGGTCTCGGCCAGCGGCGCGCTGACCGCAGCCTGGGCGACGAACGCGAGCCAGACCCGGGCCTCGGCGCGGTGCTCCTCGCGCAGCAGGGCGACCTCCGCGGCCGCGTGGCCCAGGGCCGACGCAGCCGACTGGGCCGGGCTCCGTACGAGCCGGGCCCGCACCCGTGCGTCGATCCGCTCGCCCACGTACCCGAGGGTGAAGGCGAGCATCTCCTCCTTGGTGCGGAAGCAGCGCTGGACGGCGCCCATCGACACCTCGGCCCGGTCGGCGACGTCGCGCAGGGTCACGCCCTCCAGCCCGCTCTCGTCGGCGAGCCGGCACACGGCCTCGGCGATGAGCCGGCGCCGGGCCTCGTGGTCCACCTGCCTGGGCATGTCCGCCTCGCCTCCCCGTTCCTGCCGCGGTCCCCGTCCACCGCGGAGGGGCGCACCGCACAGCTTATTCGATGCGGTCGCATCGATTCCGTTGTACCGTTCCGATGCGGGCGCATCACAACGCATCCCAACGCGTCGCAACGCAACGCGCCGCACACATCGAGAACGAGGACGGGAGAGTACGACCCATGCGGGAAGCCCTGTGGCAGAAGCCGGCCGCCGCCCAGGCGGAAGCCGTGCGCAGCGGCGAGGTGTCCGCCGTCGAACTGGTCGAGAGCCACCTGGAGCGCATCGCCGAGGTCAACCCCACGGTGAACGCCATCACCCAGCTCATGGCGGATCGGGCGCGCGCCGACGCGGCACTCACGGACCGCCGGCGCGCCGCCGGCGAGCGGCTCGGGCCCCTCGCGGGCGTGCCGTTCACGGTCAAGGAGACCACCCCCGTCGAGGGCGTCCCGACCACCTTCGGCGTGCCGCGCTTCCGCGACCTCGTCGCCCGGGCCGACGCGCCCCCCGTGGCCCGGCTGCGCGCCGCCGGGGCCATCCCGATCGGCCACGCGAACGTCCCCACCCTCATCCTGGCCGGGATGCACACCCGCAGCGAGCTCTTCGGCGACACCGCCAACCCGTGGGACCCCGGCCGGACCCCGGGGGGCAGCAGCGGCGGCGACGCCGTGGCCGTGGCCACGGGCATGGCCGCCCTCGGCCTCGGCAACGACTCCGGCGGCTCCATCCGCGTCCCCGCCCAGTTCTGCGGCGTGGCCGGACTGAAGCCGACCACCGGCCGCTTCCCCGCCGACCACCGCGTGCTCGGCCCCGACGACCCCGGCCCGGCGTCCCAGATGCTCGTCACCGACGGCCCGTTCGCCCGTACCGTGGCGGACCTCCGCCTGGCCTATGAGGCCCTTGCCGGCACCGACCCGCGGGACCCGAGGGCCGTACCCGTACCCGCGTACGGACCCCCGCTCCCCGGACCGGTGAAGGTCGCCGTGGTGGCGGACCCCGGCGGCCGCGGGGTCCACCCCGCGGTCCGTGCGGCCGTCGCCGACGCGGCCGACGCGCTCCGCGACGCCGGGTACGAGGTGTGCGAAGTCCCGGACGTCCCGCGCCTGGACGAGGCCCTCGAGGCGTACGACCGGATCACGGTGACCGAGTTCGCCCCCACCTGGCCGGTGGTCCGCACCCTCCTGGGCGAGGGCGGGGACCGCTACATCCAGCTGGCCATGGAACGGACGCCGCCCGCCACCGCCGAAGAACTGGTGAAGCTCATGGGCACCTGGCTGGACATCCGCCGCTCCTGGGCGGGCTTCCTCGACACGTACCCCCTGGTGCTCGGCCCGTCCTTCACCGAGCCGCCGGTCGAGCCGGGCCTGGAGTCGCGCGACCGGGCCGGCCGCGACCGGGTCGCCTCCGGCATGCGCCTGTGCACCGCGACCAGCTTCGTGGGGATACCCGCCGTCGCCGTCCCGACCGGACTGCGCGAGGGGCTCCCCGCCGGAGTGCAGATCATCGGACGCGCCTTCCGCGAGGACCTCTGCCTGGCCGCCGCCGAGGCGGTCGAGGACCGCCTCGGCGTCCTCACACCGGTCGACCCCCGCCGCGCCGGCCAGTACGCCAACGGTGTTGGCCCCTGTGGCCGCTCCGGGACCAGTCACTGACCTCCGTACGCGAGCATGGTCCCTCACGGACGACGACCGCTGCCACCCCACCGCCATCCGCACGACACGCGCCACCTCGTGGCGCTGCGCGGGCCCGGACGTGCGGTGGAACGGGCAGCGGTTGAGCGATGCTTGACCCGCAGCCCGCCCCTCGGCGGGACGGGTACCGCCGACGACAAGGGAGCCGTACATGACCACGGCAAAAGACCTGTTCACCATTGCCCTGGAGCCTCATCCCGAGCACTCCGTGGGGCAGGGTGACCTGTCCCTGTCCCTCGCGGGCGCCGAACTGGTCGACCTCCTCCGTGCGCAGGCCATCGACCTGGACGGCGATCTCATCGTGCCGGGCCCGCAGTCGGTCCCGGACGACCGGCTGCTGGGCGCGGCGGCTTCGGCACTCGTTCGGCAGGAGCCGTATGAACACGTCGAGGACTGGCTGTGGCGCAGGGGCCGTGACCTGGCGGCGGCCTACCAGGCCGCGTTCGAGGAGGACGGCCTGCTGGCGCGTGCGCGGCGCGGCCGCCTGAACTTCGGGGCCGAGCGCATGGAGCTCGTCGACACGCCCGCCCGGCGTCTTGCGCAGAGCCGTTGGGAGGAGGACGAACCCGTCCTCAGGGCCCTCGCATCGGCCGTCGGCATCCGCCGCAGCGGGATCCCCGAGAACGATGCCGGCCCGGACGACGAAGCGGTGTCGACCGTGCTGGCCGCCGTCAACGACGCGGTGACGGAACTGGAAGCCGTGCGCCAGCGGCGCTCCATCGAGAACGCGGCCTTCGCCAACGTGTGGCGGCTTCCGTAGGCCCTGCGCCACTCGGCGGGCCTCGCGGACCGGCGGCCCGCGTTGCGCCGGGGCGGGGGCGCGGCTGCGGTCTACGCTTCGAAGCCATCGTTTCGGAGGGAGCGGTACATGACCGATGCGGCGACTCTCGACCTCGGGCCGCAGGCCGAGGCGGTGGCCCGTCTCGTGGCGGGCGTCACGGACGACCGGCTCGCCGACCGGACGCCCTGCCCCGGGTACGCGGTCGACGGCCTGCTGGGCCACCTCGCGCACCTCGCCGCCGCCTTCCGCGACGCCGCACGCAAGGACCTGGGCCCCACCACCGACACGGCCCCCGGCGCGACCGCCCCCTCCCTGCCGTCCTCCTGGCGCGAGGAACTGCCCCGGGTCCTCGGTGAGCTCGCCGACGCCTGGCGGGATCCGTCCGCATGGACCGGCATGACCCGCGCGGGCGGCGTGGACCTGCCCGGGGACGTCGCGGGGAGGGTGGCCGCCGACGAACTGGTCATCCACGGCTGGGACCTGGCCCGGGCCACCGGCCAGGCGTACGCACCCGACCGGGCCGCGCTGCAGGCCTCGTACGCGTTCCTGCTGGCGGCCGCCGAGGACGAGAGCCGCGGCGGGGGCATCTTCGGCCCCGTCGTGCCGGTACCCGACGACGCCCCGCTGCTGGACCGGGCCGTGGGACTGAGCGGGCGCGATCCGCGCTGGTCCCCGCCCGGCAACCGGTGACCAGGGGGCGGCCACCGAACGGGCGTACACCGCCGCTAGCGTGATCACATGTACGAGATCAACGGCGTGACAGCCACGCCAGGAGGGCGCATGACCCTCCGGTTCCACGACCACGGCTTCGTCGTCAGGCCGGACGGGCGCAGCGGCCGCACGGCCGACACGTTCTTCGGCGAGGAAGCCGGATGCGTCACCGCCCTGGTGCTGCTCGCATCGATCGGGGTCTTCACCTTCCTCCGCAGGACCGGGGCACCGGAGGCCGCCGTCACGGCCTGCATGTGGGTGTTCATCGCCGCGGTCTGCTACGGGACGCTGCTGGTGCTGTTGCACTGGACCGCCGGGGTGGTCGCGAACGCCCTGCTCTTCCTCTTCGTCGTCGCGACACTCCCCGCACTGCTGATTCCCGGCTACCGGCGGGCGGTGAAGCGCAGGTGGGGCGGCGGCGGCCCGGAGAGCGAGCCGGGATGGGTGCCCGGCGCGGTCCTCGCAGGAGTGTGGCACCACACGGATCCCCGTGCCGGCGCCGTCGTGACGGTCCAGCGGACCGACGGATCCGTCACCGCCTACGCCGTCCCGCCGGACAAGGCCGGCGATCTCCACCACTGTTTCGACGTGCTGCTGCGCCGTTCCCGCGCGGGAGCCGCCCCGGCGGCACAGGGCCGCCGTCCTTAGGGGCGGCGCCGGCCGTCCGCGAAGGGCGCGGTGCCGGTGCCCGTACCGGTGCCGGCACGGGCGGTCAACAGTACGGCTGAAGACGTGTGCAGTAAGTCGCTACTTCTGCTGATGGCGACGGGAGTCCAGGGTGGAGGCATCCATCCGCTGCCGCCCACCCCGGACCGGCCATCCGCCAAGGAAGACGAACCGCCGTGCAGTACCGCACCCTCGCAGACATCCCGGTCAGCGCCATCGGCCTGGGAGCCATGCCGCTGTCCATCGAACACCGTCCCGACGAGAGCCGGGCCATCGCCACCGTCCACGCCGCCCTCGACGCCGGCGTCACGCTCATCGACACCGCCGACAGCTACCACTGGCACGCCGGCGAGGAGGGCCACAACGAACTGCTGATCGCCCGGGCCCTGGCCCGCTACGGCGGCGACACCTCCGGCGTCCTGGTCGCCACCAAGGGCGGCCGGGGCCGCCCCGGCGACGGCAGTTGGACCGTCACGGGCACCCCGGAGCACCTCAAGCGCGCCGCCGAGGCCTCCGCCCGGCGGCTGGGCGCCGAGGCGATCGGCCTGTACCAGCTGCACAAGCCGGACCCGGCCGTGCCCTGGGCGGAGTCCGTGGGCGCCCTGCGCGAACTCCTCGACGCCGGCACGATCCGCAGCGCCGGCATCTCCAACGTCACCACCGCCCAGATCCGCGAGGCGCACGCGATCCTCGGTCCCGGCCTCGTCTCCGTGCAGAACCAGTACTCGCCCGCCGTCCGCGACAGCGAGCCCCAGCTGCGGCTGAGTACGGAACTGGGTCTGGCGTTCCTCCCCTGGAGCCCCCTCGGCGGCCTCTCCCGCAGCTCCCTCGAGGGACCCTCCGGCCCGACCTCCGCGGGCACCGCGTTCCACCGCGTCGCGGCCGGACGCGGCGTCAGCCCGCAGCAGGTGGCGCTGGCTTGGCTGCTCACCCGCTCCCCGGCCGTGATCCCGCTGCCGGGAGCCAGCCGCCCGGCCTCCATCACGGACTCGGCTCGGGCCGCGCACCTGGAGCTGAGCGAGGCGGAGCTGGCGCTGCTCGACCGCGAACCCCCGCGCTGACCTCGGGAGCTGGCCGCTGGAGAACTGTTCACCCTCGGACGGGAGGCGTTCAGGGCGCGATCATCTCGTATTCTTGTGGGATGTGAAATATCACATCTCACAGAGCGGGTTGATGACCCGTCACGCATCGAGGAAGACGAAGGAGCGCACGTCCCCATGAACCGCTTAGCCCTTCTCGCGGTCGGCGTCGCCGGCCTGACCGTTGTGGCCGCCGGCCCGGCCGCCGCGAGCCCGGCCGCCGCGACCCCCGCGGCCGCCGCCGACCAGACCGTGACCACCTGCGGGAACTCGGGCCTCCAGGCAGGCCTGGCCACCAGGTTGTGCGCGGAGGTCATCGGTACCGCGGTGGAGTTCCACGGCAGGGTCGGCCTCGCCGGGCCGCCCTCTCCCGGCAGCCCGACGCCGGCCCCGAAGGAGCTCTTCACCACGCTGTCCGTCGAGGTCGTGGGCGCCGGCACCCCGCCCGTCACGCAGGACAGGCCGGTCGTCTTCACCTCCACGACGCTCGAGGTGCACGGTCCGGCGATCACCGCCCCCTGCGGCGCGACGGTCCGCGGCACGTTCGGCGTGGCCTCCTTCCCCTGGTCGGCCCGGCCGGTCGTCCACGAGGTCACCCTCACCTGCTGACGCCCCTGCGCCCGGCGCACTCTCCCAGGTCGGCCCGGCGACGCGCACGGACGCATCGCCGGGCCGACCGGCCCCCCGCCGCCCGGGAACCACGGGGCCCGTAAACCGTTTGACCCGGCGGTGCGCCGGCGCTGCACTGGGGCGGGGCACCGCGGGGCGTGGTGCCCGGATCCAGGGGAGGCAGCAGCAGCAATGGACATTCGTCCCACGACCGAGCAGGACCGCGAGGTCTTCGTCGACACGGTGCACGCGGCGTTCGGGCTCTTCCGGGAGACCCCGCGCGAGGACGGCGGCGGGGTCTTCTGGGCGGCGTACGAAATGGACCGCAGCCTGCTCGCCGTGACGGCGGACGGGCGGCCCGTCGGCACCGCCGGTGCGTACTCCTTCGAGCTCACCCTCCCCGGAGAGGTCCTCGTCCCGACCTCCGGGGTCACCGCCGTCGGGGTCCTTCCCTCGCACCGGCGCCGGGGCGTGCTCACGGCGATGATGCGCCATCAGCTCACCGCACTGCGGGCCCGGGGGGAGTGCCTCTCCGTACTGCTGGCCTCCGAGGCCCTGATCTACCGCAGGTTCGGCTACGGGCCGGCGACCTACACGGCGCACCTGACGGTGCAGCGCCACCGGGCGGCCCTCGCCCTTCCCCGGGCGGGCGGGGGAGCGGGAGACGCCCCGGCGCCCGGCTCGGACACCCGCTCCGACACCGGCTCCGACACCGGCTCCGTCGAGGTGATGCGGCGTGCCGAGTGCGGCGACATCCTGGAGGAGGTGTACGACCGGTACCGCCGCGCCCAGCCCGGCGCCCTGTCCCGGCCGCACCGCTGGTGGACCTCGGGCGCCGGACAGCCGCCGATCGCTCCGGCGCCGCGGTACATCGCCGTGCACCGGGACGCCGCCGGCACCCCGGACGGGTACGCCTGCTACTCGATCGGCGATGCCCGGTCCCTGAAGGTCGACGAGATCATCGCCGCCGACGACGCCGTCCACACGGCCCTGGCCCGCTTCCTGCTCGGCCACGACCTGGTCTCCGAGGTCGCCTTCAAGCACGTCCCGACCGACCACCCGCTGCGCTGGCAGCTCGCGGACTTCCGCGCCGGCGAGGTGAGCGGCGCCTCCGACTGGCTCTGGGTGCGGCTGCTGGACGTCCCGCGTGCACTGACCGCGCGCGGCTGGTCCACGGACGGCGAGCTCGTCCTCGACGTCGACGACCCGTTCCTCGGCGAGCACGGCCGCTACCTGCTGTCCGTGCGGGACGGCAAGGCCGAATGCGTCCCGACCGACCGCGGGCCCGACCTGTCCCTCGATGTCGGCGACCTGGGCTCGGTCTACCTCGGCGGCACCGCCCCGAGCACGCTCGTGCGGGCCGGACACATCCGGGCCCACCGCCCGGACGCCGCCCTCCGCGCCGACGCCCTCTTCCGCGCCGAGCGCTCGCCGCACTGCCTGCACTGGTTCTGACCCCCGCGGCCCGTCGGCCCGCAGCCCGCTCAGCCGGCGGGCTGCGGCCGGGTTCCGGACGGGTCCAGCAGGCGGTCGGCGAGGAAGGCCAGGATCTCGTCGCGGGCCCGTACGGTGGGGTGGCCGGCCTCGTCCACGAGGTGGGCGGTGACGACGCTGTGCGGGGTCCCCACCAGCTCGGCGAAGAAGGGCGGCGGCGCCGGGTGGGCGGCGCTGTCCGGCAGGACGCGCCCGTCGAAGGCCTCGCCGAGCAGCGCCCGGTACGCGGCGAAGCGCTGCCCCGTGCACCAGCGGTCGCCCTCGAAGCGGTAGGCGAGGACCGTGAGGCGGTCGCGGTGCAGCCGGTCGCGCACCGCCCGCGCGTCCGCCGCGTCGAGTTCGAGTCCGCCGGGGTCGTCGAGCGGCAGCGAGGGGTGGTTGACCACCGGGGCGATCACCGCCGGTTCCAGGGCCATGGTGAGCGCGAAGTTGCCGGTGAAGCACAGGCCGATCGCCCCCACCCCCGGCCCGCCGCAGGCGGCGTGGGCCTGGCGGGCCAGGCCGCGCAGCCAGAGGGTCACCGGGCTGGTCCCGCCCCCGGCGAAAGCACGGAACTCCGCGCTGACACAGGCCCGGCGGACGACCTCCCGGCCGCCCCCGACCGTGGGGAAGGCGCCGTCGGTCCCGAACAGCGAGGGCACGTGGACGGTGAAGCCCGCGTCCCGCACCCAGCGCGCGAGCCGCAGGACGTCGGGGCTGATGCCCGGCATCTCGGGCAGCACCACGACCGCGGGCCCGGCCCCGGCCACGTACACGGTCTTCTCCACCCCCTCCACGGCCATGCTCCGGCGGGTGAAGTCGTCGATCGGGTCGTCGTCGCTCATGGGCCCAGCCTGGCCCCGGAACCGGGCGCCGGGTGAGGGGCGGGACCGCCAAGGCCGGGGGTAATCTCGCCCACGCGAGCCGGGCGGGCGGCACACGGCCGCCGCCACGCGGGCGGCGGGGACACCAGGGGGTACGGCAGCATGGCGGAGGCGGCGCGACCGCCGCAGGACGGTACGGGCCCGGGCGCGGGACCGGGCGCCCTGCGGGTCGGGATCCTGGCGTACCCGGACTGCTTCGCGTCCGAAGTCTTCGGCGTGCCCGACCTGTTGACGATGGCCGGCCACATCGCCGGTCCCGACGCCCCCGGCTACCGCGTGTCGGTCCTCTCGCCCCGCCGCCGGGTCGTCGCCTCGGGCGGCGCCGCCCTGGACGTGCGCCCCCTGCGCGAGGTCGACGTCCTCGTCGTCCCCGGCTTCGAACTGCTCCCGGACACCGACCCCGACGCCCGCCTCGCCCGCCTCGCGCCCGAGATCGCCGCGATCCGCGCGCAGGCCTCCGCCGGGACCGCCGTCGTCTCCCTCTGCGTCGGCGCGTTCCTGCTCGCCGATGCCGGGCTCCTCGACGGGCGCCGGGCCACCACCTCCTGGCTGCACGCCGGCGAACTGGCCAGGCGCTGCCCGGGCGCCGACGTGCAGCCCGAGCACCTGGTCCTCACCGACGCCGGGGTCACGACCACGGCCGCCTTCTCCGCCATGTACGACTTCGCGCTGGACCTGGTGCGCCGGCACAGCGGCGCCCGGGTGGCCCGGACCACCGCCCGGGTGGCGCTCGTCGACGACGCGCGGACCTCGCAGACCCCGTACGTCGACCACCGCCTCCTGCCGCAGCCCGGCCGGGAGTTCTCCCAGCGGGTCATGCGCCGGCTCGACCAGGGCCTCGCCGAGCCGTACGACCTCGCCGCGCTCGCGGACGCCTTCGGGGTCAGCACCCGCACGCTGCTGCGCCGCTTCGCCGCGGAGACCGGCCGCAGCCCGCTGTCCCACCTGCAGGCCTCCCGCATCCGCCGCGCCCGCCACCTCCTGGAGACCACCGACCGCACGGTCGCCGCCGTGGCCGCGGCCGTCGGCTACCGGGACCCGGGGACCTTCGCCGCCCTCTTCGCCCGCCACACCGGCCACCGCCCGAGCGCCTACCGCACCGCCTTCCGCCGCACCGCGGCCGCCGGGCGCCCCTGAGCGTCCGCAGGTAGACGATCAGCCGGTGGCCGCGGCCACGTCCTCCCAATTGCCGTGGAGGCTGCGGGCGGCGGGGTGGAGGAAGGTGTAGCGGGCGGTGGTCCGGCGGTTCTGCGGCCATGCGTCGATGCCGGGCAGCAGGCACAGGCCGCGCGGGTTGGCGGCGAGGAGGTCGTTGGCCCGGCTGAGTACGTACGCGGGGCACGGGTCGACGATGTCCAGCATCCGCAGCAACCGCCGACGAGGCCTCCTCCCGCGCGGTGAGGCAGGGGTCCGACGGCATCCTGGCGGGCGCCGGCCGCAACGCCGTGCTCATCACCTCCGCCACCCTGCCCGTCGACTGGGCCGAGGAACTGGCCGCACGGTGCGCCCGGCAGGGCGCGGCCTTCTGCGACATGCCGCTCACCGGCGGTGCGGCCGGGGCCCGGACGGGAACCTGGTGCTCCTCGCGGGCGGCGACGCGAACGGCCTGGCCGCGCTGCCGCCCGTGGCCGACGCGATCGCCCGGGAACTGCGGCACAGGTCGGCGAGGCCCTGCTCGACCGGCCCGGAGGCGTCGTCACCCGGCTCGCCTGGGAGAGCTACCTGACCCCGCCCGAGCCGCTGAACTTCTCCGCCGCATGGGCCCGCAAGGACCTCGCCTACGCGGCCCGCCTGGCCGACGGAGCCGGCCAGAGCCACCACCCCCTCCTCGACGGCGTCCTCTCGCTCTTCGCCGAGGCCCTCGCCGAGGGCCGCGGCGAAGAGGACTGGAGCACCGTGAACCCCACCGCGCCGCACTAGCGCGTTTCGACCCCCCGCCGTACGGCCGAAGGACCGAGCGGCCTCCCCGGCCGCGGCGGTCCCTGCTGTTACCTTCGCCCCATGGTCGAGGGCGGCAGCACACGCGCGTACATCGGTTCGTTCACCTCGGGGGGCGGCCGGGGGATCACCACCGCGGCCGTCGATCCGGCGAGCGGAGCGCTGACCCCGCTCGACGGCGTCGCCGACGGCCTGCCGAACCCCGCCTGGCTGGCTCTCGCGCCCGGTGGCGGAGTGCTGTACGCGCTGAGCGAGACCGACGAGGGCGCCGTGGCGGCGTACCGGCCGACACCGGAGGGCCTGACGCCCCTCGGCCGGCCCGTCCCGTCCGGCGGCCGCGGCCCGACCCACCTCAGCGTGGCCGGCGGCCGGCTGCTGGCCGCGCACTACGGTTCCGGCACGGTGAGCAGCCTGCCCCTGGGCGCCGACGGCACCCCCGGCGGGCCCCCTTCCGTCCTGGCCCACCGCGGTGCGGGCCCGGACCGGGACCGGCAGCAGGGGCCGCACGCCCACCAGGTGCTGCCCGACCCGTCCGGCCGCTGGGTGCTCAGCGTGGACCTCGGCACCGACTCGGTACGGGTCTGCTCGCTCGCCCCGGGAAGCGGGGAGTTGCGCCTGCACGCCGAGACCGCCCTGCGCGCCGGGAGCGGGCCGCGCCACCTCGCCTTCCACCCGGCCGGCGGGGTGGTCTACGTGCTGCACGAGCTGGAGCCCCAGCTCACCGTCTGCCGCTGGGACGCGGCCGAGGGGCGGCTGGTGCCGGTCGGCGAGGTCTCGGTCCTGCCGGCGGACGCGCCGTCGGACCCGCGCCCGTACCCGTCGGTGCCGGTCGTCTCACCGGACGGGCGCTTCCTCCGGGCCGCCGTCCGCGGCGCCGACCTCGTCGTCACGCTGTCCCTCGCCGACGGCGCCGAGAAGCCGCAGCCGGTCGACTCGGTGCAGTGCGGCGGCAGCTGGCCCCGGGACCTGGTGACCGACCCGTCCGGGCGCCGGCTCTACGTGTGCAACGAGTGGTCCGGCGACGTCACGTGGTTCGAGGCCGATCCGGTGACGGGCCGCCTGCAACGGGCCGGCCGCCTGGAGGTCCCGGCCGCGGCCTGCCTGGTACTCGCCTGACCCGCCGAACCGGAGTACTCCCCGTCCGGCCGGGGCCTCGCCGCTACAGGTCCCCGGACTCCACCACGTCGCAGTCCGTGAAGGCGGGCGGCCGCGTGCAGAGCGCCGAGAGCTGCCGGGCGAGCTCGGTCGTCTCCGGCGCGTCGCTGTTGGCCATGGCCTCCTCGTACGAGTCGAACTCGACCACGGCCAGATAGCGGTTCGGATTGGCCCGGTCGCGCAGCAGCGTGCGGTGCTTGGGGCCGAGCTTGCGGCCTCCCGCCCCGGCCGTCTGCTCGTACTGGTGCATGAGCTCGCGAATCTCGTCGGCGCGCTCGGTCTCGAAGTCGATGATCTGCGCGAACGTCATGGGACCTCCCGGTCCGCGGCGCTCCCGCCGGCCGGGAGCTCTCCCTGTCCAAGCAAGCACCGGCCGGCGTACGCGGCAACTCCGCGCAGGCCGCCGGGCGACCCCGCAGCAGGCCCTCCGCGCCGCGCTGCTGCGGCGGATCCGGGCCGGGGCCCGCCGGGGACGGCCCGGCGGCGTCAGGCCCGGGCGGCTCCGGGGGTCTGGCCGGCCGTCTCGAAGCGGTGCTCCGTCGGCTTGAGCACCTCGTAGAGGTGGCCGAAGTACTCGGTCTGCGCCGTTCCCGTGAGCACCGCGAGCAGGAAGGCGGTGCACCCCGGCCCGTGGTGCTCCCACAGGGGGCCGCGCCCCTCGTTGTAGAGCACGGTCCACTCGTCGGGATGCTGTCCGGGCCGGACCAGCCAGTACAGGAACGCCCCCGTGCCCTCCTCGAACGCCCAGGGCAGGACCCGGGCCCCCGCCTCCGACAGCCCGGCGGGCTTCGGCTCGCCCGTCTCCCACAGGTCCGCCAGGATCTCTTCCCGCTCCGCCGTCTGCGCGTGCCGGGGCACCGAACCCGCGTCAACAACAACGCCATCGGCCCGCAGCTGCCGCCCGGGCCGGCCTCCACCCACGTCGAGAGCCCTGCACCACATCGACTCAGCGGATGTGTGCCCGGACCTCGCGGTAGACCTCCGCGTCGAGGGGGAAGTCCGTGTGTCCCAGGCAGCCCGTCCGGTGGTTCACCGCTCCCGCAAGGGCGACGGTCGTGTCCGGGTTGATGATGGTGTCGCAGGGCGACATCCAGGTGGCGTACCGCGGGGAGCCCGGGGTCTCGTCGCCGGTGTTGAGCGCGGTGAGGAAGGCGGAGCCGGGCCGCATCTCGGTGCAGGAGGCTCCGCCGCACCAGTAGGCGGTGTTGGTCCCGTGGTTGGGGCCGGCCAGGGAGACCCACGCGTCGACCTTGGAGTCACCGCCGAGGTTCTTGAGGTAGTGGCGGGAGGACAGCGAGCCCATGGAGTGGGACACGACGTCGACCTTGGCGGCGCCGGTGGCGGCCAGCACCCGCTCGATCTCGGCGGCGAGCCGGGTGGCGGTCGTGGCGTTGGACTGGCCGGTCGGGTACGTCCACTGGTCGAGGAGGTCGGCCGGCCAGCCGTCGGACCGGAAGCGTGCGGCCATGCGGTCCCACGTCGAGCCGTCGGAGTTCCAGCCGTGGACGAAGACGACGGGATCGGGGCGCGCGTCCCGCACGCCGCCGGACGGTGCGGTCGGCTCGGCCGAGGCGGTTCGCGGCAGGAACGTCGCCGAGAGGGCGAGGGCGAGGGCGGGTACCACGCGCAGGATGTCGGTGTTCACGGTAAGGGTGTAGTGAACCGCCGTGCGGAGGGCGGCCCGGCGGCGGCCGCGGTCACCCGCTCGGAGGCCCGTATTCACTCCAGGAACGTTTCGGCGCACGCGCGGGTGACGGGGCCGGCCCCGGCCCGGGCGGCGGCGGGTGTTCCCGGCCCGGCCGGCGATGAGTTTTCCGGGCCGCGGGAGTCTGCCCTACCGTCCACCACCACAGAGGAGGAGCACGTGGCTCAGTTGCTGAGGGTCCAGAACTTCAACGTGAGCAGCGACGGCGTCGCCGCCGGCGAGGACCAGAGCCTGGAGAGGCCGTTCGGGCACGTCGACCCCGGGAAGCTGTTCGCCTGGGCCGGGGCCACCGCGAGCTGGCCCAACCGCACCGACCCCGGCGGCAGCCGGGGCCTGGACGACTACTTCACCCGGGACTTCGCGAACAACATCGGTGCCGAGATCATGGGCCGCAACAAGTTCGGGCCCCAGCGCGGGCCCTGGCAGGACCACGACTGGCGCGGCTGGTGGGGCGAGGAGCCGCCGTTCCACACCCCGGTGTTCGTGCTGACGCACCACCCGCGCCCGTCGTTCTCGCTCTCCGACACCACGTTCCACTTCGTCGACGCCGACCCCGCCACGGTCCTGGCGCAGGCGCGGGAGGCCGCGCAGGGCAAGGACGTCCGGCTCGGCGGCGGGGTCACCACCATCAGGGAGTTCCTCGACGCGGACCTCGTCGACACCCTGCACGTGGCGGTCTCGCCGGTGAAGCTCGGGTCGGGGCTGCGGCTGTGGGAGTCACCGGAGGAACTGCTCGACCGCTTCCACCTGGACGTCGTGCCCAGCCCGAGCGGCGTGACCCACCACCTGTTCTGGCGGAAGTGACGCGCCGCGCCCTCCCGGGAGCGGAGCCTGGGGCGTCCGGGCCGGCCGGCCGACCGCCGACCGGCCCGGCCCGGGCTCAGCGCAGGTCGAACCGGTCGAGGTTCATGACCTTGTCCCAGGCGGCCGCGAAGTCGCGTACGAACTTCTCGCCCGCGTCCGCGGAGGCGTACACCTCGCAGATGGCCCGCAGCTGCGAGTGCGAGCCGAAGACGAGGTCGACGGCGGTGGCGGTCCACTTGACCTGGCCGGAGGCGCGGTCCCGGCCTTCGTACTGGTTCTCGCCCGACTCGGACGCGTGCCACTCCGTGCCCATGTCCAGCAGGTTGACGAAGAAGTCCGTCGTCAGCTTCCCGGGCCGGTCGGTGAGGACGCCGTCCCGGGACTGCCCGACGTTGGCGTTCAGCGCCCGCATGCCGCCGAGCAGCACGGTCATCTCGGGAGCGGTGAGCGTCAGCAGGTTGGCCCGGTCCAGGAGCAGCGTCTCCGGCGCGAGCTTCTCGCCGGCCCGCAGGTAGTTGCGGAACCCGTCCGCCCGCGGCTCCAGCACGGCGAACGACTCCGCGTCCGTCTGCTCCTGCGAGGCGTCGGTGCGCCCCGGTGCGAACGGGACCGTGATGTCGTACCCGGCGTCCTTGGCGGCCCGCTCGACGGCCGCGCACCCGCCCAGCACGATCAGGTCGGCGAGGGAGACCCTCGTGCCGCCGGCCTGCGCGCCGTCCGTGCCGTTGAAGTCCCGCTGGATCCCCTCGAGGGTCTGCAGGACCCTGCCCAGCGCGGGGGTGGCGTTGACCTCCCAGTCCTTCTGCGGGGCGAGCCGGATCCGGGCGCCGTTCGCGCCGCCGCGCTTGTCGGTGCCGCGGAAGCTGGCCGCCGAGGCCCAGGCCGTCGAGACCAGGTCGGAGACGGACAGCCCGGAGGCGAGGATCTTCTCCTTGAGGGCGGCGACGTCCGCGTCCGTGACGAGGTCGTGGTCGACCGGGGGGACCGGGTCCTGCCACAGCTGGGGTTCGGGGACCCAGGGGCCGAGGTAGCGGGAGAGGGGCCCCATGTCGCGGTGGAGCAGCTTGTACCAGGCCCGGGCGAACGCGTCGGCGAGGGCGTCCGGGTCCTCGTGGAAGCGGCGGGCGATGGGCTCGTAGATCGGGTCGGCGCGCAGCGCCAGGTCGGTCGTCAGCATCATGGGAGCGTGCCGCCGCGACGGGTCGTGGGCGTCCGGCACGGTGCCCTGGGCCTCGGGGTTCTTCGGCGTCCACTGATGGGCGCCGGCCGGGCTGGTGGTCAGCTCCCAGTCGTACCGGAACAGGTTGTCCAGATATCCGTTGTCCCAGGTGGTGGGCTTGTTGGTCCAGGCGCCCTCCAGTCCGCTGGTGATCGCGTGGACGCCCTTGCCGGTGCCGTACGTGTTCGGCCAGCCGAGGCCCTGCGCTTCCAGGGGGCAGCCCTCGGGCTCCGGTCCGACGTACTGCGGGTCGACCGCGCCATGGCATTTTCCGAACGTGTGGCCGCCGATGATGAGCGCGGCGGTCTCCTCGTCGTTCATCGCCATCCGGCCGAAGGTGTCGCGGATGTCCCTGGCGGCGGCCAGCGGGTCCGGGTTGCCGTTCGGGCCCTCCGGATTCACGTAGATCAGGCCCATCTGGACGGCGCCGAACGGATGGGCGAGTTCCCGGTCTCCGCTGTAGCGCTCGTCTCCCAGCCAGGTGTCCTCGGGTCCCCAGAAGATCTCCTCCGGCTCCCAGATGTCCTCGCGCCCGAACCCGAATCCGAATGTCTTGAAACCCATCGACTCCAGAGCGCAGTTGCCGGCGAATACCAGGAGGTCGGCCCAGGAGATCTGCTTTCCGTACTTCTGCTTGACCGGCCACAGCAGGCGGCGCGCCTTGTCCAGGCTCGCGTTGTCCGGCCAGCTGTTCAGCGGGGCGAACCGCTGGGCTCCGGCGCCGCCCCCGCCGCGGCCGTCGGCGATGCGGTACGTGCCCGCGGCGTGCCAGCTCATACGGATGAAGAGGGGCCCGTAGTGGCCGTAGTCGGCGGGCCACCAGTCCTGCGAGTCGGTCATGACCTCGAACAGGTCCCGCTTCAGCGCGTCCACGTCGAGCTTCTTGAATTCTTCCGCGTAGTCGAATTCCTCGCCCATCGGATTGGAGCGGGGCGAGTGCTGGTGGAGGACCTGGAGATCCAGCTGGTTCGGCCACCAGTCCCGGTTCGTCCGGGGCCGCGTCGCGGTGGGGGTCGGGGAGGGGATTACCGGGTTCTCGCTTTCGCTGCCGGACATGTCCGTCCTTCTTTCCTGTCGCGCTCTTTCCTGCTGCCGGCTACTGCCCGCGCGTGACGTCGCCCGTGGGGTGCCGGGTCGTCCGGCGACGACCGTATGGCACGTCGGACTTCAGAGCCACGAGAACACGCACAGCAACCCGTGTCCGTGCGATCCGAAATTCCGGACCCGATTTTAGTCGCCTCGGCCCGGCCGTAAACGGGCCGAGGCTGCCGACCATTCTGAACGCGTTCAAGAGGATCTGCGCCCGTTCAGGACTGGAAGATCTCGGTGAGTTCGGTGATCACGCCCTTCGTGTCCATGGCCGCATGGAAGAAGCCGCCCGAGCAGGTGTACGGCGTGCCGGGCTGCTTGCCGCTCTTGCACGCCTTGAGCACGTCCCGCAGCGTCGCGACCGGGACCGGGTCGGTCAGTCCCATGCGCTGCGCCTTCTCGTCGTACGTCAGCAGGCGGATGGCGGCGTCGGGCGCCAGGTAGTACGGGCCGAGGGGCGTGTCGGCGTCGAAGTAGCCGTCGTTGTCGACGCCCGGGCCGCACTTCAGCTCCGGCTCGGTGGCACCCAGGACGTGGGCGTCGCCCTGCTTCTGCTGCTCGACGCCGACGATCCGCACGACGATGCGGACCGCCGGCACGAGCAGCGCGTCCTTGTCCGCGCAGAAGTCCGCGGGCGTCCGCACCTTCACCTCGGCCGGCGTGCCGCGGCTCGGGCCGGGCGCGGGCGAAAGGGGAGGCGTGGGCGAAGGGGGAGGCGTGGGCTGGGCGGACGCCGTGGCGGTGGCCGCCTTCTGCGGCGCTTCGGGGGCGGGACCCGAGGCGCGGCCGCCGCCGTTGTCGCTGCCGCATGCCGTGGCGCAGAGGACGGTCAGCGCGGCAAGGGCGACCGCAAGGTGCGATCGCCCGCGCGGGTGCCGACGCCTGCCCGTGCGCGTGTGTGCCTGTGCGTGCCTGTACATGGTCCCCCCCGGCCCCCTGTGTGATCCCGAGGAGACGCTAACACGCCCACTGCGGCGGGGAGTCGGGCCGGAACGGCCCGGGACGCTCCCCCTCTCCTGACCGGGCTGCGCATCACGCGGGGCCCGGGGCGCCCCAGCCGACCGCCTCGCCGCAGCAGGCGTCCCGCAGCAGACCACGGGCGACGCCGCGCCACCCGCCCTCGGGTTCCGGGGCCGCGTCCGCACCGCCGCCCGCGAACGCAGCCAGGAGCCGTGCACGCTCGTGGACCACCCCGCCGCGGACCGCCGCCCTCACCCGGATCAGCTCGGCGAAGTCGGTGAACGGATCCCCGTCGACGACCGTCAGGTCGGCGATCCTGCCCGGCTCGACGGTGCCCAGCCGGTCCTCGACCCCGAACACCCGGGCCGGGATGCGGGTCGCGGTGGCCAGGGCCTCGGCAGGGCTCAGGCCGTACCGGTGCAAGGCCCGCAGCCCCAGGTGCAGATGGAGGCCGACCGGCACGAGCGGGGCGTCGGTGCCCAGCGCGACCAGCCCGCCACCCGCCAGGATCCGCCGGTAGACCGACACCTCGCGCTCCAGGGCGAGCAGTTGCCCGGCGGTCGGCGGTGCGGCCGCCGCGGCCCGTACGGCGGCCACGTCCCACGGCGGCATGAGCGTCCGCACCCGCTCGTCCTCGGCGGCCGCCGGATCCTCGCCGAGCAGCGGCAGCGCCGTGAACGGCGTGGCGATCAGATGGAACCGGCCGCGGGTGTAGAGCTCCAGGGTGTCCTCGTACGTGAACCCCTGGGCGGTGGCGCCGTGCCCGGTCTCGGCGCGCTCGGTGGCCACCAGGTGCGTGGTCAGGTCCTGCCCCGTGGCGATCCCCGCAGCGCACAGGTGGGAGCCGACCCGCACGCCGAGCCGCTCGTGCGCGAACCGGGCGGCCTCCGCCATCAGCCAGCCGGGCGCCCGTACGTACGTCTTGAGGACGTCCCAGTCCAGCTCCGCCGCCCGGGCGAGCGAGCGGGCCACCCCCTCCCGGGTGCGGTGGGCGCGGCTCATCGTGTACGCGACCCTGCTGCCGTCCAGGTGCTCCCCGCAGGTCAGCAGCCGCGGCGCGGCGAGCAGTCCGGCCAGGACGTCCTGCCGCAGACGGGCCTGCTCGTGGGCGGAGCCGCCCAGGGAGACGGTCGTGGTGACCCCGTAGGCGAGGGCGGCCACCCCTTGGCGGGCGCCGTAGGTGTTGCAGTACGGGTGCACGTGCGCGTCCCACAGACCGGGCAGGACGGTGCCCTCCGCCACGTCCACGGTCCGCGCGGCGCGGCGCCGGGTGCCGCCGCCCGCGCGCCGCGGCTCGACGGCCGCGATGCGCCCGCCGCGGATCAGGACGTCCACCTCGGTGCGCGGCGGGGCACCGGTGCCGTCCCAGAACCGTCCGGCGCGCACGAGTGTGTCCACCGGTTCGGGCCGGCGGCGGTCCAGGGCGACCGGTACCGTCCGGGCGGGTCCGTCCGGGGAGCCGTCCGCGGTGAGGCGCAGCAGCCGCAGCCGGGCGCCCGACTGGTAGAGGAGGGTCCGCGCGTCCCCGGCCCAGGAGGGGTGATCGGCCGGCTCGTCGGTGATCCGGCGGGCGGGGCCGCAGGGGGTGCCGTCCGGAGCGACCGGCAGCAGCCACAGCGCCGACTCCGCGACACAGGCCAGGTGCCGGCCGTCCGGTGACCAGACCGGGCCGGAGGCGTACCGGTCGGACAGCGAGACGTGCGGGGCCAGGGCGTACAGCCGGGCCGCGCCGCCGGCGGCGTCGACGACCCGGATCAGGTTGTAGCCCTCGCGGAACCGCTGGTTGAGCCGGTTGCGGTCGCAGAGGACCAGGTGGCGGCCGTCCGGCGACCAACTCGGCATGCCGGGCAGCCCGCCTCCGCCCAGCGGGGCCGCCAGGGACCGCTCGCTGCCGGTGGCGAGGTCCCGGACCAGCAGCCGCCCGGTCAGGTCGAGGGCCGCCAGCCGCGTACCGTCGGGGGAGGGGGTCCCGTACACGCGGCCCCCCGGGGTCAGCGCCTCCTCCGGGCCGCCGGACAGCTCCTTGCGGTACACCGCGTTCAGCCCGTCCCGGTCGTGCGTGTACACCAGGCCCCGGCCGTCGGGGCTCCAGACCGGGCCCTGCACGTACGCGGTGGGCGGGAGCCCGACCAGCCGCCGGGGCGCCCCGCCGGCCACCGGAGCGGTCCACAGGGCGCCGAGCGCGGCGAAGGCCACCGTCCGGCCGTCCGGCGACAGGGAGGGGAGGTGGATCCCCCGGACCGGGCGCCGCTGCCCGGCCTCCAGCTCGTGGTCCTTGACCCGGTAGCGCGGGCGGGGCAGGTCCAGTTCGGCGCGGAAGGCCAGGATCCGGTCCGGCTCGGGGCCGGCGGCGCCGCGGTCGGGGCGGACCACCCGGAACTGCCCGTCCAGGGTGAGCAGGATGCGGTCGTCGCCGAGCCAGCGCGGGGGAGCGGCGGCGAGATCGCCGTCGAGCGGGACGTGCCGGCCGTCCGCCCAGAGGGTCAGCGTCTCCGCCCGGCGCGGGCCGGGCAGGGCGCACAGCCAGGCCGTGCGGCCGGCGGGGGAGACCGCCGGGGCGAGCAGCCGGCCTTCGGGCGCGGTGTACTCGGTGCGGACCGGGCCGCTGCCGTCGGCGGCCACCGAGGCCAGGACGCGCGCCACCAGGCCGTCCCCGGTCACCGTGCCCCGGACGAACAGCACCCGGCGCCCGTCCGCGGACCAGGCGGGGTCGTAGTCCTCCCAGGGCCCGCCCTGGCCCGGACCCTGCTGCCCGGAGAGCCCCGTCAGCTGCCGGGGCACCCCTCCCGAGGCGGACAGGGTCCAGATCCGGTACGGGCTTCCGGCGACCGGGTCACCGCCGCGCTCGGAGCAGAACGCCAGCGTGCGGCCGTCCCGGGACCATGCCGGCGCCCGGTGGTCGAACGGGCCCTCGGTGAGCGGGCGCAGGCCGGAACCGTCCGCTCCGAGCAGCCAGATGTGGAAATTCCCGCTCCGGTAGGCGCTGACCGCCACCTGCCCGCCGTCCGGGGAGAGCACCGGACGGCTCGGCTCCAGGTCGGCCGGGGTGAGGGCGGTGGCGGCGGAGCCGTCCGCGGGCACCGACCAGAGCACGCCCTGGACCTCGGCCACCACCCGCTCCCCGACGGCGGTGGCCGCCCCGTTCGTGGCCGCGGTCAACAGCAGCCGCACGCGGTCCGCGGCCGGCCGCCCGGAACCCCGGCCCCGCACGGGCGGCTCCCCGGCTGCCGCCTCCGCCGGTGCCGGCAGCACGGGCAGCGCGCCCGCCGATGCCGCCGCCCGGAGGACCGTCCTGCGCGCCACTGGCATTGCGGCCACCCGCTCTCGTTCCCGGAGACTCTCCCGACAGGCGCTTCAACGATCAGGACGGTCGCCGGAAACGCCGTCGGACGAGGGCGCGCTCGATCCCCCGGGCCCCCGGTACCCGCACCACCCGGGCAACGTCCCGTGCGGTTCCCGGCTGCATCCGGGCGTACGGGGCATAGCGGGACGGGGTACGGGGCAGGTGCCTTGATGGACCCGGGGTGCAAAGGCGAGGAGGGGCTGTGGGAGACCCGCCGAAACGGCACTGCGAATGCGGCGGCGGCAGCGCCGCGGCGCGGGCCCGTGAGGAGATCCGCCGGTTCGTCCGCGATGCCGTGCACAGCGGACACCCGGTCCCCTCCGGTGTGGCGGACACGGCCCTGTTGGTGGCCAGCGAGCTGGTCACCAACGCCGTCCGGCACGCCGGCGGCTCGTGTTCACTGGACCTGGCCTGGTCGGGGGACGGCATCGACATCGACGTCACCGACCCCAGTCCCGACCCGCCCCGGCTGCGGGCGATGGACCCGACCGGTTCGATGGGCGGCTACGGCTGGCGGCTGGTGCGCCGACTCGCCGGCGAGGTGGACGTCCGCTCCACGCAGGCGGGCGGCAAGACCATCCACGCCCACGTTCCCAAGAGGGCTGCCTGAAGCAGGCGCCGCCCGGCCCGGAGGTCAGGTGCGCAGGTGGCTGTTGGCGCCGTCGTGGTGGTCGGCGGCGGGGTCGTTGAACCAGTAGTCCCCCGCGGCGAGGTAGCGGAAGGCGTGGCTGCTGTTGGCCGACAGGGCGACGGTGGCGGTACGGGTGCCGTCGCCGCGGGGGGTGAGGGGGTGGGCGTAGGGGTCCCAGTGGTTGAAGTCGCCGACCACGCTGACCGGCCCGGCCGGGGTGTCCTCGGGCAGGACGAAGGTGACCTGGGTGCGGCCCTTGAGCTTCTTGCGTTCGAGCACGGACGGACTCCAGCCGATCAGGGGGTGAGCGGAACCCGAGCATCCTCGCGCCCTCCCTGCGGGCCGGACGGCGTACACGCCGCCGGCCCCGGTCCCGTCACCCGACCGGCGGTCGGCGCCCGGTCGGCGGCGACGACCGCGCACTCGCGCCGGCGACCGCCGACACCCACGGCCGGCGCCGGGCCGCGCCGCAGGGGGCCCGGCCGGTTCAGTCCGTGGACAGTGCCTGGAGCAGGTCACCGACCTGGGGGTCGGGCAGCGCGCGCGCCACGTCCGCCTGGGCGACCATGCCGACCAGCCGGTGACCGTCGATGACGGGCAGGCGGCGGACCTTGTGCTCGGCCATGGTGCGCAGGATCTCCCCGGCGTCGTCGTCGGCGCCGATCGTGACCGCTTCGCCCTGGGCGAGCTCCCCGGCTTTCACCGTGGCCGGGTCCTTGCCGACGCCGAGGACCTTCACCACGATGTCGCGGTCGGTGAGCATGCCCTTGAGTTTGTCGTCCGTGCCGCAGATCGGCAGGGCACCCACTCCCAGCTGCGTCATCTTCTTCGCGGCGTCGAGCACCGTCTCCTCGGCGCCGATGCACTCGGCGCCTTCGGTCATGATCTCGCGGGCCGTCGTCATCCGGCAGCACTCCTTCGTCCTCGTACACGGGGGTCGCGCACCCGGGCCGGGGGCGCCGGGGACATGGGTGCCGCAGCGGTGCCCCGGCCTAACGCCGTACGCCGACTCTCCACCCGCACGCCTGAACGGCACCACGGGCTCCGGACGGCAGCCGCCGCCGAACGGCAGCCGCCCGCCCTCCGCGCCTCGTCACCACCGGAAGCGGAGAAGGCGGAGAAGGACCCGGGGCGCCGTGCGGACCAGGGCGGCGGCCGCGCCACCGATCATCGCTCCGGCGGCCACGTCGGAGGGGTAGTGGGCCCCGCTGTGGACCCGCTCGACGGCCACCAGGGCGGTCGGGACCGCGCACGCGGCCCCCGCCCACGGCCACCGGCTCGCGACCGCCGCGGTGAACGCCACCGCGGCGGCCGTGTGCCCGGAGGGGAACGAGGAACTGTCAGGCCGGTCCGCGACCCCTTCGTGCGGGATCCACTCGGCCGGGGGCCGGCGCCGTTCGACCAACGGCTTCGCGAGCCCGTTCGACCACACCTCCGCCGCCGCCATCGCCAGGACGCCGGCCGCTGCGGCCCTGCGGCCCCTCCAGCCTCCCCAGGCCGCCATCGCCAGGGCCGCGGCCCACCACAGCTTCGTGTGCTCGGCCGCCTCCTCGACCGCAGGCAGCAGCCGGCGCGCCACCGGTGCGTCACAGGCCGCGATGCGCCGGGTCAGCCGGTGGTCACGGCTGCGCAGCCCTTCCGGCATCCTCATCTCCCGCCACCTCCACAGCCCGGCGCCTTTCCACTCCCGCCCGGCGCATGCGCCCTGGAGGTCCGTACGTGCACGGGCAGGCGCCGGTCAGCGGCGCTGGTGCGTGGGGGCGGCGGCGTCGCCGTACAGGGCCTGGACCCAGTTGTCCTGGTACACGGTGTCGAGGTAGCGCTCGCCGAGGTCGGGGGCGATCGCGACCGCCGTGACGGAGGGGTCGCCGTGGTGGTCCAGCCAGTGCCTGGCCCCGCTGACCACCGTTCCCGTCGAGCCGCCGAAGAGGAAGCCGCGGTGGGCGAGCTGGCGGCAGCTGCGGATGGTGTCGGCCTCCTCCACGAGGATCGCCTCGTCGACGTACGACTCGTCGAGCAGGGGCGGGTGCACGCCCATGCCCAGGCCGGGGATCAGCCGGCGGCCGGGTGCGCCGCCGAACGTCACCGAGCCGACGCTGTCCACCGCGACGATCCGCACCGGCCTGTGCCAGTGCCTGAAGTACCGGGCGCACCCCATCAGCGTCCCCGTGGTCCCCGCGCCGACGAAGAGGACGTCCAGCTGCGGGAACTGCCGGGCGATGGCGGGCGCCGTGCTGCGGTAGTGCGCACGCCAGTTGGCCGGGTTCGTGTACTGGCTGAGCCAGACCCAGCGGCTGTCGGACGCGCACAGCGTGCGTACGTAGTCCAGCCGTGCGGCCAGGTAACTGCCGTGGGGGCCCGGATCGTTGATGACGTGGACCTGGCTGCCCAGCGCCTCCATCATCAGCCGGGTCGCCAGGTTGCACCGGGAGTCCGTCACGCACAGGAACCTGTAGCGCTTGCTCGCCGCGATCACGCTGAGGGCGACCCCGAGGTTCCCCGAGGAGGACTCGACCAGGGCGGACCGGGGCGTCAGCACACCTTCCTGCTCGGCCGCTTCCACCATCGAGGCCGCGGCCTTCAGCTTGACGGAGCCGGCGAAGTTGAACCCCTCGCACTTGAGGAACAGCCGACAGCCGAGAACGGGCTGCAGGTCGACGTAGAGGTCTTCTTCGTTGAAGGCGTGGGGAGCGGATATGACGGGCACGTCGGCCTCCTCTTGGCCTGTCCTTCGTGTGCGCGGGTGAGTGCGGGAGGGCTGATGGGGGTGCCGTTTCATCCGTAGCGGGTCACCTCGTGGTAGAAGCCGTCGACGATCTGCAGCTCCCCGGCCGCGGCGACCTCGTCGTAGACGTACTTGCCCACGGCCAGGTCCAGGATCCCGAGGCCGAAGGGCGAGAACACCACCGGCCGGCCCGGCGGCACCTGCACGCGGCCGGCCATGACGTCGTCCAGGGTTCCGTGCAGGAACCGGTGGTTTCCGACGAGCTGCTCGGTCAGGTTCGCGGAGGTGCCGGCGCGCAGGCTGTGGTCGACGTCGTCGACGATGTTGGTGGCGGCGAGGAGGACTTCGGGAGCGAGGTCCCGCAGCGATATGTGCAGCACCAGCGGGTGGTGGCCGAACCAGGCCGCATGGTCGACGTGCGGCTCGGCGGCGACCGTGGCGAAGACCACCAGGTCGCTGCAACGGATCAGGTCCTGCGGGCTGTCGTGGACCGCGATGAGCCCGGTGCTGCCCGACTGCTCCAGGTACGTACGGAAGGCGGCCGCGTTGCGCGGCGACAGGTCGTGCACCCCGATCGCCTCGAAATCCCATCCCGTGGCGGTCAGGAACCCGTGGATGTAGCGGGCGATCAGCCCCGCCCCGAAGAACCCGACGCGGGTCGGCCGGCTGCGGCCCCGGCTGAGCCAGTCGGCGGCCAGGACCGCTGAGGCCGCCGTCCTCGTGGCGCTGATGATGGAGCTCTCGAGGCAGGCGAAGGGGTAGCCGGTCAGGGGGTCGTTGAGGATCAGCACCGCCGACGCCCGGGGCAGGCCGGCCTCGGTGTTCTCGGGGAAGCTGGAGATCCACTTCAGCCCGTCGACCCGGTTCGCTCCCCCGAGCGAGGCGGGCAGTGCGATCATGCGCGAGGAGCGGCGGTCCGGGAAGCGGAGGAACAGCGAGGGCGGGTTCACACAGCGGCCCGCGCCGTGGAGCCGGTACGCCTGCTCGACGAGGTCCACGATGTGCTTCTCGTTCCCGTCCAGTGCCCGTTGGACCTGCGCGCCCGAAAGCACGGCGAAGGGCGGCACCCGTCGTTCGGCAGTCATGTGAGGGTCACCTCGATGGTCGGCTCGCAGTCGGCGGCACGCAGCGGGTCGGCCATGGCGACCACGACCCGCCGCGGGCCCTGGAAGGCCTCTCTGGCGTGGGCGGTGCGGAGGTTGTCGACCAGCATCAGGTCGCCCGCCTGCCAGGGGCGGCGCACCGTGTGCGCCTCGTAGACCTCGTTGATCAGCCGCACGGTGTCCCGGTCGAGTGGGGCGCCGTTTCCGTAGTGGGTGTTGAAGGGCAGGCCCTCGGCTCCGTAGGTGTCGACGAGGTACTCACGGATGTCGGGGTCCAGCGTCCATTCGTTGAGGAACGCGATCTGGTTGAACCAGCACCGGCGGCCGCTCTGCGGATGCCGCAGTACGGCGCTGCGCCGCTGCCGGGTGTGCAGCGTGCCGTCCGGGCGCCATGCGTACGCGATGGCGTGGGCCCGGCAGTGGCGCTCGACGGCGTCGCGGTCGTCGGATCCGAACGCTTCGGTCAGGGAGGCACCGATGTCGTTGCCGTACGTGCGGGTGAGGAGCCAGCCCTCCCGCAGGAAGGGCTCGGTGACCTCCGCCGGCAGGGCGTCGAAGACGGCGGCGGCGTCCGCCACGGTGGTGGCCCCGCCCGCGGTGGGCGGCGTGAGGCAGGCGAAGAGGAGCAGAGAGGGGAACTCGGTGGTGTAGCTCAGCTCGTGGTGCATGCACATCGGCTGGTTCGGCGGCCAGCCGGCCGAGGAGTAGACGCCCTCGCCGTACGTCTGGCGCGAGGCGAAGGCCTCCGTCTCCGCCACCGGGGCGGCGCCGAGCTGCCGCAGGGCGCGCCCCACCTCCGCCGGGTCCTCGATGCCGAGGCCGCGGACCAGGACCGCGCCGTGCTCGAGGACCGCGGCCCGCAGGGCGTGGCGCTGCTCCTGCAGCCAGGTGGCGGCGTCGGCCGTGTCCGGCACGTGCAGGAGCGCGAGGACGTCCCCGGCCCCGGCGGCGTCCTGCGCGCCGGTGTCGGGCACCGCGACGGGAGCGGAACCGGAGGGTGGCGGGGGTACGGAGGCTGTGGAGGTCATGGGGCTCTCCTGTCGGGCTCGGCGGTGGAAGGGTGACCGGCCGCTGCCGCCGGTGCGGGGCCCGGCGTCCTGCGCGGCGGAGATCCGTCGACCAGCCGCGCGAGGTCGGCGAGGACCGGGTGTTCGGTGATGTCCTTGAACGTGATCGCCCGGTCGAGGGCGACGGCGACCCTGAGGGCGGTCAACGAGGTGCCGCCCAGGTCGAAGAACCGGTCCTGCCGTCCGATCTGCGTCTCGGGCAGCCCGAGGGCTGCCGCCCACGCTGCGGCGACCCGGCGTTCGGCGGGCGTCGCCGGGGGCTGCGGGCCGTGCCCGTCCGCGTCGGGCGGTGCGTCGACGCGCGGGGCCGACTCGGCGAGCGCGGCCAGCGCCTTGGTGTCGGTCTTTCCGTTGGCGGTCAGGGGCAGGGCAGCGACCCGGTGGAAGACGGACGGGATCATGTACGCGGGCAGCATGCCGCCCAGCGCGTCACGCAGCCCGGACGCCTCCAGCGGCGCTGCGGCGGTGTAGAACGCCGCGAGGTGGCGGCCGTGCGCGGGGTGCCGGACGGCGACCACGGCGGCGTCCCGGATTCCCGGCACCCGCAGCAGGGCGTTGTCGATCTCCGCGATCTCGATGCGGAAGCCGCGGACCTTGACCTGGGTGTCCCGGCGGCCGAGGTACTCGACCTTGCCGTCCGGCAGCCAGCGGCCGTAGTCCCCGCTGCGGTACAGGCGGCTGCCCGGGCGGTGCGGGTCCGGTCCGAAGGCGAGCCGGGTGCGCTCGGGGTCGTTGACGTACCCGCGCCCCACACAGACTCCGGACAGCACGATCTCGCCCGGCGCGCCCAGCGGCACCGGATTGAGGTGCGGGTCCACCACGTACAGGCGGACGTTGTTGACGGGCCGGCCGAGGGGGACGGCCGGGGTGTCGGGGACCCGGTCCATGACCTCGTGGTTGGTGTCGTCCGAGGTCTCGGTGAGGCCGTACGCGTTGACGAGCCTGATCCCGGGTTCGGCCGCGAACCAGCGGGCGACGAGCTGCTTCTGGACCGCCTCCCCCGTGACCGAGAGGCACCGCAGGTCCGGGAGGGCCCGCGCCCTCGGGGTCTGCTCCAGCAGGGAGAGGAGCGTCTCGAGGTACGAGGGCACCACCTGCAGCACCGTGGCCCGGCCGCTGACGACGGTGTCGAGGAAGCGCCCGACGTCCAGGACGTCGTCCTGGGGGACGATCAGGGTCCGGCCCCCGGTGAGCAGTGCCGAGAGCAGCTGCCACAGGGAGATGTCGAAGCACTGGGGTGCCGTCTGGGCCACCGTGTCGGCCTCGCCGATGCCCAGGTCGTCGATCTTGGCGTAGAGGTGGTTGAGGAGCCCGGCGTGCTCGCACATCGCGCCCTTGGGCTCCCCGGTCGATCCGGAGGTGAAGAAGATGTAGGCGAGCGAGTGCGGCGGGATCGGCAGGCCGGGGTCGTACGTCGTGCCGTCGGGATCGGCAGGGGAGCGGCCGGCCGGGGCGTTCGCACCGTCGTGGGCGGCATCGAGGCCGAGGACGCCGATCCCGGGCAGGGCCTCCAGCGCCCCGTCGAGGCCGGAGGTGCTCCCGGGCTCCGCCAGGACGAACCGGCACGCGGCGCGGGTGAGCATGGTGGCGATGCGGTCGGCGGGGAAGTGCGGTTCGACCGGCAGGTACGCCCCGCCGGCCTTGAGGACCGCCAGGACGGCGGCGAGCCAGCCGAGGTTGCGCTCGCTCACCACGGCCACCGCGTCCTCCCGCCGCAGCCCGCCGGCCAGGAGGGCGTGGGCCAGCCGGTTGGCGCGGGCGTTGAGCTCGGCGTAGGTCCACCGCCGGCCGCAGTGGACGGCGGCGATCCGGTCGGGGTGTGCGCGCACCTGCCGCTCGAAGATCTCGTGGACCCGCAGGTCGGGCAGCTCCCGGGCGGGGCCGGCGAGCCCTTCGAGTTGGTGGTGCAGTTCGGCGCTGCCCAGCAGGGTCTGCGGGCCGGGAGCCGCGTCCGGGTCGGCGGCGAGCAGCCGCAGCGCGGTGAGGTGGTAGCCGGCGATCCGGGCGGCGCAGTCCGCGTCGATCAGGTCGGTCCGATAGCGCAGCTCCAGCACGTGCCGGTCGCCCTGCCGGATCAGGGCCACCCGCAGCGGCGTGCCGGGGTCGGCGGGGGCCCCGCCGTACGGGTCGAACACGATCTCGGGCGGGGGCGCGGGGGGCGCAGGGGGCATGGGGGAGGGTCCGGGCGGACGGGCGGGGGCCGGGGCAGCGGCGGCCGCCCGATGGGTGGCCCGTACGAGCTCCCGCCAGGAGGGGGGTTCGGCCGTCAGGGGGCACGGCCGCGCGGTGCCGTCGGCCGCGGCGAGGTGGCCGCCGGTGATCCCTTCTCCGCCGGACAGGGCGTCGAGGACCTTGAAGTGGGCCGCCAGGACCACCTCCGCGAGCGGTGTTCCGTACGCGTCCGCGAGTCGGCGCAGGGTCGTGGTGAGCGGCCCGGGCACCGCGATCCGGTACTCCGCCGTCCCCGGCACCGGGGTCAGGGTCCAGCGGGGGAGCGCGGTGAACCCGCCCGGCGCGTCCTGCGCGGCCCGGATCCCGTTCTGCACCGGCGCGGTCACGGCTCGCCCCTTCGCGGCCCGGGGGCGGTCCCGTGGAGGCGCCGCGCCGGGTTCCCTCCCCAGACCTCCCCCTGCGGGACGGTCGTGCCCTTCATGAGGAACGAGTCGGGCGCCAGGACCGCGCCGTCCCCGACCGTCACCCCGTAGTGCACGAGGGCGCCGACCCCGATCGTGCAGCGGGCGCCGATGGCGGTGCGGTCCGACTTGAAGGCACCGTCCTCCTGCGAGTGGCACTGGACGATGCTCCCCGCGTTGAGGGTGCATTCGTCGCCGATGGCCACCATCGTCCGCTCGGTCAGGTGGCAGCCGTCGTCGAAGACGCGGCGGCCGATGCGGACTCCGAGCAGCCGCCACACCAGCGGCTTGAAGGGGGTGCCGTTGAACAGGCGCAGGTACCCCTCCGACGGGACCTTCCAGAACCGCTCCCGCTCCCAGAACCGCGGGTCGTAGATGGAGCAGAACAACGGAACGGTCGGGTGCCGGGCCGTGACCGCCCGTTCGATGAGGACCAGGTACGCGATGCTGAACACCACGACGCAGAGGTTGCCCGCCGCGACGGCCAGGGGGCCGAACACGCCGTACGCCTCGGCGGCCACGGTGAGGATCAGCGTGAGCACGAAGAAGTGGATCCACCGCACCGCCAGGTACCAGGCCATCGTCACCGCGTTGTGGCGGTTCTTCGCCGGCAGCAGCCGCAGCGTCGCCGCGGCCCCGTGCGGGCGGCCGCCGTCCGGGGGGTCGACCGCCCCGTCCCGGGAGACCGACCGGGGGATCTCGAAGCTCGGCGAGCCCAGCAGACCCACACCCTGCCGGATCTCCCCGTCGACCGGCACCATGACCTTGGTCGCGAGCAGGCAGTTGTCGCCGGTCCTGCCCCGCGAGGGGTACGCGATCCGGTTGCCGAGGAAGTTGCGCGGGCCGATGGAGACCCTGTGCACCCGGAAGGACGTGCTGGAGAAGTCGGCGTTGTTGATCGACAGCCCGTCGGCGACCATCGTGCCGCTCCCGACGGACGCCAGGTACGGGGAGTCGTGCCTGACCTCCGTGCCGAAGTTCGAACCGGTCTGCTCCACGGGGCGCAGGCGGTAGCCGAGGGCGCCCAGGTAGTGCACGATCGCGGAGCTGTCGCCGAACAGCCGCGTCAGGAAGCGCCGGTTGGTCAGCAGCGTGATCGCCCGGTACACGCCGAAGTGGAATCCGTACAAGGGGTAGACCCGGTCGGGGGTGAGGGCCCGGTCGAGCAGGCGCGGCAGCGTGGTGACCGTGAGGAGCGTGAGGGCCAGGCCCCCGAAGAACACCAGCGCCGTGGCCGCCAGGGCCTCGGCGTAGAACGGCCAGTCGGCGATCGCCGCCGGGCCCGGGGCCACGGTGGCGGCGAGCTGGGGGGAGTGGGCCAGCAGGAAGGAGACTGCGGCCGCCGAGAAGGGGAGGTAGACCAGAAGGGCGGCAAGTATCTGCACGACGCCGTGCAGAACCCTCCGCGCGGTACCGCACCGGGCCGGGGCGACCGCCAGGAAGTCCGTGCCGGTGCGCTGCGCCGGGGATCCGTGCCAGTGCTCGCCCGCCGGGATGCCCTGCCCGCTGTGCAGCGCGGAGGCGTGCCCGAGCTGGGCGCCGTCGCCCAGCCAGGTGCCGAGGTCGAGGACGGAGGCCTCACCGACCACCGCGTCCTTGCCCAGGGACACCGGACCGGTCTCGATCAGGCCGTCGTGCGCGCGGTAGCAGGGGAAGTACGCGTCCTTGCGGATCAGGGCCCCGTCGCCGAGGGTGAGCAGGTCGGTGCAGACCGGCACGATCCGCGAGAAGACCGTGACACCGCGGCCGATCTTCGCGCCCAGGGCCCTGAGGTAGAGGACGTACAGCGGTGAGCCGACGAAGACGACGAGCGGGTCGGAGCGGATGAGGGTCCGCACGATCCAGAAGCGGACGTAGGGCAGGCTCCAGACGCGCAGCCTGACGGGCTTCCACCTGCCGACGAGGACCCACTTCGCGACCACCGGGAACACGCACAGGACGGCGAAGGCAGCCGCACCGAAGACGACGGCGCGCAGGTACTGCTCGCCCAGGCCGCTGCCGGCGGCCGCCCAGGCGTAGCCGCGCGTGGCGGCGAGCACCACGAGGCAGGAATACACGAGGAACGCCAGGAGCTGGAGCACGCCGCAGAGGACGTGGTGCGGGGCGCCTCGTGCGGCGGGCCGAGAGGGAGCGGGGGAGGGCAGGGGCGCAGCCTCCCCTGCTGCACCCTCGTTCACCCCTGCAACGGCGGTCACCAGGCTGCTGACCGTGGGGTGCCGGTAGACGTCCTTGATGGACACCGGCGGCAGCCCTCCGTGCTTTCTGACCAGTGCACAGAAGTGGGCCATGACCAGGGAGTCGGCTCCGAGTTCGTCGAAGAAGTGCGCGTGCACCGACACGGGGTGCACATGGGTGACGTCGGCCAGCAACCGGGTGAACGCCTCCTCGACGGCGGTCGACGACCTGGGCGGTCCGGCCGCTTCTCGGTCCGGGGCCTCCTCCGCCGGGGGGCGCACTGCGCTGATCTGCTTTTCCGTCATCACCGACTCTCCCCGAGGTCGCTTCCCCCTCCCTCGCCCTAACTGGTATTCGGAGCAGACCGGCAGAAAGATTGCTCCAACCAGAAAAATGTGATTTTTTGGACAAGAAGAACAAAGAGCAGGCCACGACGCCGGAGTCTGCAGACGAAGCAGGAGGTCCGCGCCCCACCGGTACCGGTACGGGCGCCCGGGACGTTCTACGGTGTCGGCGAGCCGACCCGCGCGGCGGCCTGGAGGGGCGCGGCCTGGAAGTGCCGGCCGTCGAGGAGGGCCCTGCCCAGCGGGGTGAGCGCGTGCATGACCGCACTTCCGTGCCGGGTGGTGGCGACGAGGCCGGCTTGGCGCAGAACGCCCGCCTGCTCGCTGGCGGTGGGCGCGGACGCCGAGATCCGCTCGGCCAGTTGTCCGGTGGTGCACGGCCCCCGGCCGATCGCGTCGAGGGCGTGGGCGCGCGTCCGGCCGAGGAGCGCGGCGAGGGCCTTGTCCAGCCCGTGTTCGGGCGTGGTCAGCAGCGCGGCGGCGTCGGCGACGCTCCGGATGACCGGCACGAACAGTACGGGGGGCGCCTGCTCGTCGAGCTCGTGGGTGTAGGTGGTCGGCCGGGTCCGGCAGAAGACCGAGGGCACCAGGAGCAGCCCCCGACCGCGCAGTTCGACGGTGCCGGTCACCGCGCCCTGACCGACCGACAGAACCGGGGGCCGCCAACGGAATCCGGGCGGCAGCCCGGCGAGCATGGCCTCGGCGCCGTGCTCGGCGAGGGTGCGCGCGTGGCCGGCCTGCTCGGCCTGCAACCGGGACAGGATGCGCGGCCAGTACGGCTCCACGGCCGAGCGGTGGGCGTCCGCGAGGTAGGCCAGCAGCGTGTCACGGTCCTCGCGGTCGTACGCGATGTCTCCCCACGCGGTGCCGGCCCACGGGTCCGTGCAGCGGGTGTACCGCAGCCGGGCGTCCGCTGCTCCGACGAGTTCGCTGTGGAGGTGGTCGGCCCGGGCCGCGCGCAGGGCTTCGAGACCCTCTTCCAGGGTGGCCGCCGCCCCGGTGACGGTGAACAGGTCGAGGTACGCCTCGTGGAACAGCGCGGCGGCCGGGTGCCTCCGCGCGGCCGACGCCGCGTCGACCGTGCGGCGCCAGGTGCCGAACAGGGCCCGTTCCTGCGTCTGCTGCAAGGTCGTCAGGGACAGCAGCGTCTCGCCGAGCGGCCCCCAGGTCGCGGCGACTCGGGTTCTGGCCAGGTCCTCGGGCGTGAACACGATGCGCAGCATGGACGACCTCCGGGCCCTTTCCTGGGGGAGCAGCGCTGACATCGTCCCCGCTGCCCCGCGCCCTCCCAAGAGCCCTTTGCGTCAGGCACTTCGGCCGTGGCCGAAAGGGTTGGGGCCTTCCGCCGGCCGGGGTGCAGGATCGCAGGCGCGGCGTCCGGTGGCTGTGCCCCCACGGGGGTGGGGCACGACCACCGACTCCGCTGCCCCACCCGCGCCGGCCACCCCGTCCGCTGGTCCCGCCCGCAGGCGCCACCATGACGCCTGCCCGGCAGGCCGCCATTACCGTACGATCGTTCGCTCATCTGTCGGGCATGTTCGATCGACCGATCGGATCCGGGTGACGGTGGGAGTCTGCTGTGGTGGGTGCAGGAGCGGCCGAACTCATGCTGGGCGGCACGGTCGTCGTGGCTGCATCGGTGCAGTGGCTCACGGGGATGGGCTTCGCGCTCATCGCGGTCCCCGTGCTCGTGCTGGTGATCGGCCCCGCACAGGGGGTGGTGCTCGCGAACTGCGCAGCCGGAGTCATCAGCACCGTCGGACTCGCCGCGGGTTGGCGACGGGTGCGGATCGGCGCCATGGTGCCCTTGGTCATCGCTGCCGCCTGTACCGTGCCTGTGGGCTCGTGGGCGGCTGCCCGGCTCTCCGAACCGGTACTGCTGGCCGGCATCGGGACTCTGGTGACGCTTGCCGTGGCCCTCGTGATCGGAGGCGCGCGCATACCGGCTCTGACCGGAACGAGGGGCGCCGTGACCGCGGGTGCCGTGGGCGGATTCATGAACTCCGCCGCCGGGGTCGGCGGGCCGCCGTACTCGCTGTACGCCCTCAACGCCAGGTGGCCGATCCACGAGTTCGTGCCCAATGCGCAGTTCTACGGCATCGCGGTGAACGTCTTCTCCGTGGCCGTCAACGGTGTGCCGCGGCTGAGCGGGCCGGGCTGGGCGGTGACCGTGGCCGCCCTGGTGACGGGCGCCCTCATCGGCAGGGCGCTGGCCCCGAGGGTGCGCGATACGGGCGTGCGTCGTCTCGTCTTGACCTTGGCCCTGGCCGGCGGCGTGTCGGTACTGGTCAAAGGCGTGTGGGAAATGGCGTGACCACGCCCTCCGCCGGCGCCACCGCCCGGACCGGCACCCGCGGGCCCGGCCGGATCCGCCCCGACACGCCGACACGCCGACACGTCAACATCGTGATCAGGCCATTCGAGTGATCGAAGGTACGCTTCCCTGTCAGGGTGCCCGGCGCCCTGAAGGGGGATGAAAGGCATGGAACTGGTCGCAGAAATAGCCGCGGGCCGGGAGAGGGGCGGCGGGCCGGGCCGTCTGGTGGGGGAGTTCCGGCGGGGGCAGCGGGGGAGTAGCTGATGGGGTGGCGGGATTTCGTACCGGACTCGGTCGAGGACGTCGTCGAGGACGGTGCGGAGAAGGTCGGCGACTTCGTCGAGTGGGGTGGTGACAAGGTCGCCGACCTCGCCGACGAGGTCGGCCTGGAGGACGCCGGGGACTGGATACGCGACAAGAGCCGCTCGGCCGCGAACCAGCTCGGTGCGGACGTCGCCGAGCTCGAACTCGGGCAGACCGAGGACCCCAAGAAGCTCGTCTACGGCAGCCCGTCGAAGATCCGCGAGCAGGTCGGCCACCTCAACGACTTCAAGAAGGCGTTCGACTCCGTCGGCGAGGGACTGAAGAACCTCACCGAACCGGACGGCCTCAAGGGCGAGGCCGCGCGGGCGTTTCGGGAGTCGGTGGCCAAGGAGCCGCCGCGCTGGTTCAAGGCCGCCAAGGCCTTCGGCGACGCCGCCGACGCCATGGGCCGCTTCGCCGACACCGTCGAATGGGCCCAGGGCAAGGCCAAGGAGGCGCTGGAGGACTACAACAAGGCGAAGAAGGCCTCCGAGGACGCCCGCGGCGCGCACAACAAGCTCGTCAAGGAGTACAACGACGCCTACAAGGCGAACAAGGACCCCCTCCCGCCGCGGCCCTCCGACGACTTCGCCGACCCCGGCAAGGCGATGGCCACGGCCGCGCAGGACAAGCTCGACAACGCGCGCAAGCAGCGCAACGAGGTCGCCGAGGCCGTCGCCAAGGCGGTCCGCGCCGCCCGCGACGCCGCCCCGCCCAAACCCTCGTACGCCGAGCAGCTCGGCGACGGCCTGGACTACCTCGACCTCGCCTCCACCCACCTGGTGGGCGGCGTGATCAAGGGCACGGCCGGGATCGTCAACTTCGCCCGCGCCCTCAACCCCCTCGACCTGTACAACCTCACCCACCCCGCCGAGTACCTGACGAACCTGAACTCCACCGCCGCGGGCCTGGTCACCCTGGCCAACGACCCCTGGGGCGCGGGCAAGAAGATGCTCGACGAGTTCATGAAGGACCCCTCCGAAGGCATCGGCAAGATGCTCCCGGAGCTCATCGGCTCCAAGGGCCTCGGCTCGCTGAAGAAGATCGGCACGGCCGCCAAGCACCTCGACGACCTCAAAGGACCGCGCCGCAGCCGCGGGCACCACGAGAAGGACCCGGACAACACCGGCAACCGGTGCCGCGAGAACGTCTGCGACGGCGACCCGGTCGACATGGCGACCGGCCGCATGCTGCTGCCGCAGACGGACATCGCGCTGCCCGGATCCCTGCCGCTCGTCTTCCAGCGCACCTTCGACTCCTCCCGCCGCTCGGGGCGCTGGTTCGGTCCCACCTGGGCCAGCACCGTGGACCAGCGGCTGGAGATCGACTCCGAGGGCGTCGTCTTCAGCTGCGACGAGGGCAGCCTGCTGGCCTACCCCCATCCGGCACCCGGTGTTCCGGTCCTGCCCACCCACGGCCGGCCCTGGCCCCTGGACCGGGTCGCCGACGGCTACACCATCACGGATCCGGTCACCGGACGGGTCCTGCACTTCAAGGACCACGGCGACGACCTGGCGCTCCTGGCGCAGATCGACGACCGCAACGGCCGCTGGATCGTCTTCGAGTACGACCAGGCGGGCGCCCCCACCTCCCTCGTGCACCACGGCGGCTACCACCTGAGGGTCACCACGGCCGAGGGCCGGGTCACCGCCCTGCACCTCGCGGGTGCCGCTCCGGACGGCAGCGACCAGGAGATCCTGCGCTACGGCTACACCGACGGCCACCTCACCGAGGTCGTCAACTCCTCGGGGCGGCCCCTGCGCTTCGGCTGCGACGAGCACGGCCGCATCACCTCCTGGACCGACACCAACGGCAACCACTACGACTACGTCTACGACGACCGCGACCGCTGCACCTACCAGTCCGGCACCCACGGGCACGTCGAATCCCACTTCACGTGGGGCGACACCGACCCCGCCACCGGTTTGAGGACGAACTCCCTCACCGACGGTCTCGGGCACACCAAGCACTTCGTCGTCGACGAGCGCTCCCGGGTCGTCGCCGAGATCGACGCGCTGGGTGCGGTCACCCGCTTCGAGCACGACCGCCGCAACCGCCTCCTGTCCCGTACCGATCCCCTCGGCCACGTCGAGCGCTTCGCCTACGACGAGGCCGGACGGCTCACCACCGTGGTGAGGCCGGACGGACGGTCCCTGAGCGCGGAGTACGACGCATCCGGACTGCCCGTGCGCACGGTGGGCGCGGACGGAGCGGTGACCCGCCAGAGCTTCGACGCGCGCGGGAACCGCACCTCCCTCACCGACCCGTCAGGGGCGACGACGCACTTCGCCTACGACGGGTCGGGCCACCTCGCCGCCGTCACCGACGCCCTCGGGCACACCACGGCCGTCCGCTGCAACGAGGCCGGCCTGCAGGTCGAGGTCACCGACCCGCTCGGGGCGACGACACGCATCGAACGCGACGGCTTCGGGCGGCCGGTCTCCTTCACCGACGCATTGGGTGCGTCGGCCCGGTTCGAGTGGACCGTGGAGGGGCACCTCGCCCGTCGCACCGAGGCGGACGGCAGCGAGCACTCCTGGACGTACGACGGGGAGGGGAACTGCACCAGCCACACCGACGCGCTGGGCGGCGTCACCACGTACGAGTACGCCGATTTCGACCTCCTCGCCTCCCGCACCGGCCCGGACGGGCTCACGTACGCGTTCACGCACGACACCAACCTCCGGCTGACGGGGGTCCGGAACCCGCAGGGCCTCGAATGGAGGTACGAGTACGACGGCGCCGGGCGGCTCGTCGCCGAGACCGACTTCGACGACCGCACCCTCGCCTACGGCTACGACCCGGCCGGCAGGCTGGTCTCGCGCACGAACGGCCTGGGCGAGAGCATCGAATTCCAGTACAACGCGCTCGGACAGGTCGTCCGCAAGGACGCCGCGGGTGTCGTCACCACCTTCGAGTACGACGTCTTCGACGAACTCGCTGCGGCGACGACCCCCGACGCCACCCTCACCCGTCTGCGCGACCGCCACGGACGCCTCGTGGCCGAGACCGTCAACGGCCGCACCCTCACCTTCGCGTACGACCTCCTCGGCCGCCGAACCGGCAGGACGACACCCAGCGGCGCCGTCAGCTCCTGGAGCCACGACCCGGCCGGACGGCGGGAATCCCTCACCGCCGCCGGCCGTACGATGACCTTCGAACGCGACGCGGCCGGCCACGAGGTCGTACGCCGCGTCGGCCGGGTCACGCTCTCGCAGGGCTACGACGTGATGGGCCGCCTGACCGAACAGCGCGTCAGCAGCCACGGGCGCTCACTCCAGCGCCGCGACTACGCCTACCGGGCGGACGGCAACCTGATCGGCATCGACGACGCACTCGGCGGACGCCGCCGCTTCGACCTCGACGCGGCCGGCCGCGTCACGGCAGTGCGCGCCGAGAACTGGACCGAGCGCTACACCTACGACGCGGTGGGCAACCAGACCGAGGCGTCCTGGCCGGCCGCCCACGCGACGCAGGACGCGGCCGGCCCCCGCTCCTACGCGGGCACGCGCGTCACCCGCGCCGGAAACGTCCGCTACGAGCGCGACGCGCAGGGCCGGATCGTCCTGCGGCAGAAGACCCGCCTGTCCAGGAAGCCCGACACCTGGCGCTACACGTGGGACGCCGAGGACCGGCTGACCTCCGTCACCACGCCGGACGGCTCCGTGTGGCGCTACCGGTACGACGCGCTGGGCCGCCGCGTGTCCAAGGAGCGCCTGTGCGACAGCGGCGTGTCGGTCGTGGAGCAGGTCTCGTTCGTCTGGGACGACAGCCTGCTGTGCGAACAGGAGACCGCCGCCGCGGCGCTGCCCCATCCCGTGGCGCTCACATGGGACCACGACGGCCTGCACCCCCTGACCCAGACCGAGCGCATCCTCGATCCCGACGCCCCGGAAGAACCGGTCGCCGAGCGCTTCTTCTCCATCGTCACCGATCTGATCGGCACGCCGAGCGAACTGATCGACGATGCGGGCCGTCTGGCGTGGCGGATGCGCAGCACCCTGTGGGGCACGACGACGTGGGCCGCGAGCAGCACGACGTACACCCCCCTCAGATTCCCGGGCCAGTACTTCGACCCGGAAACCGGCCTGCACTACAACTACTTCCGGCATTACGACCCGGAGGTGGCGCAGTACCTGACGCCGGACCCGCTGGGCCTGGCTCCCGCACCCACTCCGCGGTCCTACGTGTCCAACCCCCACACCTGGTCGGATCCGCTCGGACTCAAGCCCTGCAAGAAGGCGACCGAGGACCTCAACTGGAACGAGAAGAGCCGACCCACCTTCGGCCACACGTTCAGCGAGCACGGAGCGGGAACGAAGAACACGCAGAGCCTCACCGACCGCGCCCGCTCCACCGGCAATGATCAGGGGCAGTGGCTGGACAACTCCAAGGCGGTGGAGTTCCTGAAGGCGCACCACGATCCGCATGCCGGGGTACGCGAAGTGCCGATCCCCCCGGGGATGGGCCACGTCATCAAGCCGGACGGTTCCATCGTCGAGGCGACCCACGTGCGCATGGTTCCCAAACCGGACGGCACCTACAAGACAGCCTTCCCGATCGTGAAATGACGGTGAATCGAACATGAGGATGTCCCTCACGACCCCTTCGGCGGCACTGCCGCCCGATCTGCTGGACGTCGAGCTCTCCGACGACTACGAGTCGCTGGCCATGGACGCATGCCAGCTGCTTTCCGAAACCGATGCCCGCTTCCTCGTCTCGGGCTTCGGCCAGGAGGAGTGGCCGGTCACCCTCTCGTACGATCTCTCCTCCGTGATCGAGCAGCTCCCGGAGGCGATCACCCGTCTCCGGGCGGGCCGTTCCGCCGAGATCGACCTCTACGGGCAGGGGATCGAGCGGTGTCTGACCTTCGAACCCAGGGGGGACGCCACGGAGATCCGATGCGTCTCGGGCACTGCATGGCGCCCGGACCCCGACGTGGAGGTCCTCTCGCGCACGGCAGCGCTGGAGCTGCTCACCGGCTTGGCCGCCGATTTCGGAACCGCACTGCGCAAAGCCGCCCCCGAGCTGGCAGCGCGGACCCCGTTCGCGAACTGGTAGCGGGAGGGGCAGCCGCCGACCGGGGCGGCCATGAGCACGAGGGGACGACCCTTGGGCTCGGCGGCCGGGCCCGGGCCGACCCCGCTCCATTGCCGCACCGTCGATGCGCCTGTTCGAGTGCCTTCCGGACGTCCCGCGAGCGAGACACGCGCAGGGGGGTATGTCGTTTCGCGCGAAGTGACCTCGGGATCCCGTGAAGGAGATCTGCCATGTACGCAGTGGTGCGACGGTACGAAGGGGTGACGGATCCCGCCGAGGCGGGGCGACGAGTGGACGAGGGATTCGTTCCCCTCCTCCGCCAGGTCCCCGGATTCGTGGCCTACTACTGGATTGACGCGGGGGGCGGAGTGATGGTCTCCACCAGCGTCTTCGAAGACCGGGCCGGAGCCGAAGAGTCGATCAAGAGGGCGGCTGAATTCGTACGGGACAGCCTCGCGTCCCTGCTCCCCGAGCCTCCCCAGGTCACGGCCGGCCAGGTCGTGGCGGCGGGTTAACGGCCTTCCGGAGCGGCACGCGCGCACGAGGTCAGCCTGTGGTGATGTGGGTCAGGGCGGCGCAGAGTCGGCGGACGGCATGTTCGGCGTCCTCGTACTGCTGAGCCGTGGCTTGGACGGCGCCGAAGGTGGGCCCGTCTTCGGCGGCCAGGGCGCGCCAGTGGAGGACGGGGGTGAGGGCGGTACAGGCCGCGCCGAGGAACCAGGCCAGGCGGCCGTGGACGTGCGCGAGGGAGAGGGCGAGGGCGGCGAGGGCTTCCCGGAGGCGGGCGAGCCGGTCGATCACCGGCAGGGCCTCTTGCACGTGGGGCGGTCCGACGGCGGTGCTCAGGTCGCCGGCCGCTTTGGCGGCGATGGCGCGGTCGACGGCAGCCACGTCCCACACCCGGTCGCGGATCTGCTGCTCGGCTTCTCCGGCGAGGTCCTCGATGATCGTACGCATGTCCACGCCCGAGACCTTAACCCGCCGGCCGTCCCGCATGAAGGTCCTGTCGGCCAGAGTGTCGGGGGCGATACCGAAGGTCAAAGCCACTACGGTCGTCGGCCCCGATGTGGAGGCCGACGACCGTTCAGTGCTCCATGGGAGAGCTCGGGCGGCTGGCCACGAGCGTCCATGGCCGGGGAGCACGAGGTGGGGCTGTACGTCAGCGTTCGCCCGGCATCATGCGGTGCCCCGCGGTGGTGGAAGCGGTGCCGCGTTGGCCGTAGTCGGCACGATCACGGGCACCGGAGGCGGCGGCAAGGGCGAGCAGGGTGGCGATGGCGCCGGTGATGAGGTTGCTGGTGATGGAACGTGTGTGGGCCACGTCGCCGGCCACGACCCAGGGCGCGATGCAGGTCCAGATGCCCATGGCGGCGGCGGCCCAGGCCATGGAGTGGGTGCGTTCGTAGGAGTTGCCGAGTCCACCCAGGAGAAGCATGTAGGCGATCCCGACGATCAGGTTGGTGACGGCGAGGGTGGTGAAGCCGTTGAAGCCGACGATCCAGGGCGATGCCGCGAGGTAGCAGCCGGTGATGAGGGCGCATGCCTCGACCATCTGGGCCTTCGGGGTGGCGGCTGCACGGTCGTGCCGGGCACGCAGCTCGATGAGGTCGGGGTGTTCCTCGATGGGAGCCCGGTGCGTTGACGCCATGGTGACCTCCAGCAGATGAGTACTTATGCCGCCTCTACCCAGAAATCCGACACTAATCGTGAGAGAGGCTCCCGCCGCTGCCCGCACCGCGTTGCTTTCACCTCGAAACGGCGCCCCCGGAGCCGGAAGCCTTCACCGCTACCGACTGGTAGCGGAAACGGATCCCATCTCCTGACAGCGGCCGACGCGTCACGCCGCTTGCGTGTATCCGTGATCACGGGCGAAGGCCCCGAAGACCTGGCGTGCGGTCCCGTGGGTGTGCAGGAAGCGGTGGTCGATGATCGCGGCGAAGTCGTCCAGAGCGGCACGCAGCACGGCCGCCGCCATCCTGACGTCGGGATGTCGGGCGGCCGATGCCTGGTCCGCCAGTTTCATGGCGCCCTCGATCTGGTGGGCGAGCGAGATGGCGTCGTCACCGTCGTGGAAGTAGTAGGACTCGGCGTACTGCAGGAAGTCGACGCAGACCACGGAGATGTCCGATGCGAGGCTGTCGAGGATCTCGGCACCCGCGTCGGCGTCGACCTGGTCCGTTGCGGGGTGGGTACGGACCAGATGCGAGATCCGCAGCGCGAGGGCGCGGCGGCGGCCCAACGCCGGGAAGATGCCCAGCGTCCAGGCGACCGTCGCGCTCAGCAGCGCGAATCCGGCCAAGGCCTCCAGCGGGGCGGCGACCCTCAGCCACCCTTCGGCGGGAGCGATGTCTCCCAGACCGAGCGTGGAGATGTGGACGAGGGAGACGTACACCGCGTCCAGGAAACCGGCGTGGTCGGCGGGCCGCAGGCCGGGCGCGTAGGTGAAGCCCTCCGGCATGTGCGGCCAGTACACGAGGGCCCAGCCGAGGACCGCGGTCAACGACCAGGTGGCCACGACGGCCGCCATTCCCACCGGGCCGGCGAGCCCTGTGCCCCGGCGGGGCGGGGACGCCTTCGACAGGCGCCAGACCGCGGTCATGACCAGGCGGCTCAGGCCCCCGTGGCGGGTCGGGTGCCACAGGGTGTGGAACACGTCCCGGAGGACGATCAGCACCAACGCCGCACCTGCCACGGTGACCGGCCAGCTCATCAGGGTTCCCTCCAGGGTCGTCCCGGGCCCTCGGAGGGAGCCCTCCTGATCACCCGCAGCTGACTGACTACCAGCGGGCCGGGCACCGTGAGCGCCGACTCGCCCGACCCGACACGCGTCACCCCGGAGACGGGGGCCCAGGTGTGGACACGGGCAGGACGTAGAGGCGGTGGACGAACGCGGTGCCGTGGCGGAGGAGGTCGGCGGGAGGCGGTGCGCCTCCTCGCCCACCGCACCAGGCAGACCGCGCTCCGTCACGAATGGCTGGCCGACCTGCTCGGCGGCCGACCGCCGGTGCGGCGGGCGCCCTCAGGCGTCCTCGCGCAGGTGCTGCGCCTGCGCGCTGAGCCAGGCCGGACGGACCATCTCCACGTTGCGGCCGACGCTCTGCGCGGCCCGGTCCAGGGCGTCGGCCGCCTCGCGCGGGGCCGGCACCGCCCTGGCCCGGGCCGCTTCGGCGAGCGCCTGCGCCGCCGCGGCCTCGGCCGCCCCGGCGCGGTCCAAGGAGGCGGCCGCGCGCTCGGCCGTCTCGGCGGCCTGCCCGTACCGCCCCAGCGTCCAGTGCGCCCAGGCGGTGTTGTACAGGCAGACGCCCTCGGTCCGCGGATTCTCCATGGCCGCGGTCAGCGCCTCCGCCAGCAAGGCCAGGGCCTCCTCGGGCCGGCCGAGGGCCAGCAGGGCCACGCCCTGGGCGTTCAGCGCGTAGTCCGTCGCCTCCGCGACCCCCGCGGCCGCGTAGGCGCGTACGGCCTCACCGCCCGCCGCGATGGTCTCCTCCCAGCGGCCCAGGGTCAGCAGGGCCGTGAACCGGGCGTTCCAGGAGCGCGCCTCGGTGAGCCGGTCCCCCGAGGCCGCCGCGATTTCGCCCAGCCGGTCGGCGCCCGCCAGGGCGGCTTCGCCGTCGCCGAGGGTGCTGTGGGCGAGGCTGAGGCTGAGGACGGCGTGGGCCTCGGCCTCCGCGTCGCCGTTCTGCCGGGCCAGCTCGCCGGCCCGGGTCAGCGGGCCCGTGGCCTCCTTGAGGCGGCCCAGCTGCCGGTACGCGTCACCGAGGCCGAACACGGCTTCCTGGAGCACCCGGCGGTCCTCGAGGCGTTCGGCCACCTCGGCGGCCTCCGTGAAGAGTTCGAGCGCGTGCGGCAGCGGGCCGGCGCTCAACCGGGCGTGCCCGAAGCTGATGAGATGGGCCAGACGTGCCCGGTCGTCGGTCACTTGTTCCTCCAATATCAGGTGCATCGAGATCGCCGCGAGGGCGGAGCCGTGCCGGACCATCCATGGCCCGATGGCACCGAGGACCAGCGCGGCGCCGTCCATGTCCCCGGCCCGCACCCGGTGGCCGAACGCCCGCCGGTGCGCCTGTACGTCGTCCAGCGTGCGCCAGTCCCGGCGCTGCGGGGCAGTGCGCGCGTACCACTCGGCCGCCCGCAGCTCCAACGCCTGCCGCCCCAGCGGCCCTTCGCCCGGAAGGGCGCCGTACGCGAGGTCGGCGTCCATCGGGTGCAGCGCAAACGTGCGGGTTCCCCGGTCCACGGAAACCATGCGCGTCCTCAGCAGCCCGGACAGGGCGGCCGGCACGTCGAGGGCGGGGGCGAGGCCGCCGGCGATCCACTCGACCGCCTCCCGGGGGGCGGGAGTGCGCAGCACCGCGAGGACGTTCAGCACGCTGCGGCTGTCGGCGCCGAGCCGCCGGTAGCGGTCCTCGGCCAGGCCGGCGACCACGTCACCGCGCAGGGGGAAGTCCTCCAGCACGTCCTCCAGGCTCGGCAGCATCAGCGTGTCGTCGGCCATCGCGCCCACCAGCAGCTCCAGTGCGCGCGGCACCCCGTGGACCCGGACCGCCGCCCGGAGCAGCTCCTCGTCCGACAGCCGCGCCACTCCGAGGCCGCCGTCCTGGTCGAGTTCGCGCAGCAGCGCGACCGACTCGGCGGGCGGCAGCCCGTCGGACAGCTCGACCTCGGCGGCGAACCGGCGCAGCTCGGGCGGGAGTCGTAGCGGCAGCTGTGAGGTGATCAGCAGCCGTGGTGCGGTGCGCGCCCTGAAGAGGCAGTCGAAGAAGGCGTCGAGCTCCTCGTCGTCGAGCCGGCCGTCGTCCAGGAGCCGGTCCTCCAGGTTGTCGACCAGGACGACGAAGAGCCGGTCGCCCATCGCGGCGAACAGTTCGCCGATCTTGTCGGGGACGGGCCGGTCGGCGGCCCAGACCTCCAGCAGGCGTGCTTCGTCTGCGGGGCCGAGGGCGCGGGCGCAGTCGAAGTAGAGGCGTTCGAGGGAGACCCCGGAGGTGCGGGTGCTCAGGTTGACGAGGCCCGCCGGAAGCGGCGCCTGCACGCGGCCCGGCCACTCGCCGCGTTCCAGCATCTCCATGACCTTGGCGGCGACCGCGCTCTTGCCGATGCCGCGGCGTCCCGTGACGGTCACCATGCGGATGGCGGGGTTGGCGAGGTGGCGGCCGATCAGGTCCCGCGCCTCGGTGCGGTCCTTGAACAGCTCCAGTCCGTGTGCCACCGGCAGCCCGATGACCTTCGACGCGGCCGGCGCGGAGGGCTCGTCCGGACCGGGCGGCTCGGCGCCCACGTCCGCAAGCGCCGCCGGATCGGGGATCGCCAGGAGTGCGGCCAGCTCCGCCCGGCGGGCCTCGGAGACACCGTGCAGCGTGTGGTCGACGCGGACCGCGGTCAGCCGGCCCAGCCCTTCGCCGCGGTGGTGTTCGGCCACCACTCCGACGAGGTACGGCCCCGCCCATACGGCGGCCCCGGACATGCCGGACCACGGCGACACGGAGGGGTCGGGGTCCGCGGCCGCCACCGGCACCGTGATCTCCAGGGTGCCCGTCCGCAGGTTGGACAGGGCCGCCACCGTCCCGTCGGCCTGGTGCAGTTCCCGGAACTGCCTGCCGTCGGCGCCGCGCCGGCGCTTCCACAGGGGGAAGCCCGCCGCGTGGACGTCGACGACGGCGTGGCGGTCGTCGCCGATGCGGCCGAACCGCGCGGGCGGCACGGGCGCCGCGCCCGCCGGCGGTGTGAAGCTCAGCACCGCCACGTCGGTGCCCGGATCCGACCAGGCGAGCTCCGCCTCGGCGGCCCACTGGCCCGGCCGGTCGGCGTCGAAACGCACCCGCACCGCCGCGGCCCCGGCCACCACGTGGAAGGCGGTCAGCACCGCCGCCTCACCGACCCGGTACCCCGAGCCGCGCCGCCCGCCCCCGGCTGAGGTGGTGACGATGACCTCGGCGATGCGGTGCGGGTCCAGTCCGCCGCGCCCGGCGGGGGCGTCAGTCCTCACCGAGCAGCTCGTCCCCGGAGATCAGGGCCACCTGCCCCGGCGCGTCGGCCCGCACTGGCTGGAGCGTCAGGGCGAGCTTCTGGGTGACCGTGGCCGAGCGCTTCGCCGAGGCGCCGGCGTCGAACACCCAGAACTTCACCTTCACGCCCGGTTCACGGGACCGCTCCACTCCCACGGTCAGCTCCAGTTCCACGCGCTCCGCCTTGAACTTCAGGTCGGAGTCCTCGCCGTCGGACATCGCCCGGCTCAGCTCGCGGCGCAACTGCGCGATCATGTCCGCCAATTCGACCGCATCGTTCACAGGAAGCCCCCCAGACCGGATCCGCACGTCACGTCAACTACGGACGATAGTAGGCAACATCATTGCGCATCACCGCGCACTCCGGGCTCGCGCTCGGGGGCGCGGGCCCCTCCGCACGTGGAGCATCCACCTACCGGAGCAGGAGGAGGGGCGACGACCCGATTGCCACTCCGTCCGACAGGCGAGGCGGCAGCCGCCCTCGAGGGGTGACAATGCCTCACCGCACGGTCCGGGGACGGCGGCGGTCGCCCCCGCCCCGGGGCCGCCGCTGCGGTGTCAGTGGGGCGGGCTATTCTTCCCGGCACCGCACACCGACCGTGAGGACCACCAGTAGTGACCGGCCTGTCCCCCTTCCCGCTGCCCTTCCAGAGCTCCCGCTCCCCGGCGTTCGCGACGCCCAGGACACTGCGGGAACTGCAGATGATGCAGTGCAGCTCGCACCTGCGCGCCAAGCCCGCGTGGTTCGACAAGATGAACGACGCCGACATCGCGGCCAGGTGGACGCAGGAAGCGGTGGCGCAGGGCCTCACCGAGGCGCAGGTGCGCTACGTGCTGGCCGAGTTGGCGCACTACGCCGCACTGCGCGACGAGCGGACCGGCATCGAGGTGTCCGCGGTCGACGGCGTCTGGCAGTCGGACACCCTCGTCGACGAGCAGCTCAGGTCCCGGCTGCGCGAGGCGGTACGCGTCCTGGAAGAGGTCCCCGAAGCGGAGCAGGACTGGCATCCCGGATCCGACGGCCAGGTCCTGGACCTCGTACACCCCTCACTGTTCTGCCTCGTGCGGGACGTGAGCGGAGGGCCGGAGCGGGCCTGGCAGAACCCGGCGAAGCACTACGCGAAGTACGAGTTCTCGGAGAGGTTCCAGTGGCTGCCCACGGACGTCGACGTCAGCGACGACGGCGCCGTCGCCTTCCGCTCGTACGTGAACAACGTCCACCCCGAGGCGCACCGCGCACTCGCCTCCGTCCTGCCGGACGTGTTCGCGCGCCTGCGCCCGCTGTTCGAGAACGTGCTCACCGATCTGCGGCACCCGCGTCCCCTGCGGATCGAGGCCGATCCCTACGGCTGGTACGAGGCGGAGCCGGAGTATCCGCGCCAGTCGTCCTACAGTGACAACGCGGCCTACATGGAGGCCCGTGCCGCCTGGTCGGACGCCTATGAGGCCTGGTGGGAGAACCGCCGCCCGGTCGTCCCGGACGCCCCGGTCTTCACCCCGCCCGCGCTGCCCGACGCATCCGACCGGGTCGACCTGCGCGGCCGCCGACTCCAGGTCATCGTCAAGCTCGCCACCGTCCACCTCACCCCGGACAAGCCCGAGTACCCCGGCGGCTCCTGGCACGTCGAGGGCATGCTGAACGAGCGGATCGTCTCGACCGGCATCTACTACTGGGACAGCGAGAACATCACCGAAAGCCGGCTGGGATTCCGGGCCGCACTCGACGACCCGGACTACGAGCAGAACGACGACGCCGGGATGCGCGAGGTCTACGGCCTGGAGAACGAGGACGCGCTGAACCAGGTGCTGGGCTCGGTACCGACCCCGGCGGGCCGCTGCCTGGCGTTCCCCAACGTCCTGCAGCACCGTGTCGACGCGTTCCGCCTGGCGGATGCCACCCGTCCGGGGCACCGCAAGATCCTCGCGTTCTTCCTGGTCGACCCGGCCGAGCGGATCGTCTCGACCTCCGACGTGCCGCCGCAGCAGCCCTGGGCCGACACCTCGACCATGACGCTCGAGCAGGCCAAGACGTACCGCGAAGAACTCATGAAGGAACGGAAGTTCTTCGTCGACGAGCACAACGAGCAGCTCTACGAACGGGAGTTCTCCCTCTGCGAGCACTGAACCGCCGCTGCGGGGCTCCCGGCCAGGTGCCTGGCCGGGAGCCCGGGGGAATCGACGGCGTCCCTCAGCTGTAGTCCGCGACCGACCGCACGTCGCCGAACCGGGGGAAGACCCGCTCCACCGCGAATCGGTGCTCGTCAGCGGCCGGCCCCGACATCGCGTCGGCGACGAACTCCACCGCGTAGCCGTGGTCACTCGCCGCCCGGGCCGTCGACTCGACTCCCATGGTGGTCACCAGCCCGGCCACCACCACCGTGTCCACACCCCGCTCGCGCAGCCGGTCGTCGAGTCCGGTCCCGTGGAAGGCACCGATGGTGCGCTTGACCACCACCACGTCGCCGTCCTCGACCAAGCCTTGGGCGAAGTCGCTGCCCGGGGGCTGTTCTTCGACGTTCGGCCGCTCCACCCGCACCGCAACCACCGGTTCACCCGAAGCGCGGAAGGCCTTCGCCAATGCGCGACAGCGCTCCAGCACCTCCTCCCCTGAGTGCGGGGCGAGCGGCAAGGCGACGATACGGGGCATCAGGTCGATCAGTACCAGGGCACGCACCATGCCGGTCATCGTAGACAGGCATGATCCGAAAGGCACCCCCCCGACGATTCGCAGTGGGAGATTCGCCGGCCTCAAGGCGGCGACGGCCTGGTCCGCCGCTACATGATCTGGCGGAACGAGCACACCGCCGACAACCGCCTTCGCGAGGTAGTCAGCCGGGCGAACGCTGCCTGATGCGTCACCAGGACGCCGTCGCCCTGACCTGCAACGTCACGAACCCGAGCGTCCCCCGGTATCCGCGCAGCCACTCGTTCCGATGAGTGCGGGCGATATCCAAGGCCTCGGCTGCGTCCGGGTGGTCGGGGTGCTCGAGCGCCCAGCGCGACAGTGACCCGGTCCACGACCATTCGTACGCGTCCCACTCCGCCAACGTGCTGACATGCCCGTAGACCGGGGTCCAACCTGCCGCTGAGATCCGCTCGACGGTTGTGGCGAGGTCGGTGTACTCGTCCGCCTCGAACCCGGCGGCCAGCGTCTCCGGCCCCGGCTTACGCTCCCAGAAGCCGTCGCCGACCAGCACGCTGCCGCCCGGCGCGAGATGGCCGCGCGCGGCTTCCAGGGCCGGCAGCAGTCCGCCGAACGCGTGCGTAGCCCCCACGCACAGCACCAGGTCGTACGGCTGCGGCGCCTCGAACGCCGTCGCGTCCCCGGTGTGCAGCGTCAGCCGGTCGCCGAGGCCCGCCGCGTCGGCCGCCGCGCGCCCCTTGGCCAGGGCGGACGCGTTGACGTCGACCCCGTCCGCCCGCAGGCCGGGGCGCCCGGCCAGCGCAGACAGCAGCCAGGCCGCCTCGGCACACCCGAGGTCGAGTACCCGCTCGTCCCCCCGGGGCAACGCCCGGTCGAGCAACGTACGGACGGATCCGTCGAACAGCGGCGCCGCGATGGGATGGTCGACGTGGGCGAGGGTGCTGATGAGGGAGCGTTCCATGCCGAAGCATCCTGCCCGCGCGGGGCCGTTCGGGGCGCCCGATTTTCGGCGTCTGTCGTCCTGCGGCTCCTTCGGCCTCGATGTTTTGTTGAATGTTCGGGCGGTTGCCCCGGCGGCGGCCAGGCCTTCTCCCTCGCCGCACCGAGCAAGCAGCTCATGCGGCTGCCGGGGGCCACCGGGGCGGCGGCCCTGTCCACCCATCGCGTCGGTCACCCGTCCTGCCCCCGGACGTCCGGCAAAGTAGACTCCGGGCTCGCCGTGCGCGGTCATGACTCGGCCGGGTCGCAGGGCCCACACGGCGGGCCCTGCGACCGTGCCACTCGATCAGCAGCCCATCGTCCAGGGCTGTGGGTCGCTTCCGCTGCCGGTGGGCCGGCGGCGGTGCCGCCGGCCCACACGGGGCCTACTTGCGTGGGGTGGGCCGGGTGGTCCTGAAGCGGGCGGTGCCTTCGTTGTCCTGGGCCGGGGTGGTGTCGTACCGCTGGAAGCCGGCCTTCTCCAGGACGC
>NZ_JBEYXN010000032.1:0-60038 GCF_040704625.1 Streptomyces sp. NPDC046866
GTGGATGAAGTCGTGGCCGATCTCCTTGATCGGCCGAAACCGGGCTCCGCCCGGACCCGGTTCCGGGCGCTTCGCGCCCGGTGCGCTCAAACGCCGCGCGGGCTGGATTTATCCAGCCTCGCCGGCGTTTGGGGCGCGGGGGTCCGGGGCGGAGCCCCGGGATACGGAGAAAGGGCGGGGCGGGGAGAGGCTCCGCGCAGCGGCAACCGAGCTCCGGCCCCGGCCACGGCACCGCACGCCACGGCGAAACAATTCTGCAATCTCTTGCGCAAACTCTTGCAACAAGCCGGGGCGCCTTCTACGGTCGCGTGCAATCCACACCTCTCCCCGCCAGGAGGCACCCCCCATGTCTGCCAGAGCCGTCAGACCCCGCAGCGCCGCCACCACGGTCGGCGCGGCCGCCGCGGCGGCCCTGCTCGCCGCCGCCGCGCTCACCGCGCAGGCTCCCCGCGCCGAGGCGGCCGCCCCCGGCGACAAGGACGTCACCGCCGTGCTCTTCGAGTGGCGGTTCGACTCCGTGGCCAAGGCCTGCACCGATTCGCTCGGCCCCGCCGGCTACGGCTTCGTCCAGGTCTCGCCGCCCCAGGAGCACATCCAGGGCCCCCAGTGGTGGACCTCGTACCAGCCCGTCAGCTACAAGATCGCCTCGCGGCTCGGTGACCGCGCCGCCTTCAAGGCGATGGTCGACACCTGCCACGCCGCCGGGGTCAAGGTCGTCGCCGACTCCGTCATCAACCACATGGCCGCCGGGGACGGAGTGGGGACCGGCGGGTCCTCGTACACGAAGTACAACTACCCCGGCATCTACTCCGGCGCCGACATGGACGACTGCCGGGCGGCCATCTCCAACTACCAGGACCGGGCGAACGTCCAGAACTGCGAGCTCGTCCAGCTCGCCGACCTGGACACGGGCGAGGACTACGTCCGCGGGCGGATCGCGGCCTACCTCAACGACCTGCTGTCGCTCGGTGTCGACGGGTTCCGGATCGACGCCGCCAAGCACATGCCGGCCGCCGACCTGGCCAACATCAAGTCGCGCCTGGCCAACCCCCACGCGTACTGGAAGCAGGAGGCCATCCACGGCGCCGGCGAGGCCGTCTCGCCCTCCGAGTACCTCGGCAACGGCGACGTGCAGGAGTTCCGCTACGCCCGCGACCTCAAGCGGGTCTTCGAGAGCGAGAACCTCGCCTACCTGAAGAACTTCGGCGAGGGCTGGGGCTACATGCCCTCCGGCCAGTCCGCCGTCTTCGTCGACAACCACGACACCGAGCGGGTCGGCGACACCCTCACCTACAAGAGCGGCTCGGCCTACACCCTCGCCAGCGTCTTCATGCTGGCCTGGCCGTACGGCTCCCCGGACGTGCACTCCGGATACGAGTGGACCGACAAGGACGCCGGCCCGCCGAACGGCGGCACGGTCAACGCCTGCTACAGCGACGGGTGGAAGTGCCAGCACGCCTGGCGGGAGATCTCCTCCATGGTCGCCTTCCGCAACACCGCCCGCGGGCAGGCCGTCACCGACTGGTGGGACAACGGCGCCGACCAGATCGCCTTCGGGCGCGGAGCCAAGGCGTACGTCGCCCTCAACCACGAGGGCTCGGCGCTGACCCGGACCTTCCAGACCTCCCTGCCCTCCGGCGACTACTGCGACGTGCAGAGCGGCCGCACGGTCACCGTCGGCGCGGACGGCCGCTTCACCGCCACCCTCGGCGCCGGTACGGCCCTGGCCCTGCACACCGGCGCCCGCACCTGCACCGGCAGCGGAACCCCGGCCGCCGGGGCCTCGTTCGCGGTCAACGCCACCACCGTCCCCGGCCAGAACGTCTACGTCGCCGGCGACCGCGCCGAGCTCGGCGGCTGGAACACCGCCTCCGCCCCCAAGCTCGACCCCTCCGCCTACCCGGTGTGGAAGCTGGACGTGACCCTCCCGGCCGGAACCGCGTTCTCGTACAAGTACATCCGCAAGGACGCCGCCGGGAACGTCACCTGGGAGAGCGGCGCCAACCGCACCGCCACCGTCCCCGCGAGCGGCAAGGTCACGCTGAACGACACCTGGCGCAGCTGACCCAGCCGTCCCACAGACCAGGGCCGCCCGGCACCCGTAAGAACCCCGCCACCGCCGGGCGGCCCTCCTCATGCGATCCGCAGCGCCCATGCAGCGACCGTGACCAAGGAGACGCCGCCTTGATACGCCCCGCCGCAGGAGTCCTCGCCGCCGCCCTGGCCGTGACGCTCCTGCCCGCCCTTCCCGCCGCGGCAGCCGCAGCCGCGAAGGCCCCGCCGGCCCCGCCCTCCGATGCGAAGCTGGCCGCCGAGCCCGCCCGCCACGACCTGACCCGGGAGCAGTTCTACTTCGTCCTCCCGGACCGGTTCGCCAACGGCGACCCGCGCAACGACACCGGCGGCCTGACCGGCACCCGGCTGGAGACCGGACTGGACCCCACCGACAAGGGCTTCTACCAGGGAGGCGACCTCAAGGGCCTCACCGACCGGCTCGACTACATCAAGGGCCTCGGCACCACCGCCATCTGGATGGCGCCGATCTTCAAGAACCAGCCGGTGCAGGGCGAGGGAGCCGACGCCTCCGCGGGCTACCACGGCTACTGGATCACCGACTTCACCCAGGTCGACCCGCACTTCGGCACCAACGCCGACCTCACGAAGCTGATCGACACGGCGCACGCCAAGGGGATGAAGGTCTTCTTCGACGTCATCACCAACCACACCGCCGACGTCGTGGACTACCGGGAGCAGTCCTCCTCGTACCTGTCGAAGGGCGCCTTCCCCTACCTGACCAAGGACGGGGTCGCCTTCGACGACGCCGACGGGAAGAAGAAGTTCCCCGCGACGGACGCCTCGTCCTTCCCGCGGACCCCCTTCGTCCCCGAGGCCAAGAAAAACCTCAAGGTTCCCGCCTGGCTCAACGACCCCACGATGTACCACAACCGGGGCGACTCCACCTTCGCCGGCGAATCCTCCGACCAGGGCGACTTCTTCGGCCTCGACGACCTGTGGACCGAGCGCCCCGAGGTCGTCAGCGGCATGGAGAAGATCTACGAGAAGTGGGTGAAGGACTTCGCGGTCGACGGCTTCCGCATCGACACCGTCAAGCACGTCGACACCCCGTTCTGGACCCAGTGGGCGACCGCGCTCGACACGTACGCGGCCAGGCAGGGACGCAAGAACTTCTTCATGTTCGGCGAGGTCTACTCCGCCGACACCGCCGTCACCTCCCCGTACGTGACCCGCGGCCGCCTCGACGCCACCCTGGACTTCCCGCTCCAGGACGCGATCCGCGCGTACGCCTCCCAGGGCGCCGGAGCCGGCCGCCTCGCCGGGGTCCTCGCCGACGACTACCGGTACACCACCGACAAGGCCAACGCCTACGAGCAGGTCACCTTCCTCGGCAACCACGACATGGGCCGCTTCGGCGGCTTCCTGCGGCAGGACCGGCCGGGCGCGCCCGAGCAGGAGCTCCTGGACCGCTACCGGCTCGCCAACGAGCTGATGTTCCTCACCCGCGGCAACCCGGTCGTCTACTCCGGCGACGAGCAGGGCTTCACCGGGCCCGGCGGCGACAAGGACGCCCGCCAGCCGCTGTTCGCGTCGAAGACCGCCGACTACCTGGACGACGACCAGCTCGGCACCGACCGCACCCACGCGAGCGACGCCTACGACCCCGCCCACCCCCTCTACCGGCAGATCGCCGCCCTGTCCCGGCTGACCCGCGAGCACCCGGCGCTGCGCGACGGCGTCCAGAGCGAGCGCCTCTCCGACGGCTCCGTCTACGCCTTCGCCCGCACCGACGCCGCGGCCGGGGGCAAGGCCGACGGCAAGGCCAAGGGCCGCACCGAGTACCTCGTCGCCGCCAACAGCGGCACCACCGAGCGGACCGTGGAGCTCGACGCCCCGGCCGGCGTCCAGTACCGCACCCTCTACGGCGGCACCGCGCTCATCAGGGCCTCCGCCGCCGGGAAGCTGACCGTCACCGTCCCGGCCCTCGGCACGGTGGTCCTCCGGGCCACCACCCCGCTCGCCGCCCCCGCGGCCAAGCCCGCCCTCACCCTGAAGGCCCCGGCCCCCGGCGCCGCCGGCACCGTGGAGCTCTCCGCCGACGTCGCCGGCGGCGGCCTGAACCGGGTCGTCTTCGCCGCCCAGGCCGGCACCGGCCGCTGGCAGGTCCTCGGCTCCGCCGACCACGCCCCCTACAAGGTCACCCAGTACATCGACCCCTCGGCCGCACCGGCCGGGACACCGCTGCGCTACAAGGCCGTCGTCGTCGACTCCGCGGGCCGCACCGCGAGCGCCCTCGCCGAATCCACCGCCGGCCGGGTGCCGCCGGTGGAGGTGCCGACCGCCACCCAGCGCGACTACGCGGTCGTCCACTACCACCGCCCCGACGGCGACTACACCGACTGGCGGCTCTACGCCTGGGGCGACCTCGCCGACGGCGAGGCCACGCCCTGGCCCGCCGGCCACGGCTTCACCGGCCGCGACGCGTACGGCGCCTTCGCCTACGTCCGCCTCAAGCCCGGCGCCTCCTCGATCGGCTACCTCGTCATCGACAAGGACGGCACCAAGGACGTCTCCGCCGACCGCACCCTCGACGTGACCCGGAGCGGCGAGATCTGGCTCGAGCAGGGCCAGGAGCCCGTCCGCACCGACCGGCCCGCCTACCCGCCGCAGGACCAGGCCAAGGCCGTGCTCCACTACCAGCGCCCCGACGGCGCCTACGACGGCTGGGGCCTGCACGTGTGGACCGGTGCCGCCACCCCCACCGACTGGTCCAGGCCGCTGATGCCGGCCCGCTTCGACTCCTACGGCGCCGTGTACGAGGTCCCGCTCGCCGCCGGGGCCGGCTCGCTCTCGTACATCCTCCACAAGGGCGACGAGAAGGACCTGCCCGCCGACCAGTCCCTCGACCTCAAGGCCGCCGGCCACGAGGTGTGGATGCTGGCCGGCCGGGCCCCCTACCTGCTCCCGCAGCCCGCCGGCTCGGCCGCCGCCCTCGACCTCGGCAAGGCCGAGGCCGTCTGGATCGACCGCGACACCCTCGCCTGGAACGCCCCGGCGGCGGCCGCCTCCGTCCAGCTCCTGGCCTCCGCCGAGGGCACGGTCAAGGCGGAGGACGGCCGCCTGACCGGCGCCGCCACGGCTCGGTGGCTGCGCCTGGCGAAGTCGCAGCTGACCGAGGCCCAGAAGCAGAAGTTCCCGCACCTGGCCTCCTACGCCGCCTACACCGTCGACCCCCGCGACCGCGGCCGCGTCCCCGAGGCCCTGCGCGGCCAGCTCGTCGCGAGCGCCCGCGCCGCCAACGGGGCCGTCCTCGCCGCCACCGGCGTCCAGCTCGCCGGCGTGCTCGACGACCTGTACGCCGCGTCCGCCGCGGGCGCCCCGCTGGGTCCCGTCTTCAAGGACGGCCGCCCCACCCTGTCCGTCTGGGCGCCGACGGCCCGCCGCGTCGACCTCGAACTCGACGGCCGCCTCGTCGCGATGCGCCGCGACGACGCCACCGGCGTCTGGTCCGTGCGCGGCGAGCGCTCCTGGAACGGCAAGCCGTACCGCTACGCCGTGACCGTCTGGGCGCCGTCCACCCGGCAGCTGGTCCGCAACCTCGTCACCGACCCCTACTCCACCGCCCTGACCGCCGACTCCGCGGCCAGCCTCGTCACCGACCTCGCCGACCCCAAGCTGGCCCCGCCCGGCTGGCGGCAGCTGCGCAAGCCCGCCGCCGTGCCCTTCGCCTCGGCGCAGATCCAGGAGCTCCACATCCGCGACTTCTCCGTCGCGGACCCCACCAGCAAGCACCCGGGCCAGTACCTGGCCTTCACCGACACCGACTCCAAGGGCGTACGGCACCTGCGCGACCTGGCCGCCGCGGGCACCTCGTACGTGCACCTCCTGCCGGCCTTCGACTTCGGCACCGTCCCCGAGAAGCCCGCGGACCGCACCGAGCCGGCCTGCGACCTGAAGGTGTACGCGCCCGACTCGGAGGCGCAGCAGGCCTGCGTGGCCGCGGCGGCCGCCAAGGACTCCTACAACTGGGGCTACGACCCGCTGCACTACACCGTCCCCGAGGGCAGCTACGCGAGCGACCCGAACGGCACCGCCCGGACGGTGGAGTTCCGCAGGATGGTCCAGGCCCTCAACGGGGCCGGGCTGCGCACGGTGATGGACGTCGTCTACAACCACACGGTGGCCGCGGGCCAGGCCGACGGCTCCGTCCTCGACCGGATCGTCCCCGGCTACTACCAGCGCCTGCTGCCCGACGGCAGCACCGCCACCTCCACCTGCTGCGCCAACACCGCGCCCGAGAACGCCATGATGGGCCGCCTCGTCGTGGACTCCGTCGTCACCTGGGCGAAGGAGTACAAGGTCGACGGCTTCCGCTTCGACCTGATGGGTCACCACCCGAAGGCGAACATCCTCGCCGTGCGCAAGGCCCTGGACGCCCTCACCGTCGAGAAGGACGGCGTGGACGGCAAGAAGATCGTCCTGTACGGGGAGGGCTGGAACTTCGGGGAGGTCGCGAACGACGCCCGCTTCGTCCAGGCCACCCAGCAGAACATGGCCGGCACCGGCATCGCCACCTTCTCCGACCGGGCCCGCGACGCGGTCCGCGGCGGCGGCCCCTTCGATGAGGACCCCCGCGTCCAGGGCTTCGCCACCGGCCTGTTCACCGCCCCCAACGGCTCCCCCGCGAACGGCACCGCCGAACAGCAGCGGGCCCGCCTGCTGCACGACCAGGACCTGATCAAGGTCGGCCTGTCCGGCAACCTCGCCTCGTACGCCTTCACCGACACCTCCGGCCGCCGGGTCAAGGGCTCCGAGGTCGACTACAACGGCGCCCCGGCCGGCTACGCGGCCGCCCCCGGCGACGCCCTGGCCTACGCCGACGCCCACGACAACGAAACCCTGGCCGACGCCCTGGCGTACAAGCTCCCGCAGGGCACCACCGCCGCCGACCGGGCCCGCATGCAGGTCCTGGCCATGGCCGTGCCCGCGCTCTCCCAGGGCCCGGCCCTGTCCCAGGCGGGCACCGACCTGCTCCGCTCCAAGTCGCTCGACCGCAACTCGTACGACAGCGGCGACTGGTTCAACGCCATCCACTGGGACTGCCGGGACGGCAACGGCTTCGGCCGCGGCCTGCCCCCGGCCGGCGACAACCGCTCTAAGTGGGTCTACGCCAAGCCCCTGCTGACCGGGCCGGCCCCGGCCTGCGCCGACATCACGGGAGCCTCGGCCGCCTACCGCGACCTGCTGCGGATCCGGACCACGGAGCCGGGCTTCCGGCTCGCCACGCCCGAGGCGGTCCAGGCCGCGCTGGCCTTCCCGCTGTCGGGGAAGGACGAGACCCCGGGCGTGATCACCATGGCCCTCGGCGACCTGGTGGTCGTCTTCAACGCCACCCCCGAGGCCCGGACCCAGTCCCTGCCCGCCCTCGCCGGCACCGTCTACCGCCTGCACCCGGTGCAGGCGGCCGGCTCCGACCCCGTGGCCCGGCAGGCCGCGTACGACGTGACGACAGGAGCCTTCACGACCCCGGCCCGCACGGTCGCGGTCTTCACACGACGCTGAGCCGGTCGAGCCGCTTCTCCAGCAGGATCACCCCGTAGACGCGGCCGTCCGCGCCCTCCTTGTGGGGGAACTCCCCGACCACCCGGTAGCCCGCACCCTGGTAGTACGCGAGCAGCCGGGGGTTGGTGGAGACGCAGTCCAGCCGCGCCCGCGGCAGCCCGGAACCGGCGATCCGCCGCTCGGCGTGTTCGAGCATCCGCCGGCCGGTGCCCGCGGGCGCGGTCCTGCGCTCCACCATCAGCCGGTGCACGTAGCCGGCGACCGGGGGCTGCACGCCCCAGGCCTCCTCGTCCGACCACCACAGCTCGTAGGCCCCGATGATCCGCCCCTCGGCGTCGCCGGCCAGCCACACCTCGCCCTCGCGCATCTTCGCCACGAAGTGCGCGGCGTCCTTCTCCCCGGGCTTCCACTGCTCGATCCCGTGCTTCTGCATCCACCGGGCGGCCTGGTCGTACAGGGCCACCAGGGTGGCGGCGTCCTTCTCCACGGCCCGCCGGAACAGGATCCCCTCGTCAATGTTCACGCGCGTATTATCACGCGATGATCATCACGGGCCGGGCGGCACCGGCCCGTCGGAGCCCGTGTCCGCCGGGTCCGTGCCCGTGTCTGCGGCCGCCGTACCCGTGTCCGCGTCGCCGGGGACCAGGGGCACCAGCCGGCCCACCAGTTCGCCGAACGGCCCGTCGGCCGGCTCGTCGGCGAGGATCCGCGCCAGGATCCCGGCCATCTCCACGTCGTAGGCGGCGCTCACGGCGGCCAGCGCCGCGAAATCGTGCACCAGCTGCAACTCCAGCTCCGACCGCGGTATCTCCCGCCCCTCCAGCCAGATCAGTGCCGTGGACTCGGCCAGCGACACCCACGAGCGCACCACCAGCCGCAGCCGCGCCGGGGGCCTCTCGATGCCGAGGTGGCGCAGGATCTCCTCGTACGCGGCCTGCCGCACCTCGTCGATCATCTGGTTGGTCCGCGTCGACCCGACGGCCGGCCCGCCCCGCATCAGCGCCGAGAAACCGGGCCCGTGGTCGTCGACGAACGCGAAGAACCGGCCCATCACCCGCAGCAGCCGGGCCCCGAGCGGGCCTTCCTGCGGCTCCACGAACCGCTGCGCCAACTCGTCGGCCGCCCGCCGCAGCGCAGCCTCGTACAAGCTCAACTTGCCGGGAAAGTAGTGGTAGACGAGCGGCCTGGATATGCCCGCGGCCGCCGCGATCTCGTCGATCGACACATCCTCGGGCGACCTGTTGCTGAACAGCTCCAGGGCCACCCCGATCAGCTGCTGCCGCCGCTCCTCGACACCCATCCTGCGTCGCACCCCGGTTGTCATGCGGACACCCTACTTCGCCGCCGGACCTGCGGCGGGGCCGCCGGCCGGGTGAGCGGACGGCGGCAGTCCGGCGGCAGCCGGGCGGCAGTCGGGCGGCAGTCGGGCGACGGCAGTCGGCGGCACGCGCGCCGGTCAGAGGTCCAGGACCAGCCGGTCGCCCTCCGCCCGCGAGACGCACAGGAGGACGGAGTCCGCGCGCTCGCGGTCCGTGAGGAGCACGTCGCGGTGGTCCACCCCGCCCGCCAGCACCCGCTGCCGGCAGGTCCCGCAGAAGCCCTGCTCGCAGGAGTAGGGGGTGTCCGGGAGCTCCCGGCGGACGGCCGCCAGGGCCGATTCGCCCGCCGCGACCTCGACGGCGCGGCCGGAGCGGTGGAGTTCGACGGTGAAGGGCCGGTCCGCACCGCTGCGGGCGGAGGCGGGGTCGGGGGCGAACCGCTCCAGGCGCACCGCCGCGGGGTCGGGGGCGGCGGCCAGGACCGCGGCCATCAGCGGTTCGGGGCCGCAGGCGTAGACGAGGGTGCCCGGGCCCGTGCCCGACAGCAGCCCGGCGAGGTCGGGCAGGCCCGCCTCGTCCTCGGGGACGAGGGTGACGCGGTCGCCGTAGCCGGCCAGTTCGGGCAGGAAGGGCATCGAGGCCAGCGAGCGGCCCCCGTACAGCAGCGTCCACGGCGCCTCTGCGGCGGTGGCCGCGCGCAGCATCGGCAGGAGCGGGGTGATGCCGATGCCGCCCGCGACGAAGAGGTACGCGGCGGCCGGCTCCAGCCCGAAGCGGTTGCGCGGCGGGCGCAGTTCCAGCTCGGCGCCCTCCGTCAGCCGGGCGTGCACCTCGCGGGAGCCGCCGCGGCCGTCCTCGACGAGGCGGACGGCGATCGTGTACCGGCCGGCGTCCGCCGGGTCCCCGCACAGCGAGTACTGCCGTACGAGCCCGGAGGGCAGCCGGAGGTCCACGTGCGCGCCCGGCGTCCAGGCGGGCAGCTCCGGGGACTCCACCGTCAGCTGCACCACGCCTTGGGCCGGCTCCGTACGGGAGACGATCGTGGCGCGCAGCCAGCGGCGCGGTGAATACCCCGAGACCGGGGTCTGCAGTGCCGGGAGCGGCCACAGGGGCGAGCGGGATATCCGTTTGCGCAGGGCGCGGCGGGTCGCCCAGGCGGCGCCGGCCAGCACGGCCGCCGCGGCGGTCCTCGTCATCGCGGTCCCCGTCGTGGCGGTCCTCGTCGCGGCGCCACGGTTCACGGGCGGACACCGCCGTTCGCGCCGGGGGAGGAGGCCAGGTAGGCGGCGGCCTGGGCGGTCGAGCCCTCCTGCGAGGGGTGGTACGCACGGGAGAGGTACGTCGGGATCGACTTGAGCATCGCGCCCGTCGAGGGCAGGACGCCCTGCTGCCCGGCGCGGAAGAACTGGCCGAGCGAGGCCCTGCCGTCCACCAGCTGCGGGTCGTTCTCCATGAAGAAGCGGGCGCCGCGCTGCCAGAGGAACACCAGCGCCGCGAAGGCGGTGGCCCAGGTCCGGGCGCGGCGGCGGTAGCTGCCGTCCACGTGCATGAACAGGTCGAAGGCCACCGAGCGGTGCTCCACCTCCTCGGCGCCGTGCCAGCGCAGCAGGTCGAGCATCACGGGGTCGGCCCCGCGCCGGTCCAACTCGTCGGCGTTGAGCACCCAGTTCCCCAGGAACGCGGTGTAGTGCTCGATCGCCGCGATCATGGCGACGCGCTCCATGAGCCACCAGTGGCGCGCCCTGCCGGGCGGGAGGGTCCGGTCGCCGAGCAGCTTCTCGAAGAGCCAGTCCACCTGGGCGGTGTACGGGGTCGGGTCCAGGCCGAGGCGCTTGAGGTGCGGCAGCACGTCGTCGTGGGCGGCGGCGTGCATGGCCTCCTGGCCGATGAACCCGATGACGTCGGCCCGCAGCCGCTCGTCCTCGATGTACGGGAGCACCTGCTTGTAGACGTGCACGAACCAGCGCTCGCCGGCGGGCAGGAGCAGGTGCAGCACGTTGATCGTGTGCGTGGCGAAGGGATCGCCGGGCAGCCAGTGGAGCGGGGTGTCCTCCCAGCCGAAGGAAACGTTCCGCGCCTTGAGCCGGGTCCGCTCCGATGCCGCGGCGGCGGGGGCGGGCGCGTGGGCGTGGGCGGACGCGGAGGCGTCGGGAGGGGCGGCGGCGTGGGCGGGCGGCCTATTAGACATGGCGTCAATGTACTGACGGGTGCCGGGGAGGAAAAGCCCTCTGCCGGATTCCGCGGGAGCGGGGGTGGCAAGCTGCGGTGATCACTGTCGGGTCGGGCGGTCCGGCCCAGCGGGCCGTCGAACAGGGGGAGTTGCCATGGCGGACGTACAGGCGCGGGTTGAGTGCATCCTGCGGGCCGCGGTCGGGGACGGGCGGGAGTCCGCCGTGCAGGTGGCCGCGTACCTGCACGGAGAGCTGATCGTGGACGCGTGCGCGGGTGCGGCGGTGGAGCCGGACGGGGTGGGCGGGACCGGTGAGGCGGGCCGGGCCGGTGGGGCGGGGCGGGCCGGGGAGGTGGGCCGGGCCGGTGGGGCGGGTGGTCGACCGGTGGACTCGGACTCCCTCTTCCACGGCTACTCCACCGGCAAGGGCGTCGCCGCGACCCTGGTCCACGTCCTGGCCGAGCGGGGGCTGGTCGACCTGGACGCCCCGATCGCCGACCTCTGGCCCGAGTTCGCCGCCCACGGCAAGGGCGGTGCCACCCTGCGCGATGCGCTGACCCACCGGATCGGCATCCCGCAGTTGCCGTCCGGGCTGACCCCGCAGGAGCTGTGCGACTGGGACGGCATGTGCGCGCTGGTCGCCGGCCAGGCGCCGCTGTGGGAGCCCGGCACCGCCACCGGCTACCACGGCTGGAGCTTCGCCTGGATCGTCGGCGAGACCGTGCGCCGCGCCACCGGCCTCACCGTCTCCGAGGCCCTGCGCCGCCACGTCACCGGGCCGCTCGGCATCGCCGACTCGCTCCTGTTCGGCGTCCCCGCGGACCAGATGCACCGCGTGGTGCCGCTGCTGCCGGGCAGTTGGGACGCCATGCTGGCCGGGCTGCCCGCCGACGCGCCGCTCCTGGCGGCCGTGCCCAACCGCGCGGTGTGGCCCGCCGCCGAGCTCGCCAACCGGCCCGCCTACCTGGCCGCGGACGTCCCGGCCGGGGGGACGATGACCGCGCGGGCCGTGGCCCGGATGTACGCGGCGCTGCTCGGCGAGGTGGACGGCGTCCGGCTGTTGCCGGCCGAGCGGCTGCCGCTGCTGTACGCCCTGCAGACGGCGGAGCCCGACCGGATCCTCGGTGCTCCGGTGCCCAAGGGGCTGGGCTACTTCCTGGGTCTGCCCGAGTCGGGCCGCGAGCCCACGGCCTTCGGCCACCAGGGGAGCGGCGGCAGCATCGCCTTCGCCGACCCGCGCCGCGGGCTGGCCTTCGCCTTCACCCGCAGCCGCCTCACCCTCGGCGCCCCCGACGGCACCTCGATGCGCGCTGCGGCCGCGATCCGCGAGGCCGTGGACGGCCGCCCGATCGCCGCCCTGGGTGTGTGACGCAGGTCACATTTCGAAATGCCTGCGCGGCGCAGGGGAATTCCGGTAGCCTTCTGCGTGACGAAGCAATTGCGTCATGCAGAAGACTGACGACTGCGGATTCCTTGGGGGAACCATGCTCACCATCGCCGTCACCGGAGCCACCGGCGCCCAGGGCGGCGCCACCGCCCGCGCCCTGCTCGCCGCCGGACACCGCGTCCGCGCCCTGACCCGGCAGCCCGGCGCGCCGGCCGCCGAAGCCCTGCGGCGCCTCGGGGCCGAGGTCGTCCGCGCCGACTTCGACGACCGCGGCTCGCTCGACGCCGCGCTCGCCGGGGCGGATTCGCTCTTCGCGGTCACCACCCCGTTCGGGACCGACACCGCCACCGAGGTCCGACAGGGTGTGTCCCTCGTCGACGCCGCGGCCGGCGCCCGCGTCGGGCACGTCGTGTTCACCTCCGCCGCGCATGCGGACCGCGCGACCGGAATCCCGCACTACGACAGCAAGTACGTCATCGAGCAGCACCTGCAGGACTCCGGAGTGCCGTGGACCGTGATCGCCCCGGCGGCGTTCATGGACAACTACACCGGCGGCTGGACCCTCGACGGGCTGCGTGAGGGGGTGTTCGCCTGGCCCATGCCCGCGGACATCCCGCTCACCCTCATACCCGCCGACGACATCGGCGCCTTCGCGGCGCTGACCCTCCAGCGCCGCGACGAGTTCGCCGGTCGCCGCATCGACATCGCCTCCGACGAGCTCACCGCCGCCGGCATGGCGGAGGTCCTCGCGGCCGCCGCCGGGCGCCCGATCGCCCACCGCGAAGTCCCGTCGGCCTACGTCCGGAACTTCTCCGACGACCTCGCCGCCATGTTCGAGTACTTCACCACCCGCGGCCTCACCGTGGACACCGCCGCCCTGCGCCGCGACTTCCCCGAGGTCGGCTGGCACACCTTCGCCGAATGGGCTGCGGCCCAGGACTGGTCCGCCCACTTCGCCGCCACCCCCGCCCACACCTGAGGAGCACTTCCGTGAAACCCATCGGCCACTGGCTCCACCGCACCGACCGGGCCCTCACCCGCAGCATGGACGAGATGCTCGGACCGTTCGGCCTCACGCGTATCGCCTGGCAGGTCCTCAACGTCGTCCAGGACGCCTCGGACGGCGCCGGCGACAGCGAGGTCCGGGCCGTCCTCGCGGCCCACGCCGAGGCTGCCGTGCTGGACGCCGCCCTCCGCAGCGTCCTCGCCGACGGCTGGGCCGACCGGCCCGCGCCAGGCCGGCTCGCCCTCACCTCCCGCGGGCGGCAGCGGCTGGGCGAAGCCGCCCTGCGCGTGGAGGCGTTCCGTGAGCAGTGCACGGCCGGGATCTCCCCGCAGGAGTACCGGACGGCCGTGCACGTCCTGGAGCGCATGACGCGGAACCTGGAGGCTAGCCCCTCCCCAATACCCCGGCCTTCGTCCCGTCCGTGAGCCTGCCCGACAGTTCCACCTGGGCTCCCGCCGGCGCCTTCACCGCCAGCCGGTTGCCCGTCGCGGCCCCGCTCACGCCGCCGCCCGACGCCGACAGCGACGCGAACTGCGCACTGCCCGCCGCCAGGACGTACCACTGGCCCGCCTTCGACTTCCACAGGACACCCGCCAGGACCCGCGGCTCCCGCGGGCCGCAGGCCGGCGAGCCCTCCGCCTGCGCCGCCTGCGCCGCCAACGGGGCACCCGGCGTGAGGAACTGGGCCTGCACCCGGTCCTGCACGCCCGCCCAGGTCTCGGCCCGGCTGCACAGCCAGGTGGCCGTGCCGTCGCCCTCGGGCAGGGTCTGCTTGGCGTAGGTCCAGGCGTTGACGCTGCGGACGCCGTGGGAGCGGACCGAGGCCAGCAGGCACGCGGTGCGCGACCACTCGCCCAGCTCGGCGCCTTCCGTCACGTCGCGCTCCGAGCCGGGGGCGCCCGAGGTCAGCCGGGCCGCGGTCAGTTCGCCGAGGTCCGTGACCAGGCGGGTGGTGCCCTCGCCGGTCAGGGTCAGCGCGTTCCAGCCGGTGCAGTTGCCGCCGGGGGCGGGGCTGACCACCGGCGGGGTGACCCCGTCCGGGCCCAGCTTCAGCGTGGTCGGGGCCTCGCCGGGCTTGAGCAGGTCCCGGGTCGCGGCGCCGGTCACCCAGGGGGCGGTGAGGTAGCGGACGTTGCCGTCGACGCGGCTGAGCACCAGGGCCGTGGCGGACTCGGCCGAGGCGCCGTCCGTGCGGGCGAAGTCCAGGGCGGCGACCGAGGTGCCGTCGCGGGGTTCGGCGTACCGGACCACGCGCAGGCCGTCGTAGAGCAGGACCACGACCGCCTGGTCGACCGCGCCGGCGAACAGCAGCTGCGGCGGGCCCATCGGCGGCCCCGGCGGGGTGCCGGGGGTGGCGGAGGCGACGACGGACTTGCCGGGCCGGGCCCACACGGCCAGCGCCCGGCGCAGCAGCCCGGTGTCGTCGGCGCGGTCGCCGCGGGCCGGCCAGGTGGAGAAGCCCGTGCGGGAGGAGGTGCGCCACAGCGTGGGCTGGACCCGGATCAGCTTGCCCGGGTCGAGGGCCTGCTCCGATGCGGCGTTCCGGGCGTACGGCGGGGCAGCCGCGCCGTCGTCGCCCCAGCCGCCGCCCGGCAGGGCGAGCAGCGCCCCGCACACGGCGAGCGCCGCGCCGGCGGCCAGTGCGGCCCGCGCGAAGCGGCGCCGGCGCAGGAGGTCGGTGGGCCGGGCCTGGAGGACGCACGGGTCGAACTCGGGGGAGGTGAACAGGGCGTCGTGCACGGGATCGCCGGATTCCGCGACGGCGGCGGCCGGGTTGGCGACCCCGGCCGCGGCGAGCACCTGGAGCACCTCCGGCTCCGGCAGCCGTTCCAAAGCCCGCAGCACGCAGGCCGCCCGGCCGGGCCCGTCGAGCGTGGCCAGCCACTGGTCCAGGGCCAGCTCCTCGGCGCCGCCCGAGCGCGGGAACAGCCGCAGCCCCCACACCTGCGGCAGCAGCGCGGGCAACTGCGCCCGCTTGGGCCACGCCCGGAAGGTCGGCGGGACCCCGGCCTCCAGGGCCGAGCGCAGCACGCGCAGCCGGACGTAGGCGTACCCGGCGTCGCCGCTGCCGGCCGTCCCGCGCTGGCCGGGCAGACCCGCCTGGGCGGCCCCGCCGCTGGACCGCCGGCCGCGCGGCAGGGCGCGCTGGGCCAGGGCGTGGGCGGTGAGCACCCGCCGGTGGCGGCCCAGGAAGGGCGGCAGCACCAGGTAGGCGAGCCGCACCAGCCGCGGGTAGTGCTCGACGATGGCGGCCTCGGCCTGCTCGACGTCGGGCGGCACGGGAGAGGGGTGGCGGGTGGCGGTGTCCGGCGCAGTCACGTTCAGCAGAACGAGCGAATGGCCGGACGGTCACCGCCTGCGGCTCACACGTTCGGGTCGCATCCCGCGGCGGGGCCCCGCCCGCGGCCTGGCCCGGGCCCCCGACGGAGCCGTCGGCGCCCGGGTCGGGCGGTCATGCCGTGAGGCGGGCGCGCAGGGCCTCGACCGCCTCGTCGGAGACGCCGAGTCCCTCGCGGACGTACTTCTCCATCGAGCCGTAGCGGGTGCGGACCTCGTCGAGCGCGGCCTCCAGGTACACGGGGAACACCCCGATCAGCCCGAGGGCGATGTCCGGGTTGCCGCCGGCCATGGTGAAGCCCTCGATCATCCGTGCGAAGGCCTGCTTCACCGCCGGGTTCACCGACAGGTATTCGGCCATCAGGGTGTCGTCGTCGGCGCCGAGCAGCGCCAGGACGACGGTGGCGCCCCATCCGGTGCGGTCCTTGCCGGCCGTGCAGTGGAAGAGCAGGGGGCCCGCCTCGGGGTCGGCGAGCTCGGTGAGGAGCAGGCGGTACGCGGCCTGGGCGGAGGCGGTGTTCACGAACGACCGGTAGGTGTCGGCGAACAGGGCCTGGACCTTGCCGCCGCCGAGGTGTTCCTCCGCCACGGCGGGGTCGGACAGCAGGTCCTTGAGCTGGGTGGCGGCCGGGATCTGCCCGGCGTTCAGCTTGTCGGCCAGCACGTCGCTGACCAGCAGGCGCACGTCGGCGGGTATCCGGTCCGGGTGGGCGGCGCGCTCGGCGGCGGTGCGGAAGTCGATGACGGTGCGCAGACCGAGGGCGGCCACGGCCGGGTCGGCGTCGACGTCGAGGCGGTCGAGCTGGCCGGAGCGCAGGACCAGGCCGGGGCGCACGGTACGGCCGCCGGCGAGCGGGGTGCCGCCGAGGTCGCGGAAATTGGCGACGGTGGTGGAGGGGGTGGCGGTGGCGGTCATCGTGGCGGCTCCAGCAGGGAAGAGTGCAGGGTCATCCGATTTTCGGATGATTTGGGCGGGATAGGTAATCGAAGACCAGCGAGAGGCCCATGCCCACGCCCAGCGCCGCCAGGTGCCCGGCGTCCGTGAACGTGCGCCCCCGCCGCAGCAGCGGCTGGGCGGCGACGGCGAGCAGCCCGACCCGGGCGGACGTGCGGACGGGCCCGCGGGGCAGCGCCGAGGTCAGGGCGCCCAGCACGGCGTTGAACCCGTAGCTGGTGCCCACGTCCAGCGCCCGCCGGGTCTCGCGGCCGGCCCTCCCGCGCAGCACCCCGTACACCATCAGGGTCGCCGTGACGTGCCCGAACAGGAACACCGCGGCCGTCCACCAGGCTCCGTAGGCGTACTCCGCGTACCCGAGCACCGCCACCAGCAGCAGCGCGTACGGCAGCGGCATGGGCTCCTCGACCACGAAGGCGCTGCTCAGCAGCGTGTCCCAGCGCCCGGCGGCCAGATTGTCGACGTTCGTCGAGCAGCGGCGCAGCACCCGATCCCGCTCGTCCGCGCCCCGTCCCTCCAGGGCGTACGCCCCGAGCTGGACCCCTCCCGCGTACACCGCGCCGGATATCGGCGGCGGCCATGGCAATGGCTTCACCCGACCATGATCGGATACCGCCCCGTGGCGGCCGGAGCCGGGTCCTGTGCGAGCATGTTCCGGCCATGTCAGCAAACCCCGCGCCACTGCGCGCCACCCGGGCCGCGATGTTCGCGGCGGTGGCCACCGCCTTGGGCGCGGCGGGGCATGCGTACATGTCCGGTGCGGATGTCCCGGCGCTGGGCCTTTCGGGTGCCTTCGCCGTGACCGGCGGGCTCGCCTGGCTCGGCGCCGGCCGCCGCAGGGGGCCCGTGGGGATCGGCGCGGCCCTCCTCGCCGTGCAGGCGGTCCTGCACCTCCTCTTCTCCGGCAGCCAGACCGGCCGGCACACCGTCGGCCGGCACCTGCCCGGGCCGATGCCCGGCCACCACCACGCCGAGGGCGCGGCCCTGCACGCCGCCCCGCCGGAGGGGGTGCCAGCGCCGAGGCACGGCATGGGCGGCATGGAGGGCATGGAGGGCATGGACGGCATGGGCGCCCTGGGCGACATGGCCGGGACGGCCGGGCACGGCGGCCTCGGCATGATCGCCGCCCACGTGCTCGCGGCACTCTTCTGCGCCGCCTGGCTCGCGCGGGGCGAGGCCGCCGTCTTCCGGCTCGCCGCGACCGCCGGCGCCACCGCCCTGCTGGCGGCCCGGCCGCTCGCCCGCGCGCTCGCCCTGCTGCGGGCCCGCCCGGCCGACGTTCCGCAGCCGCCCGCGCACCGGCCCGCACACCCGCGGCCGCACCGGCTGCGCGGGGCCGTGGCCGCCCACGCCCTGGTGCGCCGCGGGCCGCCGCTGCGGCCGGACATCCGCGCCACGGCCCCCGGCCGTCCTGCCTGCGCCTGACGACCGGCGCACCTCCCGCTCGCGGTGAGGGGGCGAGACCTGGGGCCGGTTCACCCATGTCTTCGCCAACCGCTAGGACCACCATGTCTCTTGACCAGGCCCAGGGCGCCCGCACCCGGGACGCCGACACACCCGCACCCGCAGCCGCACCCGCACCCGCCGGGGCCGCCCGGCCCGGCGCCTGGGCGGCCCTGCGGCCGCTGCTCCTGCGCATGCACTTCTACGCAGGGATCCTGATAGCCCCCCTGCTCTTCCTGGCCGCGGCCACCGGCCTGCTCTACGCGGGCTCGTGGCAGGCCGAGAAGATCATCTACGCCGACGAGCTGACCGTCTCCCACGTCGGGGACAGCGAGCGGACGCTCGCCGACCAGGTCGCGGCGGCCCGGCGCGCCGAGCCCTCCGGGAAGGTCGTCGGCGTGTGGCCCGCCCCGGACTCCGAGGCCACCACACGCGTGATCATGGAGGTTCCCGGGCTGGAAGAGGGCCGGAACCGCACCGTGTTCGTGGACCCGTACACGGCCGAGGTCAACGGCGCGCTGACCACCTCCGGCGACGCACTGCCGCTGCGCGCCTGGCTCAGCGAGTTCCACTCCAACCTCCAGCTGGGCGAATTCGGCCGGAACTACAGCGAACTCGCCGCGAGCTGGCTGTGGGTGGTCGCCCTCGGCGGCCTCGCCCTGTGGATCGGCCGGCGCCGCTCCCGCAAGGCGCAGCTGGTCCTGCCCGACCGCAAGGCCACCGGCCGCCGCAAGACGCTCTCCTGGCACGGGGCCGTCGGCCTGTGGGCCGTCACCGGTCTGGTCGCGCTCTCGGCCACCGGCCTGACCTGGTCGAAGTACGCCGGTGACCACATCGGGCAGCTCCAGGACCGCCTGGGCGGTGCCACCCCGTCGGTCTCCGCCACGCCCGCCGCCGGGGCGGACGCGGCGGCCGGCGGTGACGAGCACGCCGGGCACGTGATGACCGAGGGCATGGAGATGCCGCCGCCGGCGCCCACCGCCGACATCGGCATCGACGCCGCCGTGGCGGCCGCGCACCGTGCCGGCATCACCGAGACCCTCCAGGTCACGCTGCCGGCCAAGGGCAAGGGCTACGTCATCAAGGAGAAGGACCGGCAGTTCCCGGTCCACCTCGACTCCGTCGCCGTCGACCCCGCCGACGGGCGCGTCCTCGACGTGCTGCGGTTCTCGGACTACCCCGTCCTCGCGAAGCTGACCCGCTTCGGCATCGACCTGCACATGGGGTTGACCTTCGGTCTCGTCAACCAGATCGGTCTGGCTGCCTTGGCCGTGGCGCTGATGTTCCTGGTGTTCTGGGGCTACCGGATGTGGTGGCTGCGGCGGCCCACCAAGGAGCGGAGGGTCTCGGTCGGGCGGGTCCAGCCGCGGGGAGCCTGGCGCAAGGTGCCGGTGACTGTGCTGCTTCCGTTGGTCGCCGTGACGGGCGTGGTGGGGTGGTTCGTGCCGTTGCTCGGGATCAGCCTTGCCGTCTTCCTCGTGGTCGACGTGGTGGTCGGGGTGGTTGCCGGGCGGCGGGGGGTCGTGGCCGCCGGGTAGCGCCGGCTTCGGCTTCGGCTTCGGCTTCGGCGCCGGCGCCGGCGCCGCTCCTGAGCGGGGGGCCCGTACCTCTGTCGGGGTGCGGGCCCACCGTCGTTGCGGGGGCGGGCGGCGCCGCGCGGGGCCGGGTGGGCGGGGCGGGCGGGGGCCGGGCCCTGCGGGGCTTGTCCCCTACCCGCCCTTTCACCGTTTCCCGGGCTCCGCCCGGACCGTTGCGCTCAAACGCCGCGCGGGCTGGTTGGCTCCGCCCGGACCTCCCCCCAGCCACCTACCGCTGGGGGAGCCCCAGCGCTCAACAGCCGCGCGGGCCGGGATGGCGCGCCGCGCGGGCTGGGGGGAGGGGTGGTCAGGGGGCGTACTTGTAGCCGACGCGGCGGACCGTTTGGATGGCGCCTCGGTGGGAGGCGCCCAGCTTGCGGCGGAGGCGGGCCACGTGGACGTCGACGGTCCGGCCGTCGCCGACGTGGCCGTAGCCCCACACCGTGGTGACCAGCTGGTCCCGGCTGTGCACCCGGTGCGGGTGCGCCACCAGGTGGGCCAGCAGCTCGAACTCCAGGTAGGTCAGGTCCAGTACCTGGCCGTCGACCTCGGCGGTGCGCTGCGCGGTGTCGATGCGGACCAGGGCGTCACCGGTGGTGGTGGAGGACGCCGCGGGGGCGGCCGGAGCGGGAACGGACTGCGGGGCGAAGGCGATCGGCTGCTGGTCGGCGGGCACGAGGACCAGGTAGCCGACCATCGGCGGCTGGCCCGGAAGCGCCGGCAGGGAGTGCTGCGGCGCGGGCAGCCAGGTGGCGCCGGGCGGCAGCAGGTCGGCGACCCGGGCCGCCTCGTCCGGGGCCACGGCGCGCAGCCGGTGGCGCGGACTGGAGGGGAAGGGCAGGGGTGCGGTCGCAGCGGTGGCGGCGGACGTCAGGGAACGGGTCTGAGGAGACATGAGTGGTCAGCTCTTTCACGCGGAGTGGTCGGCAGGAGGACGTGCGTACGTCGTCGTTGCACCGCGCAGACCGAAGGCCTCGGGGAAGGTCGGTTCGAGTCCCGGGAGGCTTTAGAGGGCCGGCGCGTTCGTCGCGCGGCAACACACCCGGTCGAAGTCGTGATCCTGACGGGACGGCCAGAACGGCTCGAGGTCGCTGCGACCGGTCGAGGTGTACGAAGGGCTGGCCATGGGGCCATTGAAGCAGATGAGTGCCGCACGGGGCAGACCCCGTCTCACCAGGTGGATCGGAATCTCATATTCAGGCAGGGGGGACACGGCAACGCCCGCCGGACCGTTGCGGTTCGGCGGGCGTCGGCGCATGTCAGGGGCCCGTCAGACGAGGCCGTCCTTCTCCAGGCCGGTGCAGCAGGTGTCCGTGATCAGACGGGTCACCACGTACGGGTCCACGTTGGCGTTCGGGCGGCGGTCCTCGATGTAGCCCTTGCCGTCCTTCTCCACCTGCCACGGGATGCGCACCGAGGCACCGCGGTCGGAGACGCCGTAGCTGAACTCGTTCCACGGGGCGGTCTCGTGCAGACCCGTCAGGCGCTCGTCGATGCCCGCGCCGTAGTTCTTGACGTGGTCCAGCGGCTTGCTGCCCTCGCCCAGCGCCTCGCAGGCGGAGATGATGGCGCGGTAGTCCTCGCGCATCGCCTTCGTGGAGAAGTTGGTGTGCGCGCCCGCGCCGTTCCAGTCGCCCTTCACCGGCTTCGGGTTCAGCGTCGCGGAGACGTTGAAGTCCTCGGCGGTGCGGTACAGCAGCCAGCGCGCGACCCACAGCTGGTCCGCGACCTCCAGCGGGCCGAGCGGCCCCACCTGGAACTCCCACTGGCCGGGCATGACCTCGGCGTTGATGCCGGAGATGTCCAGTCCCGCGGCCAGGCAGTGGTCGAGGTGCTTCTCGACGATCTCGCGGCCGAAGATCTCGTCCGAGCCGACACCGCAGTAGTAGCCCCCCTGCGCAGCCGGGAAGCCGCCGACCGGGAAGCCCAGCGGCCGCTGGCCGTCGAAGAAGGTGTACTCCTGCTCGATGCCGAAGATCGGCTCCTGCCCGGCGAACTTCTCGGCGACGGGGCGCAGCAGCGCGCGGGTGTTCGACTCGTGGGGGGTCATGTCGATGTTCAGCACCTCGCACAGCACGAGGAGGTTGTTCCCGCCGCGGATCGGGTCCGGGCAGGAGAACACCGGCTGCAGGACGCGGTCGGAGGCGTGCCCCTCGGCCTGGTTGGTGCTCGAACCGTCGAAGCCCCAGATCGGCAGCTCGGCGCCGTCGGCGAGGATCTTCGTCTTGGAGCGCAGCTTGGCCGTCGGCTCGGTGCCGTCGATCCAGATGTACTCAGCCTTGTAGCTCACGGGCCCCATCCTTCGGTGCGTCGCGCCGCGCCGGGCAGGCTCTGCGGATGCTGCGGCGGGCGGTGCTGCGGTGTAGTCCGCAGCGTGCCCCGTGGCGATTTCCCCTCCGTTGCCCGTGTGTGAACCCCGTGTTACCGGGGTTTACCCCGCAGGCCGGGCGGCTTGTGCGGGTCGCTGCCGGCTCGCCCGTCCGCGTGCGGCAGACTGACATGGTGAGCATTTCGTATGATTTGACCTCGACCGGCGGCGCGTCGGAATCCTCCCGTCCGCCCGCCCGGTCCCGCGTCGGCCTGCTGGGCACCGGCCCCTGGGCGCGCCGTACGCACGCGCCCGCCCTGGCCGCCCACGCCGGAACCGAGTTCGCCGGGATCTGGGGCCGCCGGCGCGAGGCCGCGGCCGAGCTCGCCGAGGCGTACGGGGTGAAGGTGTACGACGATCCCGACGCCCTGTTCGCCGACTGCGACGTGGCCGCCTTCGCCCTCCCGCCCGACGTGCAGGCCCCGCTCGCCGTGCGCGCCGCCGCCGCGGGCTGCGGACTCCTGCTCGACAAGCCCGTCGCCACGACCGTCGAGGACGCCCGCGCCGTCGCCGACGCCGCCGAACGCCACGGCGTCGCCTCCGTCGTCTTCCTCACCCTCCGCTTCGCCGAGCCGGCCGCGGCCTGGGTCGAGGAGCAGGCCCGCCGCTCCGGCTGGTTCACAGCCAGCGCCCACTGGCTCGGCGCCGTCTTCCCGCCCGACGGCGCGCCCAGCGCGTACGCCGACTCGCCCTGGCGCAAGGCCAGGGGCGGCCTGTGGGACGTCGGCCCGCACGCCCTGTCCGTCCTGATCCCGGTCCTGGGCGAGGTCACCTCCGTCACCGCCGCCCGGGGGCCGTCCGACGTGGTCCAGCTGGCGCTGCGCCACACCTCGGGCGCGGCCAGCACCGCCGTCCTCAGCCTCGGCGCGCCCGTCGCGGCCGCCGGGGTGGGGCTGGAGGTGCGCGGGGCCGAGGGCGTCTTCTCGCTGCCCGACTGGACCGACGTACCGGGCGCGTACGGGCGGGCGCTGGACGCGCTGCTCAACGCCGCCCGCACCGGGGTGCCGGACGCGCGCGACGCGCGGTTCGCGGCGCGGCTGACGGAGATCCTGGCGCAGGCGGAGGCGCAACTGCCGGTCTGAGCGGGCCCCGGGAGGGGCCGGAGCGGACCGGACCCGACAGGGTCGCGCGGAGCCGACCGGGCGTCAGGTGAGGACGACGACCTGGTGCATGCCCTTGACGGCGTGCGGGAGCCCGGTCACGTCGTCCGGCACGAAGCAGAGCAGGACGTACGTGCCCGGCGGCAGGTTCCGCGTCTCCAGCAGCACCGACCGGCCGGGGGAGACGACACCGAGGCCGACGGGGCGTCCGGCGTAGGGCAGCGGACCGGGCGCCGTGCGGTCGAAGACGGCCTGGATCTGCGCGTCCGTGGTGCCGGGCGCGACGGGCTGCAGCGCCATCTCGTGCAGTTCGGCCGAGGCGTTGTGCACCAGGATGCTCTCCCCGGCCCGGTCCAGGCCGTGCACCTCGAAGCGGGGGCCGTCGGCGGTGTCCCGTTCGAGCACGAGGCTGTCGGCGAGGCCCGCCGTGCCGCTCGGGCTCCCGGGGGTCGCGTACGGCCGGTCGCCGCGCAGCCGGAGGGTGCGGGTGACCGGATGCGCCGGGTCTGCGAGGAAGGCGCTGAAGTCCAGCAGGACGACCTCGCCCGCGCCGATCGGGGTGGTGAAGGTCTCCGGCACCGACGGGGTGACCTGCGCCCCGCCGAACAGCTCCGCCTCGTCGCGCACCGCGGCGATGCCCTCGGCGGTGGGGACGGGCCGGTGGCTGACGGCCTTGGCGAGGTCGGCCAGCACCTGGTCCGCGGTCACGCCCGCGTGCGGCCGGAAGGCCTGCAGGAGGTGCCCGTTCGGGTCGTCGGTGGTGACCCGGAAGGACACCAGCCCCGCCTGCGCGGACGGCGGCGCCTCGATCCCGGACGCGGTGACCTTCACGTCGACGGAGGCCGGTGCCCGCCGGGCGGGGTCCGCGCCGCCGGTGGCGGTGGCGGTGGCGGCGCTGTCGGCTGCCGTGCCGGCTGCCGTGCCGGCTGCGGTCTCGGCGGCGGCCGGACCGCCGAGGGAAGCGGCGAGAACGAGCGCGGTCAAGGCGGCCGCCGCGCGCGGCCCGTGCTTGAGCAGTGCGGTACGCATGGGTCTCCTGTTCGTGGAACGGGCCCCCCGGACCAGGCCAGCGCCTTCGAGAGCCCGGGCGGCGACAGCCACGCACACTACGGTCCCGATCGAAACGCCCTGCCGGAAAAGTGACTTATTTCAGAACGGCGTTGGCGGCGATGATGACCAGCCCGATGGTGGCGTCCGCGAGGCCGATGAGCAGGGCCGGGCCGATCCGGTAGCGGACGCGGAGCGCCACGGAGGAACCCCAGGCGAACAGCAGCGCGGTGTTCAGGCCGAGCCCGACGGCCGTCACCCCGGTGGAGGACAGGTCCGCGAACCCGGCCAGGAGCAGCAGCAGGACGGTGGGCCCGGTGGCCGCGACGATCGGCCACTCGGTCCACAGCGCCCGCAGCAGCAGCCGCCACCGGTGGGCGGGGGAGCCGGTCCGGTGTTCGGCCATGTGGTGCGCGTACCCGTGCGCGAGCCCCGCCGCCACGGCGGTGACCAGGATCCAGCCGGCGTCCTGGACCGGGAGGTACGGCCCGCCCTCCCGGTCGAGCGCGGCGAGCAGCGCGGACGCGAGGACGGTGCCGTACACCCCGCCGAACATCCAGTCGGAGCCGCGGTGGGCCGGGGGGACGCGCGGACCGGGTCCGGTCGGAGGCTGCGGGTTCAGCGGTGTACGCACGGTGCTCCTTTGGTCCGATATCTATCCTTTGGTCGGTTTCACACCCTACGAGGTGGGGGCGTGAGCACGGGATGAGGACAGGACGCCGAAGCCGGCGGAGCGGTGCGGGCGCGCGCCCCGGGGGTCAGCCGCGGCGGGAGAGGGCCTCGCGGACGGCCTCCTCCGAGCGGGCGACCACGGCCGTGCCGTCCTCCGCGGTGATGATGGGCCGCTGGATGAGCTTCGGGTGCGCCGCCAGGTGGGCGATCCAGCGGGCCCGGGCCTCCTCGGTCGCCTCGCGCGGCAGCTCCCGCACCCCGGTCTCCTTGGCGAGGGGGTCGGAGGTGCGCGTGATGTCCCAGGGCTCCAGGCCGAGTCGGCCCAGCACCTCGCGGATCTCGTCCTCGGAGGGCACGTCCTCCAGGTAGCGGCGGACCGTGTAGTCGGCGCCCTCGGCGTCGAGCAGGGTCAGTGCGCTGCGGCACTTCGAGCAGGCGGGATTGATCCAGATCTCCATGGCCTCCAGCCTAGCCAGGGCCGTCTGGCCAGGGCCTTTGTCAGTGCCCCACCGTAAAATCAGGGGAGAACAAGGAAGTCCGACAGGAAGCCAACTACCGTTTGGGAGGCTGTAGATGGCCACTGCCACGACACTTCGGCCCGTCAAGAAGAAGCCGCTGCCCGCAGGGCTGCCCCGGGAGTGGTACGAGAGCCACAACCGCCGGCTGAAGGCGATGCGGCTGGCGATATCCCTGCTGGACTCGGGGACGTACGACGCCCGGCGGGCCACCAACCGGAAGATCCGCACCATGGCCGTCCGGACGGGCATCCACCGGCCGTCGAACACCACGTGCAAGCTGGTGCGCGCGTACATCGTCAGCAACGCGGGCTGAGCCGGCCCGGGCGGGGCGTTCCGGCGGCCGGCCGGGGCGCTCCGCCCGTTCCGCCCGTTCTGCCCGTTCCCGGCCGCTCCGCCCGTTCGGCCGGCCGCCTCCGCCCCCCGCCCTCACGCCCCCTCCGCCCCGTCCTCCGCGTAGAGCACCAGCAGGGCCACGTCGTCGCGCGGGCCGCCCGAGGTGAAGGTGACGAGGTCCTGCCACAGGGCGCCGACCAGCCCGGCCGGGTCCGCCGCGGCGGGGGTGGCCACGACCGGGATGCGGGCGGCCAGGGGGTAGAAGCGGCCGGCCGCGTCCCGGGCCTCGGTGACCCCGTCCGTGACGGCGAGCAGCCGGTCCCCCGGCCGCAGCGGGACGCCCGTGACCCCGGCACCGGCGCCTCCGGCGAGCCCGAGCCCGAGGGGCGGACCGGGCTCCACGGCCACCTCCGACACCGACCGGCCGCGCAGCAGGAGCGCCGGCGGATGCCCGCACGAGACGATCCGTACGAGGTCGAGCCCGGGCGGGAACTCCAGCAGCAGGGCCGTGGCGAACAGCTCCGGGTGTTCGACGGCGGCGTTCGCCGAGCCGGCGGTGTCGGCCAGCAGCCTGCGGTCGAGCCGGGCGGCGACCCCCGTCAGCTCCGGGTCGTCCAGTACCCCCTCGCGGAACGCGCCGAGCAGCGCCGCCACCGTGCCGACGGCGGCCAGGCCGTGCCCCTGCACGTCCCCGACCAGGGCCCGCACCCCGTACGGGCCGCCCCGCACGTCGTACAGGTCCCCGCCGACCAGGGTGCCGTGCTGCGCCGCCCGGTACAGCCCGGCGCAGCGCACCGGGCCGACCCGCTCCGGCACCGGCGGCAGCACCGCCAGCTGCGCCGCCTCCGCGACGGTCCGCACGTTGACCAACTGGGCGTCGCGCCGCCGCCGCACCCAGGCGATCACCACGCTGAGCAGGCCGATCGCGGCCACCGTGGCCAGGTCCGCGCCGCGGGGGTGCGCCATCCCCGTCCACGGCACCCCGAGCAGGGCGAGGACCAGCCCGGCGAAGACGGCGGTGCCCGCCGCCCCGTACGCGAAGGCCGCCACCGGGGGCAGCCCGGCCAGGAAGTAGCCCAGCTCGACGCCCGGCGTGAGCCGCTGCGCCAGCACCAGCACCGCCAGGGCCACCGCGGGCGCGATACGGGCCCAGCGCGGCGGTGGCTCCCCGCGCAGCCAGCCCGGCTCCTGGCGTCGGCGTCTCACTCCTCCACCCTGGTACGGGGGCAGGGGCCGCGCACCCCGGACCGGCCCGTCGGGTGGCCCGCCGGCGCCCGTGCGCCGACAGTGGTCCCGTGACGGAAGCGACGCCGAGCGGGGCGATGAGCACCCGGCTGAACTGGCTGCGGGCGGGGGTGCTCGGGGCGAACGACGGGATCATCTCCACCGCGGGCCTGGTGGTCGGCATGGCCGGGGCGACGACCTCGCGCCCGGCGATCCTGGCGGCGGGCGTGGCGGGGCTGCTGGCCGGGGCCCTGTCGATGGCGGCGGGGGAGTACGTGTCGGTCAGCTCCCAGCGGGACTCCGAGCGGGCCGCGCTGGAGCTGGAGCGGCGCGAGCTCGCGACGGAGCCGGAGGCGGAGCTGGAGGAGCTGACCGAGCTGCTGGCGGCCCGCGGGCTGAGCCGGGGCCTGGCCCGGGAGGCGGCGGAGCAGCTGACGGCGCGGGACGCGCTGCGCGCCCATGCCAGGGTGGAGCTCGGCATCAACCCCGACGAGCTGGCCAACCCCTGGCACGCGGCGTTCGCCAGCCTGGTCGCCTTCACGGTGGGCGCCGTGCTGCCGCTGCTGGCGATCGTCCTGCCCGGGCCGTCGTGGCGGGTGCCCGTGACGGCGGCGGCCGTGGTGGCCGCGCTCACGCTGTGCGGGGTGGTCAGTGCGCGGCTCGGCGGTGCGCCTGCCCGCCGGGCGGTCCTGCGGAACGTCGCCGGCGGCGCCCTTGCCATGGCGGTCACGTACGGGGTGGGCACCTGGCTCGGCACGACCTGACCCGGCCCCGGCCGCCGCCGCTGATGCCGCTGCGCGGAGCCCGTCCCCTCCCCCCCTTCCCGAAACCGGGCTCCGCCCGGACCTGGTTCGCCTCGAACGCCGGCGGGGCTGCCCCCCGGCGGTAGCTGGGGGAGGGTCCGGGGGGGGGAGCCCCGCCACGCGGCGGAGCCGCATATCCGGCACAGCGGGAAGGGGCGGGGAGGGGACGGCTCCGCGCAGCGGCGCGGGCGCGGGGTCATGCGCCCGCAGCCGCAGGCACCGGCATCATGGGCGCATGCGCATCGCGGTCACCGGTTCCACCGGGCTCATCGGCAGTGCACTCGTGCGGTCCCTGCGGGCGGACGGCCACGACGTGGTCCGGTTCGTGCGGCGGGAGCCGGCCGCGCCCGACGAGGCGCGGTGGGATCCGCCGCGCGGCTACGTCGACCCCGCCGCCCTGGCCGGCTGCGCGGCCGTGGTCCACCTGGCCGGCGCCGGAATCGGCGACCACCGCTGGACCCCCGCGTACAAGAAGGTCATCCGGGACAGCCGGGTCGAGGGCACCGCGGCGATGGCCCGGGCGGTCGCCGCGCTGGAGGAGCCCCCCGCGGTCTTCGTCAGCGGCTCGGCCGTCGGCTACTACGGGGACACCGGCGACCGGCCCGTCGACGAGACGGCCCCGGCCGGGCGCGGCTTCCTGCCCGAGGTCTGCGTGGAGTGGGAGGCGGCCGCCGCTCCGGCCCAGCGGGCGGGCGTCCGGACGGTGTTCGCCCGCACCGGCCTGGTGGTCGCCGGGGAGGGCGGCGCATGGGGCCGGATGTTCCCGGTCTTCCGGGCCGGGATGGGAGGGCGGCTCGGCAGCGGCCGCCAGTACTGGTCGTACATCTCCCTGCACGACGAGATCGCGGCGTTGCGGCACCTGATCGACAGCCCGCAGCTGTCGGGCCCGGTCAACCTCACCGCCCCGGAGCCGCTGACCAACCGCGAGGTGACCGCGGCGATGGGTCGGGTGCTGCGCCGCCCGACGCTGATGGCGGTGCCGGCGCCCGTCCTGCGCGCCGTCCTGGGCGAGCTCTCCCAGGACGTGTTGGGCAGTCAGCGGGCGCTGCCGGCCCGGCTGTTGGAGTCGGGCTTCGTCTTCCGCCACCCCGGCATCGAGGAGGCGATCCGGGCGGCGCTCGGCCGGCCGACGGCCTGAGTCCGGCCGCTTCGCTCCCCGGCGGCGGCGGTGCCGAAGGCGGCGTACGCGGAGCGGACGGCGGCCGGGGTGAGCCGCGGCGCACGCGCCGCCCCCGTGCGACCGTATGTGACCCGTGTGCGACCGGCGTGCGACCGGATCCGACCGTAATACCGCACCGAACTCGGGTTCCCCTCGAGCCCGTTGGGGGAAGGAGGATCCCCACACAGCCGCGCCGACCTCGGGGAGGGGCACGTGCTCAGCAGCTCGCACCGCGCCGCACAGCATGCGGACGTCGTCATCGTAGGAGCCGGGGTCTCAGGACTCGCGGCGGCACAGCACCTGATCGCGGCAGGGGTCACCGTCACCGTCCTGGAGGCGGCGGACGACCCCGGCGGCCGGATGGCCACCGAGCACGCCGACGGCTTCCGGCTCGACCGGGTCGGCCAGCTGCTCAACACCTCGTACACGGAGCTCGACCGGACGCCCGGCCTCGGTTCCCTGGTCCTGCGGCCCTTCGCGCCCGGGGTCCTCGTCCACACCGACGGCAAACCGCTGCGCGCCGGGGCCACCACCCCCGCCCGCGCGCTGGCCAGCGGCTCCTTCGACCAGGCACGGCTCAGCGCCTACCTCGGCCGGCTCGCCGCGACCCCCGTCGAGCGCGTCCTCGCGCGGCCCGAGCGCACCGCCGCGGCCGCCCTGCGCTCCCGCGCCCTCGGCACGGCGCTGCGGCCGCTGCTCGCCGCCCTGCTGCGCGACCCGGAGCTCACCACCTCCAGCCGCGTCGCCGACCTGGCCCTGCGCGCCTTCGCCCGCGGCCGGCTCGCCGTGCCCGAGGGCGGCGCCGCGGCCCTGCCGCGGCTGCTCGCCGCCGCCCTGCCGCCGGGCACCGTCCGTACCGGGGTCCGGGTCCGCTCGGTGGCCACCCAGGGCGTCACCACCGAGGAGCACGGCGACTTCAGCTGCCGGTCCCTGGTCCTGGCCACGGGGGCGCGGGCCGCCGCGGAGCTGCTGCCCGGGCTGCGGGTGCCCGGCTTCCACGAGGTCACCGTCATCCACCACGCCACCGCCGCCCCGCTGCCCCGGGACGGCTCGCTCCTGCTCGACGGGGACCGCCGCTGGCCCGTCGCGCACACCGCCGTGATGAGCGCGGTCGACCCGACGCGGGCCCCGGCCGGCCGCAGCCTGGTCACCACCACCGTGCTCGGGCCGCCGCCGCCCGTGCGCACCGTCGCCTCACGGCTGGCCCGGCTGTACGACACCGCCACCCGGGACTGGGACCTCCTCGCCGTCCACCACGCCCCCGAGGCCGTGCCGGCGATGCCGCCCCCGTACGACCTGCGGCGCCCGGTGCGGGTGCTGGCCGGGCTGTACGTGTGCGGGGACCACCGCGACGCCAACACCGTCCAGGGCGCGCTGCACTCGGCCCGGCGGGCCTCCACCGCCGTCCTGCGCGACTTCGGCATCCGGCTCCCGGCCACCGCCGAGAGCAGCCTCCCGGCGGTGGCCTGAGAACCACCGGCCACGGGCCCGGTTCCCCCCTGCGGAGCCGGGCCCGTCTCACGACAGCGCCGCGACCCGGTCCCGGTAGGTCCGCACGGCCGCCGCGTCCCGGTACGGCTCCAGCCGCCGCTCGAAGTCCCGTACGTACTCCACCGCGCGCACCGAGCGCATCTCCATCGCCTGCTGCGCCGCCTCCGCGCCCAGGGCGCACGCCTGGTCCAGCTCGCCCAGCCCCAGCCGGGCCGTGGCCAGCACCACCCGGCAGAACAGCCGCGAGCGGGCGAACGCGGGCGCCCGCAGCTGCAGCGAGCGCTCCGCGTGCTGCGCCGAGGCCCGGTACTGCTGGAGGTCGCGGTGGCAGTGCCCGAACTCGTCGGCGAGCTGGGCCTCGTCGAAGAACTTCGCCCAGTACGGCACGTCGTCGCCCGGCCGGGCCGCGCCGAGGCAGCGCTCGGCCCGCACCAGCGCGGCCGTCGCCGCCCGGACCTCGCCCAGCACCGCGTGCCCGCGCGCCTCGGCGGAGTGCAGCAGCGCCTGGACCACCGGTGGCGGGCCGGAGCCGATGCCCTGCTGCGCCACCCGGGCCAGCTGCACCGCCTCCCGGCCGTGGCCGAGGTAGACCGCCTGCCGGCTCATGGTCACCAGCACGTAGCTGCCGTACGGCCGGTCCGCGGCGGCCTGGGCGAGCCGCAGGGCCTGGACGAAGTAGCGCTGGGCGAGCCCGTGCGCGGCGATGTCGTACGAGGTCCAGCCGGCCAGCCGGGTCAGGTCGGCGGCGGCCGCGAAGAGCCGGCGGCCGGTGGTCTCGCCGTAGGTGCCGCGGAGCATCGGCTCGGCCTCGTGCTCCAGGTAGCGCACGAGGGCCTGGCGGGCGTGCCCGCCGCCGTAGGTCTGGTCGAGGGTCTTGAACAGCTCGCTGACCGAGCGCAGCGCGGCGATGTCCCCGCCGGTGACCCGCTGGCCCGGCCCGCGGTCGATCTGCCGCTGGCGGGGCACCGAGGTGCGCCCCTGGAGCGGGACCCGGGCCGCGGCCGCGGGGTCGGCGCCCCGGCCCACCCGCTCGTCGGGCCGCCCGATCAGCCAGTCCCGGCTGGGCACCACCAGCCCGGCCGGGGTGAACGCGATCTTCCGCAGCTCGGCGTGGGAGCCGGAGTCCTTGCGCCACAGCCCGCTGGCGATGTCCACCGCCTCCTCGGGGGTGGCCGCGAACTCCAGGCCGGCGTAGACCGGCGCGCAGGCGTCCAGGCCCAGGTCCTGCGCGGAGAGCCGGCGGCCCAGGCGCCGGGTGAAGACCTCGGCGATCAGCGCCGGGGTGGTGCCGCGGGGCTGCTGCCCGCGCAGCCACCGGGTCACGGAGGTCTTGTCGTACCGCAGATCGAGGCCGTGCTCCAGGCCGAGCTGGTCGACGCGGCGGGCCAGACCGGCGTTGGAGAACCCGGCTTCCGCGATCAGCGCCGCGAGCTGCCGGTTGGGGACGTGCTGCGCGGGTCGTTCCGTCATCGGCTCCACGGTTTCCTGACGTGACGGACCGGGGTCCCGGCCCTGTGAACGGCGTGAATGTAGCGGCGAACTTCCCCTACGCCGCCCCCTCTGCCCCAGATTCATCCGATCGTGTGCAGAATCGGTAGGGCTCTTTACGGCCGGGTCGACGCCGCCCGCGTACGCTGCGTCACATGAGCCCCAGACCCGCTCCCGCGCAGCCGCCCGCCGCCGACGGCGCCGGCGACGCCACCGCGCCGCTGCCCGCGCCCGAGCTGACCGAGGCCGAGTGCCGCCGGTGCGGCACGTACATCGCCGGGCTCGACGGCCGGTACGCGTGCGGCGTGTGCGGCTGGGTCAACGACCATTCGGAGGGCCACCGGCGGCTGCCGCGCGCCGACGAGGACCCCGACCGGCCGCCCAAGGGGCGCAGGCCGCCCCGGCTGCTGCCGGCCCCCGAACCGGCTGCTCCACCGGCGCCCGGGCCTGCGGAGACGGGCGCCTGAGGGGCCCGCAGGGGGCCGCCGTACCCTGGACCGGTGCGATGCGTGCACACAGCAGGTTCAACGAGGAGGCGCTGCGGTGGCTGAGCTTGGGTTTGTCCATCTGGGCTTCGGGCCGGACTACGTCGAGTACACCGAGGCGTGGGAGGAGCAGCGCCGGGTCCACGCGGCCCGCTTCGCGGACGAGATCGGCGACACCTGCCTGCTGCTGGAGCACGAGCCCGTGTACACGGCCGGCCGCCGCACCGCCGACAGCGAGCGCCCGCTCGACGGCACGCCCGTCGTCGACGTGGACCGCGGCGGCAAGATCACCTGGCACGGCCCGGGCCAGCTCGTCGGCTACCCGATCATGAAGCTGCCCCGGCCGGTGGACGTGGTCGCGCACGTGCGCCGCCTGGAGGAGGCGCTCATCCGCACCGCCGCCGACTTCGGCCTGGAGACCACCCGGGTCGAGGGCCGCTCCGGCGTGTGGGTCCTCGGCGACCCCGTCGAGGAGCGCCCGAAGATCGGCGGCCTCTCCCTCGACCTCGACCCGCGGCTGCACGACGAGGAGTTCGACGCCCGGCTCAACGGCCCCGAGTACGCCCCCTCCAACGCCGGCCAGCGGCGCGAGGACCGCAAGCTCGCCGCGATCGGGATCCGCGTGGCCAAGGGCGTCACGATGCACGGCTTCTCGTTCAACGTGAACCCCGACAACACCTGGTTCGACCGGATCGTGCCCTGCGGCATCCGGGACGCGGGTGTGACCTCGCTCTCGTACGAACTGGGCCGCGAGGTCTCCATGGCCGAGGTCGTGCCGGTCGTGGAGAAGCACCTGAAGGACGTACTGGAGCACGCCGAGCTGCGGCCGCGCGAGATCGAGACCGCCGCGGGCGCCTAGCCCCGGGGAATGCGTCCGGCCCCCCGCAGGTTGGCCGACGTAAGAGCGTACGAAATTACGGGCGTACCCTGGTGGGCGCCGAGGAATCACAGTCACAGGGAGCCGGTCGTGTCCGCAGTCGCACCCGACGGACGCAAGATGCTGCGCCTGGAGGTCCGCAACAGCCAGACCCCCATCGAGCGCAAGCCCGAGTGGATCAAGACCCGGGCGAAGATGGGTCCCGAGTACACGAAGATGCAGAACCTCGTGAAGGGCGAGGGGCTGCACACGGTGTGCCAGGAGGCCGGCTGTCCGAACATCTACGAATGCTGGGAGGACCGCGAGGCCACCTTCCTCATCGGCGGCGACCAGTGCACCCGGCGCTGTGACTTCTGCCAGATCGACACCGGCAAGCCCGAGGCCCTGGACCGGGACGAGCCGCGCCGCGTCGGCGAGTCGGTCGTCACGATGGACCTGAACTACGCCACCATCACCGGCGTCGCGCGCGACGACCTGGCGGACGGCGGCGCCTGGCTGTACGCGGAGACCGTGCGCCAGATCCACCAGCAGACCGCCGGCCGCGAGGGCGGCCGCACCAAGGTCGAGCTGCTGGCCCCCGACTTCAACGCGGTCCCGGAGCTGCTGGAGGAGGTCTTCGCCTCCCGCCCCGAGGTCTTCGCCCACAACGTGGAGACCGTTCCGCGGATCTTCCGGCGCATCCGCCCCGGCTTCCGCTACGAGCGCTCGCTCGAGGTGATCACCAAGGCGCGTGCGTACGGCCTCGTGACCAAGTCGAACCTGATCCTCGGCATGGGCGAGGAGCGCGAGGAGATCTCGCAGGCCCTGCGCGACCTGCACGAGGCGGGCTGCGAGCTCATCACCATCACCCAGTACCTGCGGCCCTCGCCGCGGCACCACCCCGTCGAGCGCTGGGTGAAGCCGGACGAGTTCGTCGAGCTGGCGAAGGAGGCCGAGGAGATCGGCTTCTCGGGCGTGATGTCCGGCCCGCTGGTGCGGTCCTCGTACCGTGCCGGACGCCTCTACCAGCAGGCGATGGAGAAGCGCAGCGGCGCCGTGGCGTAGGCGCCGGCGCCCTGCCCGAGGATGTGACGCGGGCCGCACCGCGGACTCTGTGAACTCAGGCACAAACTCTTACCGGTAAGTAACACCGCATCGACGCGGCCCGTAGGCTCTTCGTGGGAAGAGGAGCCGACGGGCCGCGTAAATGTTTCATCACCGTTTGACCGGCGGGTCATGCCCTGGTAACACCAATCAGTGACCATAGGTCAACGCACCGCGCACACCGCCGCACACCGCTGCCACCCCCACCGCTGTGCATCCAGACCGACGTGAGCACCGTGAAAGGGATCGCCATCATGCAGGCCGCGCCCGTACGCGCCATTGCCATTCCGTCGTTCGCCCACGCCCTGCGGGGCGTCGAATCGCTCCTCATGAGCGGTGCCCGACGCAACGCCTGGACGGCCGTCCTGGAGGACCGGCGCCGCGCGAAGGACCGGGTCGAAACCGAGCACGTACTCGAGGCCGCGGCGACCCGGGCTCCCCAGGCCACGTAAACTTCGCTGTATGGCGAGGAAGTCAAACGCAGAGACTGCTGCGAACCCCGGGCGACTGAAGCAGATCGCCCTCACGTACAAAATGACGAGCAAGGCCGACCCCAAGGTCGGTCTGGTCCTCGCGGGCGTGGGAATCGTCACCTTCGGTGTCTTCCTTGCGATCGGCTTCCTGATCGGCCACCCGGTCTACCTGGGCATCCTGGGCTTCCTGGTGGCGTTCCTCGCGATGGCGATCGTCTTCGGGCGCCGCGCCGAGCGGGCTGCCTTCGGGCAGATGGAGGGGCAGCCCGGCGCGGCCGCGGCCGTGCTCGACAACGTGGGACGCGGCTGGACCTCCACCCCGGCCGTCGCGATGAACCGCAACCAGGACATCGTCCACCGGGCCGTCGGCAAGGCCGGCGTCGTGCTGATCGCCGAGGGCAACCCCAACCGGGTCAAGCCGCTGCTGGCCGCCGAGAAGAGGAAGCTCGCCCGGATCATGCCGGACGTCCCGGTGCACGACTTCATCGTCGGCAAGGGCGAGGGCCAGGTCGAGCTGAAGAAGCTGCGCACGACGCTGCTGAAGCTGCCGCGCGTACTGGCCGGCCCGCAGGTCACCCAGGCCAACGACAAGCTGCGCGCCATGGGCGACCTCATGAGCAACATGCCGCTGCCGAAGGGGCCCATGCCCAAGGGCATGCGGATGCCGCGCGGCGGAAAGATGCGCTGACCCGCTTTTCGTATACGGCGTCCGTCCGGCCTGTCGCGCCCGTCCAGGCCTGTCGCGCCTGTCCGGCCGGACGGACGCCGCACGCACCACGCACACAGGGGCGCCCCCGCAGCCTTACGGCTCGGGGGCGCCCCTGTCCGTGTGCGTGCGCGGCGGTCAGATGCGGACCTGGACGGCGCGGGCCGCCCGGTCGTGCAGGCCGCGCCCGTCGCGGTCCCAGACCAGCGCCGGGATGACCAGCGCCAGCAGCAGCGTGCGCAGCACCACGCGGCCGAGGCCGAGGCGGCCGCCGTCCTCCGCGACCACCCGCAGCCCCACGATGCGCTTTCCGGGAGTGAAGCCGACCGTGCCGAGGGTCAGGATGCTCAGCGCCACGAAGAGGGCCAGCGTCCAGTTGCCCGTCGCGGCCGCGTTGCCGCCGGTGATCAGCCCGTATGCGATCACCTGGCAGGCGATCCAGTCGATGGCGACACCGCCGAGGCGGCGCCCGAAGCGCGCCGCCGAGCCGGGGCCCTGCCGGGGCAGGCCGAGCCGCTGGCCCGGGTAGCCGAAGTCGACGCCCATGTCCTCGGCCGCCGCGCGGGGGCCGGAGAGCCACGATCCGATTGCTTGCCTGTTGTCCACCCGACCACGGTACCCGTGGTGCTCCGGGCCCCTCCGGCCGGACCCTGGTTAACTTGTGCGAAACAAATGGGTCATGCTTGGGAAATCCCGCCTGCTTATGGTCGGGTCAGCGTGCGGCACCGCACTGACGCACCAGGAGCTATACAGCCCGTCCCTCCCCCGGGATCGGGATTAGGAGGAGTTGGATGTTCCAGAACGCCGACGAGATCAAGAAGTACATCGCGGACAACGACGTCAAGTTCGTCGACGTCCGGTTCTGCGACCTGCCCGGTGTGATGCAGCACTTCACCATCCCGGCGAAGGCGTTCGACCCGGCCGAGGAGCTCGCCTTCGACGGCTCCTCGATCCGCGGCTTCCAGGCGATCCACGAGTCCGACATGGCGCTGCGTGCCGACATCAGCACCGCCCGTCTGGACCCGTTCCGCCGCGACAAGACGCTGAACATCAACTTCTTCATCCACGACCCGATCACGGGCGAGGCCTACAGCCGCGACCCGCGCAACATCGCGAAGAAGGCCGAGGCGTACCTCGCCTCCACCGGCATCGCCGACACCGCGTTCTTCGGTCCCGAGGCCGAGTTCTACATCTTCGACAGCGTGCGCTTCGCGACCACCGCGAACGAGGGCTTCTACCACATCGACTCCGAGGCCGGCGCCTGGAACACCGGCTCCGAGGAGAACAACCGCGGCTACAAGGTCCGCTACAAGGGCGGTTACTTCCCGGTCGCCCCGGTCGACCACTTCGCGGACCTGCGCGCCGAGATCTCCCTCGAGCTGGACGCCCAGGGCCTGCAGGTCGAGCGCCAGCACCACGAGGTCGGCACCGGCGGCCAGGCCGAGATCAACTACAAGTTCAACACGCTGCTGGCCGCGGCCGACGACCTGATGCTCTTCAAGTACATCGTGAAGAACGTCGCCTGGCGCAACGGCAAGACCGCGACCTTCATGCCGAAGCCGATCTTCGGTGACAACGGCTCGGGCATGCACGTCCACCAGTCCCTGTGGCAGGGCGGCGAGCCGCTCTTCTACGACGAGGCCGGCTACGCGGGCCTGTCGGACACCGCCCGCTACTACATCGGCGGCATCCTCAAGCACGCCCCGTCGCTGCTCGCCTTCACCAACCCGACGGTGAACTCGTACCACCGCCTGGTGCCGGGCTTCGAGGCGCCGGTCAACATGGTGTACTCGCAGCGCAACCGCTCCGCCGCCATGCGCATCCCGATCACGGGCTCGAACCCGAAGGCCAAGCGCGTCGAGTTCCGCGCGCCGGACCCGTCCTCGAACCCGTACCTCGCCTTCTCGGCGCTGCTCCTCGCGGGCCTCGACGGCATCAAGAACAAGATCGAGCCGATGGAGCCGATCGACAAGGACCTCTACGAGCTCTCCCCGGACGAGCACGCGAACGTCCCGCAGGTCCCGACCAGCCTCGAGGACGTCCTCAAGGCCCTGGAGGAGGACCACGAGTACCTCCTCGCCGGCGGTGTCTTCACCCCGGACCTGATCGAGACCTGGATCGACTACAAGCGCACGCACGAGATCGCCCCGATCGCCCAGCGTCCGCACCCGCACGAGTTCGAGCTCTACTTCGACCTCTAGGAAGTGCGCACGGCGGCCCCGCAGCTCCCCACCGGGAGCGGCGGGGCCGCCGTCGTTTCCGCCCCGCGGTGCGCCCGCCCCTCTTTCGTGATCTTGTTCCGCGGAGGGGGCGGTTCCCGCTAGGTTCGGGGCATGGATGATCAGTGGAAGACGGTGGCCGCGCTCGCCGCACGGTTCGACGCGCACGACCGCGAGCGCGGGATGCCGCACGAGGAGAGCGTCACGCTGCAGATCCTCAAGATCGGCGAGGAGTTCGGGGAGGCCGCGCAGGCCGTGATCGGGGCCAAGGGCACCAACCCGCGCAAGGGCGCCTCGCACACCTGGAGCGATGTGGAGGCCGAGGTCGCCGACGTCATCGTGACGGCGATGGTGGCCCTGGCCCGGATGCGGCCCGATGCCCCCGGGTACTTCGCCGAGCAGCTCAGGCTGAAGTCCGACCGGTTCCTGTGACCCTGCCGGCGACCAGCGCCATCCCGCCCGTCAGCTCGCGCAGGCAGCGGACGGCGAGCACGGCCGGGGAGCCGGGGCCGGATCCCGGGGCGTCGGTGGCCGACCACAGCTCCAGGGCGATGCGGATGGCGTCCGTGGCGGCCGCCGCGAGGAGGCGCACCCCCAGCGGGTCCGCGTCCTCCCCGGCCAGCCGGGCGATCACCGGCACCAGGTGCTCCTCGGAGTCCTGGTTCACCCGGTACCAGACCGCGCGCAGCGCCGGGTCGGTCGCGGCCGCGCGCAGCAGGCCGCGGGTGACCTCCAGCCCCTCCTCGATGTTGGCCTGCGCGTCGCTGAGGGAGCGGGTGACGGCCCGCTCCAGGGCCTCGGCCAGGGGCGTGCCGGGCGCTTCCTCGGCGAGCAGGGCGCGCCAGGCGTCCCCGCCGGTGGCCAGGAGCGGGGCCACGGCCTCCTGCTTGTTGCGGAAGTAGCGGTAGAACGTGCGCAGGGCGACGCCGGCGCGGTGTGCGATGTCCTCGGCGGTGGTGCCGTCGGGGCCGTTCTCGGCGAACAGGGCGCACGCCGCGCGGGCGATGTCGAGCTGGGTGGCGGCCTTGCGGCGCTCGGTCAGCGACTGGGCTCCGGGGCCGGTGACGGGGGAGTACGGGCGAGGGGATCTCACGGGTGAAGCGTACCCCCTGCGATGACGCGCCTTGCGTGTTATGTCACTCTGGCAAAGTGTGTCACTTCGGCGGTACGCTCGCGCCATGAACCGTTACGAAGGACGCCGCGTCCTCATCACCGGCGGCGGCTCCGGCATCGGCCGGGCCACCGTCCACCGCATCCTGGCCGAGGGCGGCCGCGTCCACACCGTGGACGTCAGCGAAGCCGGCCTCCGTGAGACCGCCGACCAGGCCCTCGCCGACGGCCACGGGGACCGGCTGACCACCGCCCTCCTCGACATATCCGACGAGGCCGCCGTCCGCTCGGGCGTCGCCGCCGCCGTCGAGCTGCTCGGCGGGCTCGACGTGCTCGTCAACGCCGCGGGCATCCTGCGCTCCGCGCACACCCGCGAGACCACCCTGGAGCTCTGGAACAAGGTCATCCAGGTCAACCTGACCGGCACCTTCCTGATGATCCGCGAAGCGCTGCCGGCCCTGCTGGAGGGCGACCGCCCGGCGGTGGTGAACTTCAGCTCCACCTCGGCGTCGTTCGCGCACCCGTACATGTCGGCGTACGCCGCGAGCAAGGGCGGCATCCAGTCCATGACGCACGCGCTGGCCGCCGAGTACAGCAAGCAGGGCCTGCGCTTCGTCTCCGTCGCCCCCGGCTCCATCGAGAGCGGCATGACCACCGGCACCGGCCCGGGGCTGCCCGAGGACACCGACTGGAGCCTGTTCGCCAAGCTCGCCCCCGCCATCGGCCAGGGCTTCGCCGGCCCGCAGACCGTGGCCGGCGTCGTCGCCATGCTCGGCTCCGAGGACGGCGCCTTCATCACCGGCACGGAGATCCGCATCGACGGCGGCACGCACTACTGACCCGCAACCGCCGCCTCGGCCGCCTCAGGCCCTGAAGCGCTCCCAGAGCCGGGGGAAGCGCTCCGCGAGCACGGCTTCGTCCTCGAAGTCCAGCGGGGCGCCCTCCGGCTCCGCCGCCTGCGCCGCGATCCCCAGGTCCGGCGCGACCACCCCCGTCAGCTGCTCGTACGCCTCGTCGGCCGCGTACCCGAGCTCCTCGCCGTCCCCGTCGATCTCCTCGTCGAACTCGTCGAGCAGCTCCGCCAGCTGGTCCGGATCGTGCACCGCCCCCTCGAAGACCTCCCGCCCCTGGCCGATCAGCCAGCAGCGGAAGTAGTCGAACGCGTCGTCGCTCGCCCCGTCGAGCAGCACCCAGGCCGCCCCCCACAGGTCCCAGGTGTACGCCCGGTTGTAGCGGGACTCGAAATGCCGGGCGAAATCCAGGACGGAGTCCGGATCGAGCTGCGCGAGCCGCTCCACGAGCAGCTCGGCGTGTTCCTCGGGGTCGCCCTCGGCGGCCTCGCGGGTGCTGTCGACGATCTCCCAGAACTCCGTCTCGTCCATCACGGGTTCCAGCATCAGGGGTCCGCCGAGACCCCGCCACCGCGAGAATCCGACAGTATGACCGGCCCGGACATGCGCGGAGGCGGCCCGCCCCCAGGGGGACGGGCCGCCTCCGCGCACCGTACGGACGGGCCTTACAGGCCGTAGCGCTCGCGCGCCTCCTTCACGGAGGACGCCGGCACCTCGCCGCGGCGGGCCAGCTGGGCCAGGGCCGCGACCACGATGGACTGCGCGTCGACACCGAAGTGGCGGCGGGCGCCCTCACGGGTGTCGGAGAGGCCGAAGCCGTCCGTGCCCAGCGAGGTGTAGTCCTGCGGGACCCACTGGCTGATCTGGTCCGGGACCTGGCGCATCCAGTCGGAGACGGCCAGGACCGGGCCCTGGGCGCCCTCCAGCACGCGGGTCACGTACGGGGTGCGCTCCTCGCCGCGCAGCAGCGCCTCGTCGCACTCCAGCGCCTCGCGGCGCAGCTCGCCCCAGGAGGTGGCGGACCACACGTCGGCCGAGACGTTCCACTCGGCGGCGAGCAGGCGCTGCGCCTCCAGCACCCAGTGGATCGCCGTGCCGGACGCCATCAGCTGGATCTTCGGGGCGTCGGCGGCCGGAGCGGCCCCCTCGAGGTCGGCCGCGGTGTTGAAGCGGTACAGGCCCTTGACGATGCCTTCCTCGACGCCCTCGGGCATGGCCGGCTGCGGCTTCGGCTCGTTGTAGACCGTCAGGTAGTAGAAGACGTCCTCCGGGTTCTCCCCGTACATCCGCTGCAGACCGTCCTTGACGATCACCGCGATCTCGTACGCGAAGGCCGGGTCGTAGTTGAGCGACGCCGGGTTGGTGGCGGCGATCAGGTGCGAGTGGCCGTCGGCGTGCTGGAGGCCCTCGCCGGTCAGGGTGGTGCGGCCCGCGGTGGCGCCGACGATGAAGCCCTTGCCGAGCTGGTCGGCGAGCTGCCACATCTGGTCGCCCGTGCGCTGCCAGCCGAACATCGAGTAGAAGATGTAGAACGGGATCATCGTCTCGCCGTGCGTCGCGTACGACGTGGCGGCGGCGATGAAGTCGGCCATGGCGCCGGCCTCGGTGATCCCCTCGTTGAGGATCTGGCCGTCCTTGGCCTCCTTGTAGTACATCAGCTGGTCGCGGTCGACCGGCTCGTAGGTCTGGCCCAGCGGCGAGTAGATGCCGGCCGACGGGAACAGCGACTCCATGCCGAAGGTGCGGGCCTCGTCGGGGACGATCGGCACCCAGCGGCGGCCGGTCTCCTTGTCCCGCATCAGGTCCTTGACGAGGCGGACGAAGGCCATGGTGGTGGCCATCTCCTGCTTGCCGGAGCCCTTGATCAGCGGGGCGAAGGACTTGTCGGCGGGCTGCGGCAGGGCCACGTGGTGCACGCGGCGGGCCGGGGCCGGACCGCCGAGGGCCGCGCGGCGCTCCTGGAGGTAGCGCACCTCGGGAGAGTCGGCGCCCGGGTGGCCGTACGGGACCACGCCGTCGGCGAAGGCGCTGTCCGGGATCGGGAGTCCGAGCAGGTCGCGCATGCCCTTGAACTCGTCGATCGTCAGCTTCTTCATCTGGTGGTTCGCGTTCTTCGACTCGAACCCGGCACCCAGGGTGTAGCCCTTGACGGTCTGCGCCAGGATCACCGTCGGCGCGCCCTTGTGCTCCAGGGCGGCCTTGTACGCGGCGTACACCTTGCGGGGCTCGTGGCCGCCGCGGGAGGTGTGGAAGCACTCGGCGATCTTCGCGTCGGACAGCAGGGCGCCGAGGGCCGCCAGGGCCGGGTCGCCGCCGAAGAAGTGCTCGCGGATGTAGGCCGCGTCGCGGGTCGCGTACGTCTGGAACTGCGCGTCCGGGGTCTCGCGCAGGCGGCGGACCAGGGCGCCCGTGGTGTCGAGCCGGAACAGCTCGTCCCAGGCGGAGCCCCACAGGGTCTTCACGACGTTCCAGCCGGCACCGCGGAACTGGGCCTCCAGCTCCTGGACCACGCGGAAGTTGGCGCGGACCGGGCCGTCGAGGCGCTGCAGGTTGCAGTTGATGACGAAGGTCAGGTTGTCCAGGCGCTCGCGGGAGGCGAGGGCCAGGGCGGCCGTCGACTCGGGCTCGTCCATCTCGCCGTCGCCGAGGAAGGCCCACACGTGCGAGTTGGAGGTGTCCTTGATCTTGCGGTTCTCCAGGTAGCGGTTGAAGCGCGCCTGGTAGATCGCGGACAGCGGGCCGAGGCCCATGGAGACCGTGGGGAACTCCCACAGCCACGGCAGGCGCCGCGGGTGCGGGTAGGACGGCAGGCCGTTGCCGCCGGACTCCTGGCGGAAGTTGTCGAGCTGCTGCTCGGAGATGCGGCCGTCGAGGAAGGCGCGGGCGTAGATGCCGGGGGAGGCGTGGCCCTGGACGTAGAGCTGGTCGCCGGAGCCGTCGGCCTCCTTCCCGCGGAAGAAGTGCTGGAAGCCGGTCTCGTACAGCCAGGCGGCGGAGGCGAAGGTGGCGATGTGGCCGCCGACGCCGTACTTGGAGCCGCGGGTCACCATGGCGGCCGCGTTCCAGCGGTTCCACGCGGTGATGCGGGCCTCCATCTCCTCGTCACCGGGGAAGGCCGGCTCGGCGGAGGTGGGGATGGTGTTGACGTAGTCCGTCTCCAGCAGCTTCGGCAGGGCGAGGCCGGCGGACTCGGCGTGCTGGAGGGTGCGGCGGAGCAGGTATTCGGCGCGGCGCGTACCGGCGGCCTTGGCGACGGCGTCGAGGGAGGCCGCCCATTCGGCGGTCTCCTCGGTGTCGCGGTCCGGGAGCTGGTCGAGCTCGCTCGGAAGCTTTGCTACGGGGTCGGACATCGGTGTGCGCCGCCTTCCGGACAATGGAGAGGTGGTGAAGAAGATCCCTGACGGGCAGGACAGGGTGGGCGGACCCGGTGGGGTCCGTCAGAGACTGTAAAACCCTGATCGATGATCGATCAAATGGTTGCGGCGAAGTTAAGGGACATCCACGAAAAGTCGGCACCGGGTGTCAGCAAAACAGACACTCGGTGCCGCATAAAACGGGACAAACCCCCAAGGGGGAGGGTCCGGGCAGGCGGTTTCAAGCCCGCGGGGCGCACCCGAGAACGTGCCGCTTCACCAGCACACCGATGTCCGGGTCCTGGTTCCGGAAGGCCTCCACCAGCGCGGCGTGCTCCTCCGCGTACGACTTCTGCACGGTGCCCAGCCAGCGGATGGACAGCGCCGTGAACACCTCGATCCCCAGGCTCTCCCAGGTGTGCAGCAGCACGCTGTTCCCCGCCGCCCGCACCATTTCCCGGTGGAAGCCGACCGTGTGCCGCACCTGCGCCGTCCCGTCCGCGCTCCGGTCCGCCTCCCACAGCGCCGCCACGTGCGGCTCCAGCGCCGAGCAGTCCGCCGCCAGCCGCGGCGCGGCCAGCTCGGCCGCGATCTGCTCCAGGCCGGCCCGGACCGGATAGATCTCCTCCAGGTCCGCCGCCGACAGGTTCCGCACGCGCACGCCCTTGTTCGGCGCCGACTCGATCAGCCGCAGCGTCTCCAGCTCGCGCAGCGCCTCGCGCACGGGCGTCTGGCTCACCTCGAGCTCGACGGCGATGCGCCGCTCGACGATCCGCTCACCGGGCTTCCAGCGCCCGCTGACGATCCCCTCCACGATGTGCTCGCGGATCTGCTCGCGCAGCGAGTGCACGACGGGTGGGGTGATCATCGGGGCTTCATCTCCTGTGGGGGCATGCACAGCGCACAGCTCTGATGCGTAGACAATACGGCGGAGTAGGCCGACGGGGTGCGTCCGTGCACGGGGCCGCCGGGTGAGGCTGGTTACAGCCGCAGCGATCCGGTCAGGCGGTGCCGCCTTCGGCCGCGGCGAGGATCTCCCGGGTGGACGGGTCGGCCGGCCCAGGCGACGGGGTCGGGCCCGCGTGCGTCGGGCCGGCCGGCCAAGGCACCGGCCAGGGCGAGGTGGGCGGCCGCGCGATCCGCAGGTCTCCTCGGCGGGCAGCACGCCGGCCAAAGGGAGTTCCTCCAGTGCCCACAGCGTCTGCGGCAACCGGAGTTCCGGCGCCGTGCTCGTCCCAGAACGCATGGGAAGCGGCCCAAGTCGGACAGGCGAGCCATGCCGAAGCCAGGTTCCAGAGGGTGGCGAGCGCGGCCGTGCGCCCGTCATCGGACCGGCTCCGGGCGCGCAGGAGCTGCCGTGCACGGAGCGCGGCCCGATCTGGTTCCCGGGCTCCGGCCAGGGAGACGAGCGCGCGCAGACCCGACTCGGCATCACCGGCGTGCACCTCCAACTCCCCACGCAGTACGGGGAGAGGCGCGCCGACTCCGGATGCGCGGCGAGCGCCCGCTCGGCCTCGGCGCAGGCGGCAAGGGCCTCCCGGACGCCGGCTGCGCGGGCCATGGCGGGCGGGGAGGTGGGCGGCGGGGTGGTCCTCCGCGAGGGCGCGCTCGATGCCGACGGCTACGGCGGCGGCCCTGAGCGCTCCGCGATGGTCCCCCATTCTCCGCCCGGATGCCGGCGAGGGTGTGCCTCGTGGCGAGGTTGGGGAGGTGGGCGGCAGGGTCGTCCTCGACGAGGGCGCGCCGGATACTCTCGGCCTCGGCGGCCGTGCCGAGTGCGGCCCGCCAATTCCCCTTCTGCGCCTGCCCATTGACGAGGTTGTTGAGGGCGCCTGCGAGGTCGGGGAGGTGGGCGGCAAGGTCGTCCTCGGCGAGGGCGCGCCGGATTCCCACGGCTTCGGTGACGGTGGCGAGTGCGTCGCTGTGCGGGTCACCGGTCTCCGCAGGGCTCCGTGCGCGGCGATGTCGGTGCGCCCGGTCGGACCTCCTGCGGCCACTGGGCCAGCACGGTGTTGATGACGGTGGCACCGCTGACCTGCCCGTTCCGGCTGCTCCACTCGTGCCGGTACCCGGCCGTGCCCGGCCCCTCGCGCAGCACCCGGGTGAGGGTGTCCAGCAGGATGCCGGCGGCCTCGGCCTTCTCCTGGGGGCGGCTGCTCGCGAGCACCCCGAGCCAGGCCGACCGCCCCGGCGGGAGGTTGCGCGCGGACAGCTTGCCGAACGCCGTCTCCAGGGACTCCAGTACGCCCGCCCCCGCGCGGCAGGTGTCGATGAGCAGCAGCATCTGGTCCGCCTTGCTGCGCAGCGCCGCCTCGGTCAGCAAGTTGGCCGAATACGTCTCGTCCCCGTAGGCGGGATCGTCCGTGTCGCGGACGACCAGGCGCAGGTCCTGCTCGCTGCGTACCCCGTGGCCGGACCACAGGTGACGGCGGGGCCGCGCCCGCTGGTCGCCTCCCAGCCCGTCGTCCAGTCCTTCATCGCGCGGGGCAGGGCCGCCCGACGCGGGTCCGGGAGCACGGTAAGCCCCGCGCCTCCAGGGGCCGCTCTCGTAGTGCTCGACCACGATGCCGAGGGCCGGCCCCGGATCCCGCCCCCTGCGGCGCCCTTCGGGCGGTCCGTGACCCGTACGGCCAGGCGGTACGCGCCGGGGGCCGGGGCCGGGAACGCGGCGTGTAGCGGCCCTCGCCCAGCGGGCGGACCGTCCGGCCCACCGGCTCCGCGCCGTCGGCCGGGCGGAGTTCAGCGGTGAGGTGCAGCCCGTCGTGGTCGGGGGTGGCGGAGGGGACCGTCACCGCCGCCTCGTACGCCGCTCCCGGCTCCAGGAGCGGCGGGGCGAGCACGCTCAGCGGGACCGCGTCCTCCGCGACGCCCTCACCCGGTGGAAGGGACGGTGCTGCCCCAGCAGCCCGGCCACGGCGTCCCAGGACAGGTCGGCGTTCGCGGGGCGGGACGCCAGGCGGGGGATCGCGCCGTCGCCCCGCTCGTCCGTGCCGCGGATCAGCCACAGCGGGGTCAGCCCGTCTCCGGTGAGCTCCGCCGTGGTGGGGGTGGGCTGGCGGATGCCGGTGACGGCGTGGAGGGGAACGGGGGTTGCGCGGGTGGCCGCCGCGCGGCGCAGGTCCGCGTGGAAGGCGGCCGCGTCCGCGAGGAGGTGCGGGTCCACCCCCGGCAGGCCCGGCAGGTCGCCGGGCGTACGCGAGGCCGCCCCCCGGCACCGCCACGCAGGCGTAGTCCGGGGCGGGCTGATGTGCAGCGAGGGGAGGCTGCGGGCGAAGGCGGTGAAGTCGCTGCCGAAGCGGCCCCAGCCCCGGTGCAGGCCGTTCACCAGGTGGGCCAGGGCGGCGAGGGAGCCGCGGTCCGGGCGCCAGACGTACGGGAACGGGAGCAGGTTCCCGCCCCCGGGTGGCCGTCGCCCGTGTCCTTCGGGAGGCGGAGCGTGCCGAGCGAGTCGCCGAAGAGGCGCAGGCCGCGCACCAGGGCGCCGCCCGACAGGTCCCAGACCGCCTTGCCGTCGGCGCTCGCCAGCCGGCTGCCCATGATGCCCGGCAGGACCACGACCAGATCCACCACCCGTGTCCGCGCCATTGCGAGCCCCCCCGTCGGACGTTCCCCACTTCTGGACCGGCAGGGTAAGACGACGGCGCCCCCGCCCGGAGTGTTTTCCGGACAGGGGCGCCGTACGGGTGCTGCCGAAGGGGCAGTACGTGCTTTACAGGCCGAGCTCGACGTCGAACTCGCCGGCCTCGAGGATCGCCTTGACGGTGGTGAGGTACCGGGCCGCGTCCGCGCCGTCCACCAGGCGGTGGTCGTAGGACAGGGTCAGGTACGTCATGTCGCGGACGCCGATGACGGTGCCCTCGGCGGTCTCGATGACGGCCGGGCGCTTGACCGTGGCACCGATGCCCAGGATGGCGACCTGGTTCGGCGGCACGATGACGGTGTCGAAGAGCGCACCGCGCGAGCCGGTGTTGCTGATGGTGAAGGTCGCGCCCGACAGTTCGTCCGGCGTGATCTTGTTGGAGCGGACCTTGCCGGCCAGGTCGGCGGTCGCCTTGGCGATGCCGGCCAGGTTGAGGTCGCCCGCACCCTTGATGACCGGGGTCATCAGGCCCTTCTCGGAGTCCACGGCGATGCCGATGTTCTCCGAGTCGAAGTAGGTGATGGTGCCCTCGTCGTCGTTGATCCGGGCGTTGACGACCGCGTGGGCCTTCAGCGCCTGGGCCGCGGCCTTGACGAAGAACGGCATCGGGGAGAGCTTGACGCCCTCGCGGGCCAGGAAGGAGGCCTTGGCCTGCTCGCGCAGCTTCATGATCTTGGTGATGTCCACCTCGATCACGGAGGACAGCTGGGCCTGCGAGTGCAGCGCCTTCATCATGTTGTCGCCGATGACCTTGCGCATGCGGGTCATCTTGACGGTCTGGCCGCGCAGCTCGGACACCGCGGCCACGGGGGCCTTGGCGGCCGGAGCGGCGGCAGCCGGGGCCGGAGCCGGGGCGGCAGCGGCGGCCTTGGCGGCCTCGGCGGCGGCCAGGACGTCCTGCTTGCGGATACGGCCGCCGACGCCGGTGCCCGTGACCGTGTTCAGGTCGACGCCGGACTCCTGGGCGAGCTTGCGCACCAGCGGGGTCACGTACGCGCCCTCGTCACCGGCGGAGACCGCGGCGGCGGGAGCGGCCGCAGCGGCGGCCGGGGCAGCCGGGGCGACCGGGGCCGGAGCGGCCACGGGGGCGGCCGGGGCGACCGGAGCCGGAGCGGCGACCGGGGCGGCCGGAGCCACCGGGGCCGGAGCAGCGGCGGCCGGAGCCGGAGCCGGAGCCGGAGCCGGAGCGGCCGGAGCCGGAGCGGCAGCCGGGGCGGCCGGAGCGGCAGCGGCGGGGGCGGCCGGAGCGGCACCCGCGACACCGATGACGGCCAGGCGGGCGCCGACCTCGGCGGTCTCGTCCTCGCCGACCACGATCTCGAGCAGCGTGCCGGAGACCGGCGCGGGGATCTCGGTGTCGACCTTGTCGGTGGAGACCTCGAGCAGCGGCTCGTCGGCCTCGACCGTCTCGCCGACCGACTTCAGCCAGCGGGTGACGGTGCCCTCGGTGACGGACTCGCCCAGCGCGGGCAGCACGACATCGGTGCCCGACGCGGCCGGGGCGGCAGCGGGGGCGGCGGCGGGGGCCTCGGCGACCGGGGCCGGGGCGGCAGCGGCCGGAGCCTCGGCCGCGGGGGCCGGAGCGGCGGCGGGGGCCTCGGCGGCAGCCGGGGCGGGGGCCGCGGCCGGAGCGCCGGAGCCGTCGTCGATGACGGCGAGCTCGGCGCCGACCTCGACGGTCTCGTCCTCGGCGACCTTGATGGAGGCCAGGATGCCGGACGCGGGCGAGGGGATCTCGGTGTCGACCTTGTCGGTCGAGACCTCGAGCAGCGGCTCGTCGGCCTCGACGCGCTCGCCCTCGGCCTTGAGCCAGCGGGTGACAGTGCCCTCGGTGACGCTCTCGCCGAGCGCCGGAAGGGTTACAGAAACCGCCATGGTTTCAGTTGCTCCTTACGAAAGTGCGGAAGTGGTCGTCGCGCCCGGGACGATCAGTCGTGGGAGTGCAGCGGCTTGCCGGCCAGGGCCAGGTGGGCCTCGCCGAGCGCCTCGTTCTGGGTCGGGTGCGCGTGGATGAGCTGCGCGACCTCCGCCGGCAGGGCCTCCCAGTTGTAGATCAGCTGGGCCTCGCCGACCTGCTCGCCCATCCGGTCACCGACCATGTGGACGCCGACCACGGCACCGTCCTTGACCTGGACGAGCTTGATCTCGCCCGCGGTCTTCAGGATCTTGCTCTTGCCGTTGCCCGCCAGGTTGTACTTCAGGGCCACGACCTTGTCCGCACCGTAGATCTCCTTGGCCTTGGCCTCGGTGATGCCGACGGAAGCGACCTCGGGGTGGCAGTAGGTGACGCGCGGAACGCCGTCGTAGTCGATCGGGACGGTCTTCAGGCCCGCGAGGCGCTCCGCGACCAGGATGCCCTCCGCGAAGCCGACGTGCGCGAGCTGGAGGGTCGGGACGAGGTCGCCCACGGCCGAGATCGTCGGCACGTTGGTCTGCATGTACTCGTCGACCAGGACGTAGCCGCGGTCCATCGCGACGCCCTGCTCCTCGTAGCCCAGGCCCTGGGAGACCGGGCCGCGGCCGATGGCGACCAGCAGCACCTCGGCCTCGAAGGTCTTGCCGTCCGCGAGGGTGACCCGCACACCGCTCTCGGTGTACTCGGCCTTCTCGAAGAAGGTGCCCAGGTTGAACTTGATGCCGCGCTTGCGGAACGCGCGCTCCAGCAGCTTGGAGCTGTTCTCGTCCTCGACCGGGACGAGGTGCTTGAGGCCCTCGATGACGGTGACGTCGGTGCCGAAGGACTTCCACGCCGAGGCGAACTCGACGCCGATGACGCCGCCGCCCAGGATGATCGCGGACTCGGGGACGCGGTCCAGGACCAGCGCGTGGTCCGAGGAGATGATCCGGTTGCCGTCGATGTTCAGGCCCGGCAGCGACTTCGGCACGGAGCCCGTCGCCAGCAGGACGTGGCGGCCCTGGATGCGCCGGCCGTCGACGTCGACCGAGGTCGGCGAGGAGAGGCGGCCCTCACCCTCGATGTACGTCACCTTGCGGGAGGCGACCAGGCCCTGCAGGCCCTTGTACAGGCCCGAGATGACCTCGTCCTTGTACTTCTGCACGCCCGCGATGTCGATGCCCTCGAACGAGGCCTTGACGCCGAACTGGGCGGCTTCGCGCGCCTGGTCCGCGATCTCGCCCGCGTGCAGCAGGGCCTTCGTGGGGATGCAGCCGTTGTGCAGGCAGGTGCCGCCGAGCTTGTTCTTCTCGATCAGGGCAACGTCCAGACCCAGCTGGGAAGCGCGCAGAGCCGCGGCGTAACCGCCACTGCCACCGCCGAGGATCACTAGGTCGAAAACGGTGCTGGCGTCGTTCGCCACGTCACGTCCTCCATGCATGTGCGCCGGGCACCGGTCCTCTGTGACCGGGCGGCGGCTGGTATTCGGCCGCTTGTTTCTTCGGCCCTGTGGTGGGGGCCCTGTCCTGCCGAGAACCCATCTTCGCATTTGTCGGGGGAACGCGGGACGCCGGGCCCGGACTGTGGCAGGTCGTTCTGTCCGAAGGTGGGGTTACCGAGGCGTAGAAACCTACGGATTTCGTTGCGCGGGCACTCCCGGACCACCCCCGGACCCGTCGAGCGGGCCCTGGGGGCCGGGGGTGCGTCGTGCGTCACACCGGGCCGCACCGCTCCCGCCGGGGGTGCGTGCGGTGCGGCCCGTACGGGAGGTGCCTCAGCCGAGGTCGCCGGTGGCGGTGCGCTCGGCCAGCCGCACCAGGGTGCGCACGGCCGAGCCGGTGCCGCCCTTGGGGGTGTAGCCGTACGGGGCGCCCTCGTGGAACGCGGGGCCCGCGATGTCGAGGTGGGCCCACGTGATGCCCTCGCCGACGAACTCCTGCAGGAAGAGGCCGGCCACCAGGCCGCCGCCCATGCGCTCGCCCATGTTGGCGATGTCGGCGGTGGGGGAGTCCATGCCCTTGCGCAGGTCGGCGGGGAGCGGCATCGGCCAGGACGCCTCGCCGACCTCCTCGGCGATCTCGTGGATCGAGGTCCGGAAGGCGTCGTCGTTGGCCATGATGCCGAACGTGCGGTTGCCCAGGGCCAGCACCATCGCACCGGTGAGGGTGGCGACGTCGACGATCGCGTCCGGGTTCTCCTCGGAGGCCTTGGTCAGCGCGTCGCCCAGGACCAGGCGGCCCTCGGCGTCGGTGTTGAGGACCTCGACGGTCTTCCCGCTGTACATGCGCAGGACGTCGCCGGGGCGGGTGGCGGAGCCGGACGGCATGTTCTCGGCGAGCGCGAGCCAGCCGGTGACGTTGACGGGCAGGCCCAGGCGGGCGACCGCGACGACGGCGGCGAAGACGGCGGCGGCGCCGGACATGTCGCACTTCATCGTCTCGTTGTGGCCGGCCGGCTTCAGGGAGATGCCGCCCGAGTCGTAGGTGATGCCCTTGCCGACGAAGGCGAGGTGCTTCTCCGCCTCGGGGTGGGTGTAGGCGATCTTCACCAGACGCGGCGGGTTCTCGGAGCCCTTGCCGACGCCCATGATGCCGCCGTAGCCGCCCTTGAGCAGCGCCTTCTCGTCCAGGACCTGGACCTTCAGGCCGTGCTCCTTGCCGGTCGCCGTGGCGACGGCGGCGAAGGCGGCGGGGGTGAGGTCGTTCGGCGGGGTGTTGATCAGGTCGCGCGCCGTGTTCACCTCGGAGGCGACGACGGCGGCGCGCTCGACCGCGGCCTTGTGCTCCTTGTCGCGCGGCTTGCCGCCGAGCAGGACCACCTCGGCCAGCGGGCGCTTCGGGCCGCCGTTCTTGGCGGCAGCGGAGGCCTTCTTCTCGCCGCCCTGGTAGGTGGTGAAGGCGTACGCGCCGAGCAGCGCGCCCTCGGCGACGGCGGTGACGGCCGAGGCGTCCTCCAGGGGGAGGGCGAAGGCGGCCTTCTTGCTGCCGTGCAGCGCGCGGGCGGCGGCACCGGCGGCGCGGCGCAGGGCCTCCTCGTCGAACGACTCGTCCTGCTCCGGGGCCGGGCCGAGGCCGACCGCCAGCACGACCGGGACCTTCAGGCCGGCCGGCGCCGGCAGCTTGGTGGTCTCGCCCTCGGAGCCGGAGGCGCCCAGCGCGTCGAGCACGGCGGCGAGCCTGCCGTCGAAGGCCGTGTCCACGGCCTCGGCGCCCGGGGCGACGACCGGGCCCTTCGGGCCCTTCGCCACGCCGACCACGAGGGCGTCGGCGCGCAGCGTCGCCGCGCCGGCAGTGCTGAGAGTCAGAGCAGTCACGGTGGTGAGGTCTCGCTTCCGTTTGTGTTGTGGGCCGAGTGGGTGGACGGCCATCCGGAGCGATCGTATTCCGGCCCGACGGCCGCCAGAAATGAGCCTACGCGTAGGCGGTCGTCCGTACGCCACTCGAAGGTTTGGGAGGTTGTTCTATTCCGCGGCCGCCAGATTCACCCATCTGTGGTCTTCGCCCCAGGTTTGGCCCGTGGACCTGACGAGGTCCCGAGAGACTCGAGCCACTCTCGCAAGGGGACGCGGGGTCCCTTTGCATGATTTCCACAGAGCCTCCTCGGCCCGGCCTGCCGCCATGGGCCGCGGTCGAGCAGTGCCTGCGGGGGGAAAGGCCGACATGGTCAAAAAGAACCGGATGAACAGGGTTGCCGCCGCAATGGCCGCAGCCGCCCTGGTATCCGTCGCAACGCCCGCCGCGTCCGCCCAGGCGGCGGCCGCGGCACCGCGCATCGACCTGAAGGTGCTCGTCGTCGACGACGGCGGCAGCTCGGTCGAGGCGATCACCGCGGAGCTCCGCGACACGGGCGTCCCGTACACCCGCGTCCAGCTCGGCAGCAGCGGCCGCCCGGTCATCGACGCGGCCTTCCTCGCCGACACCGTCGACGGCCGGCCGCGCGCGAAGTACCAGGGCGTCGTCCTGCCCAACGAGAACCCCTTCGGCGAGGGTTCCGCCGAGATGGCCGCGCTGACCGCGTACGAGACCGCGTACGGCATCCGCCAGGTCGACGCCTACACCTGGGCCCACCCGGGCGTGGGCCTGGAGTACACCGACAACGGCGGCTACAGCGGGCAGCTCGACGGCACCCAGGCAGCCGTCACCGCCGCCGGCAAGGCGGGCCCCTTCGGCTACCTCGGCGGACAGGTCGCCTTCGAGGACAACTCCGCGCTGGTCCCGGAGAGCTACGGCTTCATGGGCAGGCCGCGCGCCGGCTACACCAGCTACGTCGACGCGCCCGTCGGCTCCGGCCGCGCCTCGCTGGTCGGCGAGTACGCCCACGACGGCCGCAGCGAACTCGTCGTCACCTTCGGCTACAACCAGTACCAGCAGCAGTTCCGGCTCCTCGCCCGCGGCATCGTCGACTGGCTCACCCAGGGCGTCCACCTCGGGCAGAGCCGCAACTACTTCGCCGTCCACGTCGACGACGTCTTCGCACCCGACGCCCGCTGGAACAAGGACCTCAACTGCACCCCCGGCGACTACGCCTGCGCTGGCGGCGAGGGCCGCGAGAGCACCATCAGGATGACCGCCGCCGACGCCCAGTACGCGGCGCAGTGGCAGCAGAGCAAGAACTTCAAGCTCGACCTCCTCTTCAACGCCGGCGCCGGCGAGGAGTGGAAGAGCGAGAACGGCGGCACCGACGCCCTGACGGCCCAACTCGTCGCCGACCGCGCCAAGTACCGGTGGCTCAACCACACCTACACCCACCCCTTCCTCGGCTGCGTCCAGGACACCACGGTCATCCCGTGGACCTGCACCAAGGACGCCACGGGCGCCGTCAACTGGATGAGCCGCGCCGAGATCTCCGCACAGATCCGCGACAACAACACCTGGGCCGCCTCCAAGGGCATCACCACCGACCGGAGCGAACTCGTCACCGGAGAGCACTCCGGCCTCAAGACCCTCCCCCAACAGCCCCAGGACAACCCCAACCTCGCCGGGGCGCTCGCCGACAACGGGGTCAAGTGGGTCGGCAGCGACAACTCGCGCGAACCGGCGCAGCGCCCGGTCGGCGCGGCCCTGACCGTCCCGCGCCACCCGATGAACGTGTACTACAACACCGGCACCAACGCCGAGATGGCCGACGAGTACAACTGGATCTACACCAGCCGCGCCCAGGGCGGCAGCGGCATCTGCGAGGACAACCCGGCCACCTCCACCTGCCTGCCCGCCCCCCTCGACCCGAACACCGGCTACCTGGACTACATCGTGCCCGCCGAGGCGCGCACCGCCCTGCGCCACGTGCTGGCCAACGACCCGCGCCCGCACTACGTCCACCAGTCGAACCTGGCCGAGGACCGCACGCTCTACCCCGTCCTCGACGGCGTCCTCGACACCTACCGCACCCTCTTCGCGCCCAGCGCACCGATCGTCAACCAGAGCATGAAGGACACCGGCGTCGAGCTCGGCCGCCGGGCCGCCTGGGACAAGGCCCTCGCCGACGGCCGCGTCACCGCCTACCGCATCGGCACCACGGTCACCGTCAAGGCGCCCTCCGGCGTCGTCGCCCCGGTCACCGCACCCAACGGCACCAAGAAGCAGCTCCTGCTCGGCACCGCCGACTTCGGCACCGCCTACGCCGGCACCCGCTCGGCCTGGACCGCGCCCGAACTGCTCCAGAGCACGGTCACGCTCAAGCTGCCGAGCTGACCCGACCCGCACCACCCTTTCGTCCGGCCGAGCGGGCCTCGCCCCCCGCTCGGCTGCCGCCTGGCGCGCGTGAGCCGAAGGGAGCCTGCCGCGAAGGCGGGCGAGCGCCCGGAGGAAACCGTGAGGAACGAGCGGTTTTCCGAGGACCCACGCCCGCCGTCGCCGGCCGAGTTTGCTCCCGGAAGCGAACGCGCCCCGAAAAACAGTCCGGGGGGACACAGCACATGAGCCATGGGCGTCATGTCACCATGCTCACCGAAGGCACCTATCCGCACGTCCACGGGGGCGTCAGCACCTGGTGCGACCAACTGGTCCGCGGGATGCCGGAGGTCGACTTCAACGTCATGGCCCTCACCGGGACCGGCCGCGAACCGGTCACCTGGGAGCTGCCGCGCAACGTCTACCGCCACACCGCCGTGCCCCTGTGGGGCCCGCCGCCCGGCCGCACCCGCCGCGCGGCCCTGCGCGGCAAGGCACACCGCCGCTTCACCGACACCTACGAAACCTTCCTGCTCTCCCTCCTCGACCCAGCCCGGGGAGGCTTCTCCGAGGCCCTGCGCGAACTCGCCGTCCTCGCCCGGGCCGGCGGCCTCGCCCCGGCCCTGCGCTCCGAAACGGTCCTGCGGCTGCTCATGGCCGTCTGGACCCGCCCGGGCCTCGCCACGGCCGCCGCCGCGCCCACCATCCACGACGCGCTCACCGCCACCGACCTGCTGGAGCACGCGCTGCGCCCGCTGGCCGTACGCATCCCGCCCGACAGCGTCGCGCACGCCGTCAGCAGCGGCCTCGCCACCCTCCCCGCCCTCGCCGCCAAACACCTCGACCGGGTGCCCTTCCTCCTCACCGAGCACGGCATCTACCTGCGCGAGCGCTACCTCGGCTACCGCACCGCCGCCCAGCGCTGGCCCGTCAAGGCCCTCCTCCTCGGCTTCTACCGCGAACTCAACAGCGAGGGCTACCGGCAGGCCGACCTGATCACCCCCTGCAACCAGTACAACCGCCGCTGGGAGGAGCGCGGCGGCGCCGCCGCCGACCGGATCCGCACCGTCTACAACGGCGTCGACCCGTACGCCTTCCCCGAGGCCGGACCCGAACCCGAGGTGCCCACCCTCAGCTGGTGCGGCCGCATCGACCCGATCAAGGACCTCGAAACCCTGATCCGGGCCTACACGCTCATGCGCGCCGAACTGCCCGCCCTGCGGCTGCGCCTCTTCGGCCCCGTCCCCGCCGGCTGCGAGGAGTACAAGCTGCGCCTGGAGAAGCTCGCCGCCGAACTGGGCGTCACCGACGGCATCACCTACGAGGGCCGCATCGCCCAGGTCTCCCGCGCCTACGCGGCCGGCAGCATCGTGATGCTCTCCAGCATCAGCGAAGGCTTCCCCTTCAGCATCATCGAGGCCATGTCCTGCGGCCGCACCACCGTCTCCACCGACGTCGGCGGCGTCCGCGAGGCCGTCGGGGACACCGGACTGGTCGTCCCGCCGCGCGAGCCCGAGACCATGGCCCGCGCCACCCTCGCCCTCCTCCGCGACGACGCGCGCCGCGCCGAGCTGGGCCGGCTCTCCCGCAAACGGGTCGTGGAGAAGTTCACCCTCCACCAGTCCGTGGACGGCTTCCGCCACATCTACCGGGAACTCGCCGGCCAGCCGGTCCTGCCCGTCCGCGCCGGCGACGACTGGACCCAGCGGCTCGCCGACCCCTGGTACCGCGAACTCGCCGCCGACGGGAGCCTGTGGTGAGCGGATCCCTCTGGCTGCGCGTCCCCGGCGGCGACACCCTGCCCGCCATCCCCCGGCCCCGCCGCACCGGGCCGGGAACCGCCTGCGCCGCCGCCGACCCCATGGAGGAACTCGCCGAGCGCCTCGACGGGTTCATCGCGGCCGCCGTCCACCCAGACGAGATCGCCGCCATCCTCGAATCCGACGGGATGACCGACGAGCACATCCGCCTCACCTACGGCCGCCGGGACTCCTTCGACCTCGCCGAGGCGCTCTACGCCCGGGTGCCGCGCTCCTTCCCCGAGCCCGAGGAACGCACCGACCCCTGGAAGGTGCCCCTGGCCGCCTGCCTGCTGCGCGGGGTGATCTTCGCACTGCCCGGCCTCGCCTACGTCCTGGGCGCCCCCCTGCTGGAGGGGCCGCCCGACCGGCTCGGCCTGCCCGCCGGCACCCTCACCCTCCTCGCCGGGGCGCTCATCGGCTGGGTGTGGGACCAGACCCTGTCCCACCGGGCCTACTCCTGGCTGGGCCTGGGCGACCGGGCCGCCGCCGGGCGGACCCTGCTCGTCGGCGCCCCCACCGGGGCCCTGCTCGGCATCGCCGCCGCGCTCACCGTGCCCGGCGGGCCCCCGTTCAGCTACGCCTTCGCCGCCGGGCAGGCCGTCTACGTCGGCGCCGCCACCGTCCTGCTCGTCCTCGGCCGGGAACGGCTGCTCTTCGCCGCGCTCGCCCCGATGACCGCCGGCGCGCTGCTCGCCCTCGTCACCGACCTGCCGCTGCCGCTGCGGGTGGGCCTGCTGGCCGCCTCCCTGCTGGCCGCCTGCGCCCTCGCCGTACGGGAACTGCCGCTGCCCGACGCGGTACGGGCCGCCGCGCGCAGGATCCGCCGGCGCAGCGAGCACCGGCCGCCGTGGAGCCGCCGCCCCGCCGCGCCCGGCGGCGGCCCGGTCCGCTGGCGGATGCTGCGCGGCGACGGCGAGGAGTACGGCCCGCAGCGGCCGCGGCTCGCCGACTCCGTCCCGTACGGCGTCTTCGGCCTCGGCACCGGCCTGCTGGTGCTGTACGCCGCCCTCGGGGAGGTCCTCGCCGGAGGCCCCGCCGAGGCCGTCGCCGCGCCCTCCGCGGTGGCGCTCACCCTCAGCATGGGACCCGCCGAATGGCTGCTCCACCGCTTCCGCAGCGGCAGCCTCGCCGGGCTGCGGGCGGCCCGCTCACCCCGCCAGTTCCGGCTGCGGATGCTCGCCACGCTGGCCCGCTGCATCGCCGTCTACCTGGCGGTGCTGCTGGCCCTCGGCGTCGTCGGCACCCTGTTCTGGCCGGGCGCGCCGGGCCTGACCCCGGTCCGCGTCGCCACCCTGCTGCTGCTCGGCGGCGTGATGTGGACCGGGCTGCTCCTGCAGTCCTTCGGGGCGGTCCGGGCCGCCGCCGCGGTCTGCGCCTCGGCGGCCCTCGCCCAGAGCCTGGCCCTGCTGCTGGGCCTCGGGCAGCCGCGGCTGGTGCAGCTCGTCACCGCCGGCAACGCCGCCGCCGTGCTCGCCACGCTCGTCTGCCTGCTCCTGGGCCGGGCCACGGCACACCGCTGACTGCCGTGCGTTCCGTCACTCCGGTCGTCACCCCGTCACCCCGTATGACCCGTATGAGAAGAAGGACCCATGCTGCTGGTGCCGCTCTACGAGCACCCCGCCGACCGGCCCGAGGACTGGGAGCTGCTGATCCGCGCCGCGGACCGGCTGCACTCGGTGGTCCTCAACCCCGCCAGCGGGCCCGGCGAGGCCCCCGACGAGCGGTTCGCCGCCGTGGCCCGGCGGCTGTGCGACGCCGGGGTGCCCGTCCTCGGCTACGCCGACACCGACTACGGGCGCCGCCCCCACGCCGCCGTGGTGCAGGACCTGCTGCGCTACCGCGACTGGTACGGGGCCGACGGGGCCTTCCTCGACCAGGCCTCCCCGGAACCGGCCCTGCTCGGGCACTACGGCCGGCTCGCCGTCGCCGCCCGGGCCGCCGGAGCCCGTACGCTCGTCCTCAACCACGGCGTCCACCCGCACCCCGGCTACGCCGAACTCGCCGACCTGCTCGTCACCTTCGAGGGCCCCTGGGACGCCTACCGGGACGCGGTCGTGCCATCCTGGACCGCCGACCACCCCGCCCACCGCTTCTGCCACCTCGTCTACGCCGTCCCCCCGGGCGCACCCGCCGCCGAACTCGCCCGGGAGCGGGGGGCCGCCGTGCACTGCGCGGTCCCGGGGACCGGCGCGCACCCGTGGGGGACGCTGCCGTACGCCCTGGAGGCCGTCCGATGAAACGCCGTCCGGAGCGGCGCCTGCTCCGGCTGCTGCTCCTCGTCCCGCTGCTGCTCCTTGCCGGCTGCACCGCCGGACCGGAAGAAGGCGAGGAGGACGCCGGACCCGCCCCGGCCCCCGGGGAGCGCTGGCTGCCCAGACCGGGCACCGGCTGGCAGTGGCAGCTGAGCGGCCGGCTCGACACCTCGGTGAAGGCGCCCGTGTACGACATCGACGGGTTCACCACCACGAAGGAGCAGGTCGCCGGGCTGAAGAAGGCCGGGCGCAGGACCATCTGCTACGTGTCCACGGGGGCCTGGGAGGAGTTCCGCCCGGACGCGGGCGCCTTCCCGAAGGAACTGCTCGGCAAGGGCAACGGCTGGGAGGGCGAGCGCTGGCTCGACATCCGGCGCACCGCCGAACTGGAGCCGCTGATGGCGGTGCGGTTCGACATGTGCCGGGACAAGGGCTTCGACGCGGTGGAACCGGACAACATGGACGGCTACCGCAACGAGACCGGCTTCCCGCTGAGCGCCGAGGACCAGCTGCGCTACAACCGGCTGATCGCGCGGCTGGCCCACGAGCGGGGCCTGTCGGTCGGCCTGAAGAACGACCTGGACCAGATTTCCGAGCTGGTGGGTGACTTCGACTTCGCGGTCAACGAGCAGTGCGCCCAGTACGAGGAGTGCGAGGAACTGACCCCGTTCATCAAGGCGGACAAGGCGGTCTTCCACGCGGAGTACGAACTCCCGCCGAGCCGCTTCTGCGACGTGTCGCGCCGACTGAAGCTGAGCTCTCTGCAGAAGAAGTACGAACTGGGAGCGTGGCGCCGAACCTGCTGACGGGTTCGGGCGGATGCGGGGGAGCGGGGGGACGCGGGGGTGCGGGGGTGCGGCTCGGGCCCGCCATCCCCCTCGGGGGTACGGGGCGGGCCGGTGGCCCGGGGAGCCGTATCCCCATCAGCCGGATCAGGGAGGGTATGGGGCTTTCCCGTCAGTCTCATCGTCCTTCCGTGTCGGGCCGGCCTGTCAAGGGCGCTCCCTGCGGTCGCGTCGCTACGCGATCGCCTCCGGCGACCCTTGACAGACCGTCCCGCCACGGAAAAACGAAGACTGCCGGGAAACCCCCAAAAGAACGGCACGGGTCCATCTTCGAGGAGCGGCCTCGTCACAAACGTGCGACCAGGCTCCGCCCCGCAGCGCCGGGCATCCGGGCCGACATCCATCCAGCCGCCGTCCGGGGCTGATACCCGCACCAAATGACGAACCGAGAGTCGTTCGGGGCCTTCAGACGCAGCAGATCGCTACGCGCTGCCCCGGTCTCAGCGTCCGACCGCCGTCCGGGGCTGAGAAAGGAGGAGCGCGGAGCAGTCTGCTGCGTCTGCCACCCGCGCCCGTCACTCGGCTCGTCGTTTCGTGCGGGTGTCAGCCCTGGACGGCCGTCGGACGCCGAGAAATGAGGAGCGCGTAGCGATCTGCTGCGCCTGGCACCCCCGCATGTCACTCGGTTCGTCGTTTCGTGCGGGTATCAGCCCTAAACGGCCGTCGGACGCCGAGAAATGAGGAGCGCGTAGCGATCTGGTGCGCCTGGTGCGCCTGGTGGTCCGGAGGGCGGTCTGGTTGTCCCTTCGGGAGGGTGCACGCGCCCCGGCGGGGGATGGGATGGATGTCGGGTCGGATGCCCGG
>NZ_JBEYXN010000033.1:0-55716 GCF_040704625.1 Streptomyces sp. NPDC046866
GCGCGGACCGGAAAAGGGCATGGCGAAGAGGGCCGCTGACGGCCATATTCATCAACCTCCCTGCACCGGAGTCGTGTTCGCGCGGGCTCGCGCCGAGGCGACCGTAACAGACCGAACACCGAACCCTCCCGCCCGCCCCCGGCAAACAGCCGCCCGCCGGCACCGGGCCCCTGAGTCAAGGTCACCTCTCGTTGATCGCCCCGCCTGTACCAGAGCGCGTGCGGCCCAGATGATGGCCTCCTGCTCGGCCTGCGGGTCCAGGCCGCGGACATCGCGCAGGGCGATCTGCGCCTCCCGGCCGAACACGAGGGTCAGGGCGGAGATCAGGCGCGCGAAGGACTCCTCGCTCAGGGTGCTGGGCAGCGGTTCGCGCCTGCCCTCCGCGGCACGCGATCAACTCCTCGCGGCGTTGCGCAGCAGGCCGCGCGACTGACCTCGGCGGCTGCCGGAGCGGTTGTGACGGTTCTCGTCGGGAGATGAACGAACGCGCCCCGCGGATGGACGCACCGCCCGACTGTCCTAGGCTGGCCCTTCCAGTTGACGTCCGGCAAGGAGAGAAAATGGCGGGCCCACGCGAACTACCCCCGGACGAGGTTCTGGTGCAGCGCCTCCGCGACGGTGACGAGGAGACGTTCGCCCTGGTCCTGGACTCCTGGTCGGGCGGCATGCTGCGGCTCGCCATGTCGTTCGTGTCGACCAGGGACTCCGCCGAGGAGGCCGTCCAGGACACCTGGCTGGCGGTCATCAGGGGCATCGACGGCTTCGAGGGCCGCGCGTCACTGAAGACGTGGGTGTACCGGATCCTCGTCAACACCGCCAAGGCGCGGGGCACGAAGGAGAGCAGGACCGTTCCCTTCGCCAGCCTGCTGCCGGAGGAGGAAGGACCGACGGTCGACGCCGAGCGCTTCCGCGCCCCCGGCGAGCCGTACGCCGGACACTGGGTCGCCGGGCAGGAGCCGCGTTCCTGGCACGTCCCCGAGGACCACGTGCTGCGCGGCGAGGTCCGCTCGGTGATCGCGGAGGCGATCGACGACCTCCCGCCCCGCCTGCGTACCGTGATCACCCTGCGCGACGTGGCCGGGTACGGATCCGACGAGGTGTGCTCGCTCCTTGAGATCTCGCCCGGGAACCAGCGCGTCCTTCTCCATCGGGGCAGGGCTTTGCTGCGCCGTAAGCTGGAGTCGTACTTGTTCGATGCCTATGGCGTCGCGGGCGGGAGGGAACTCGCGTGAACTGCAACGACTTCGTGGAGCTGGTGACCGAGTTCCTCGACGGCGCGTTGTCCGAAGGGGACGAGCGGCGCTTCATCGAGCACCTGGCGGAGTGCTCCGGGTGCGAGAACTACCTCGACCAGTTCCGTCAGACGATTGCCGCCACGGGCGAACTGACCCCGGACAGCATCTCGTCGGACGCCAGGCAGCACCTCCTCTCCGCCTTCCGGGACTGGCAGCAGGGCGTGTGACGCTCGTGCGGTGGGTCCGCTCGGAACGTCCATGACTCCGCTCAGCAGACTCTTGTTCGGGGCTGGTGACGACCCACCGTCGCCCACCGCGCCCCTCTCCTTGAGGGGGACACGCCATGGGCCTGGTTCCCGGCGCGCCCGGCACCCCGGCGTGCCGCCGCGGCGCGGGCGGCGGGCGCCTCACGAGCAAACGCTGCGCGCGGCGCCCGGGCTGTCGAGCCCGACCCCGTCAGGTGCGCTGCTTCAGCCCGGCCGCACCGAAGGAGACACTGAAGCGCTCGCACCAGATGGTCACCGTTGAGAACGTGTTCAGGTCGGTGCCGGCGGGGATCGCGTAGTTCTGGTTGCCCTCGTTGCCCTTCAGGCCGCCGAGGTCGATGTGCTTGCCGTCGTCGAGGTTGCCGCCGTTGCCCTTCTTGACCGGCTGATCGCTGAGCCACACGTGCAGGGCCGGTCCGTCAGAGGTGCGCAGGTTCGTCAGGCGCAGGGTCGCCTTGCCGTCTGCGAGCTGCTGGACCTCGACCGAGCCGCTGGTCTCGTGCTCGTGCGAGACGAACGCCCCGTTCGCCACCTGCTTGACCGCTCCCGCCTGCCGGACGGCGGCCGCGGGAGCCGCTTCGTCCACGCGGTCAGTGGTGAAAAGCTTCCAGGGCTGGAAGAGGTACAGCCCGACGGCTGCCACGACGACAACGGCGGCGGTGGTGATCCAGAAGGCGTTGCGGCGCTTGCTGCGGCACATGAGGGTTCTTCCGTTTCTTCTCGCATGTTCGTGGGCGCGGTGCGCAGGCGGCACTGGCCCCTGCCCCGGCGCCCTGGGCACTGGTCATTCAGAGACGACAAGAGCGGCGAACGTTACGGATGAACGTCCGCCGCTCCGGTCCGGCTACGACCTTCAGCAGTTCTCGGCGAGGTGTGCCTGCTCAGCGGGGGCGGTCGGGGAGCTCGCGGCCACGGCAGCGGCCACCCGGGAGCGGCGCAGCTCGTCGGCCTCGTCACGAACGGCGTCGAGCCGGACTTCGAGCATCCCGACGCGCTCGCGGTAGCGCTCCAGCTCGGCCCGGACGAACTCGGCGTCGGCGACCTTGTGCGCGGCCTCCTCGCGGATGGCGGTGGTCTCCTGGGCGAACCTCTCGGTCGCGGCGTCGAGCGCGGCGACAGCCATGTCGGCCGCCTCCTCGGCGAGCGTGGCGCGCTCCTCGGCGGCGAGGATGCGCTGGGCGGAGGCGCGGGTGACCGTCTCGATGCGCGCCTCGGCCGCCGCGGAGTCGGTGATGATTGCCAACTCCTCTATGTAGGCCGGGAGGTCGGCCGAGAGCTGCTTGATGAGTGCGACGACGGTGTCGCGGGACTGGGCTCCGTCACCGGAATCGGCCACGGCCATGGAAGCCGCGGCCTCCACCGCCTCCATGCCCTCCTCCACCGAGCCCGTCTCACCCTGCACGGCCGCCGTCCGCGCCTGGGCGGACTCGGCCGTCCCGGCGGCGGGGGCCTGTCCATGCTCCTGGGACACGACCTCGGCCCCGGGTACGGCGGAGGCGGCCCACGAGTGCCCGGCCACCGGTGCCGCCTGAGCGGCTCCCCTCGCCTGCTCCTCGGCCGCCTTCCTGACCGCGGCCGCCGCGCGCTTGTCCTCCTTGCGCTGCTGCCGCTTCGCGCGGAACTTCCGGAACGCGCCGAGGGCGTTGTGGTCGGGGTGGTCGCAGTAGCGGGAGGCCGGGCCCTCCGCGTCGGGAGCCTTCGGCTCGGGCGCGTGGGTGCAGCCAGGGTAGGCGCAGGTGGGAACGGTCTCGATCGTCTCGGCAGTCATGCTTGTCAGCCTTTCCTCGCTGATGTTCTCGCTGATCGGGGAGCCGAGTTCGACCAGGCCCTGCGCATGGCTCTGCTCCGGGCTCTTCGTCAGCGTGCGGTCGGGGAACGGCGCACGCCGGTCGTCATGGCTCATACCCGTCAGTGCCGCCGAACGCCGGAACGTTACAAGGGGCTCGGCAGCCCGGCAGAGCAACCCGGCTCCCAGCAGGCCGCCGGTACGCCGTAGGCCAGGCGGTCTTCTGAACGCTTCGGGCGTGCTCCGGTTCGAGGTCACAGGCCGGGACCCTGCTTGCACCGCGCAGCGCAGCTGTCCGCAGTGGGGGAATGGGGCACGGAAGCGGCGCTCTTTCGTGCGTGCCACACCACTGCCGTACGACAACGGCCGCTACGCGGCCTACACGGCGGCCCGGCATGTCGACACCGGCGAGTGCGTCCCTCACGGTTCGATCACCAGCGCCGTAGCCGACGCCGCAGCGAGCGGACGGTTCGGGCTCTTACGCCTCCGAGGTGCCGCCCACGGCTCCCGGTGCGCCGCGGCCCTCCGTACGGGAACTGCCGCGGGAGGCGTGTGCGACGCACCCGGCCACGCCCTCGCCCGGATCCACTCGCCCGGATCCCCCGAGCACGTAGCGGAACCGGGCGGTCCGCCCCTCAGGCCGCTCCCTCCGCAGGGCCGGCCTGCGCCCGGTACCGGGCGGCGGCGGAGAGGAAGGCGTCGTTCTCCTCCGGCAGCCCGACCGTCACGCGTACCCCGTCCCCCGGGAACGCCCGCACCAGCACACCGTGGCGGGCGCAGAAGTCCGCGAAGTCCGCGGCCCGTCCCGCCAGCGGCATCCACACGAAGTTGGCCTGCGAGGGCGTCGCCGGATGCCCGCCCCGGGTGAGCCGGGCGTACAAGCGGTTCCGCTCCCGGACCACCGCCGCAGCGCGCTGCCGCGCTTCCTCGGGGCGGTCGAGGGCGGCGAGCGCGGCGGCCTGCGCGAGCCTGCTGACCGCGAACGGCACGGACACCTTGTGGACGGCGGACACCACCGAGGGCGCGGCCACGCAGTACCCGATGCGGACTCCGGCCAGCCCGTACGCCTTGGAGAAGGTCCGCACCACCGCCACGTTGGGGCGGTCCCGGACCAGCCCGAGCCCGTCCGGGACCTCGGGGTCGTCGACGAACTCCCGGTACGCCTCGTCCAGGACCACCAGGACCCGCTCCGGCAGGCGGTCGAGGAAGTCGAGCAGTTCGCGGCGGCGCACCGCCGTCCCGGTGGGGTTGTTCGGGTTGCAGACGAAGACGACCCGGGTGGCAGGGGTGACGGCGTCGAGCATCGCCCGCAGGTCGTGCCGGTGCTCCGCGTCGAGGGGAACGGTGCGCACGCCGACCCCCGCGACCCGGGCGAACACGGGGTAGGCGTCGAAGGAGCGCCAGGCGCAGACGACTTCGTCCCCCGGCCCGCAGAAGGCCTGGATCAGGTCCCTGCACAGGCTGGTCGATCCGCAGCCGACGGCGATCCGGGACTCGGGGACGGCGAGGTCGGCCGCCAGCCTGCCGACCAGTGTGTCGGAGAACCACTGGGGATAGCGGTGGCCGTCGAGGGCGGCGCGTGCGATGGCCTCCACCACGCCGGGCGGCGGGGGCAGCGGCCCCTCGTTGGAGTTGAGCAGGACGGCGTCGGGTGCGGTGGCGGGGATGTTGAGGTCGGGGACGGTGACCAGGTCGGCGCGGATCGGTACGGCCACGGGGCTCCTCGGAACGAAAGCGGGGTGGGGTGGGACGGGCAGGGGCGGGGCGGTCGGGACGCGGCGCCGGTCGGCGGTGTCGCTCGGTGGTGGCGCTCGGTGGTGCCGGCCGGTCAGCCGGGCGCCAGTCGGAACACGTCCTCGGCCATCAGCCGGATCCGGCGGTGGTCGGCGAGGAGCTCCTCCCGGCTGTCCCCGGTCAGGAAGACCCGCAGCGGACTCGACAGCAGATCCGTGGTCGGCCGCATCCGGTCCCCGGGGGCCAGCCGCGGCACGGCGAGGTGCACCGTGCCGAGCGCACTGATCCGCGCGAGGGCGTCCTCGTCCACGGCCTCGACCACACCGCCCCGGGTGGTCTGCACGTGCACGACCATCCCTTCCCGGTGCTTGCCGTAGAGGGTGTTGCCGGGGTACCTGCGCGCGAACTCCTCCGGCCGTACGCACACCAGGGCGAGCAGGTCGGCCTGGTTCCCGTCGAGGCAGGAGTCGTGGTGGCCCGGGTCCATCAGGCCGTCCAGCCGGGCGCCCACCTCGACGAGCACGGGCCCGTCGGCCGTCAGCATGATCTCGGCGTGGGCGGCGCCGAACCGGATGTCCAGGGCGTCGAGGACGGTGTCCAGGTACGCGACGAGGGGCGCGACCTGCGGCGCATCGGGGTCGAGCAGCACATCACGGTCGTACACCGGCCGGGACCCTATGAGGGTCTTCTCGTAGCGCCAGACGCCGCACACGCGCCGCCCTCCGCCCGGGCCCCTGACCACGTCCACGATGTACTCGGTCCCGGCCAGGAACGACTGCACGAGGACCTCGGTGTTGTGACGTCCGAAGATGTCGTGGCTGCCGAGGATCTCCGCGACCGCGGCGCGCACCTGGTGCGGGCCGCGGCAGACGGACACCTTGTCGGTCGACGCAGAGCTCAGCGGTTTGACGACCACGGGGTACCCGGTGGCCGCCGCCCAGGCGAGCACCTCGCCGGCGTCGTCCGACTTGAGCTGGTCGGCGCACCGGATGCCCGCGGCGCGCAGCGCCTCGATCATGCGGTACTTGTCGCGGCGCACGGCGGAGGTGGCGGACGGGTTGCCGGGCAGGTCCAGCAGTTCGGCCATCCGGTCGGCCGGCGGGACGCCGGTCTCCTGCCCGGGCAGCACGCCGCAGGGAGCGTAGGAGGCCAATCGGGCCGCGGTGCGCCCCGGGTCGGCGGTGTCCTGCACCACGTTGGCGAGGTAGGGGCGCAGGTCCGGCGGCGGTACGGAGTCCAGGAACGCGGGCGTGCTCTGCAGATGGACGACGTCGGCGCCGAGCTTGCGGAAGGCGGCCGGCAGGTACTTGCCGACCGAGTAGCCGTCGACGATCACGCCGACGGGCGGCCGGCTCGGGCCGGTGGGGGCCGGTGAGGGCATGGAGTGTTCCTTGGTAGGGCGGGGGAGAGGGGAGGGGGACCGGGGTGGTCTCAGGCGGCGGCGACGCTGACCCGGTGGACGGTGCGGGAGACGCCGGCCGGCAGGTCCGTGGCCACGTGGTACGTGGTGGCCGTCTTCCACAGCAGGAGGTCCTGCGGGGTCCAGCGGTGGGTGTAGGTGCGGTCGGGATCGGCCAGGAGGATGTCGACCAGGTCGAAGAACGCCTCGTTCTGGTTGGCGTCGAGGCCGAGGACCCGGTCAGTGTAGGCCCGGGCCGCGTACAGGAAGCGGCGGCCCGTGTGCGGGTCGCGGCGGACCACGGGATGCTCGACGGCCGGGTACTGCCGGGCCACCAGGGCGCGCACCTCGGCGATGGACAGTCCCACGTGCTCGGGTGCGATGCGCTGCTGCTTGGTGAGGGTGTGCAGTGCGGTGCGGTCTTCGAGGAGCGCCTTCCACTCCTGCGGCAGCCGGTCGTACACGTCGGAGGCGGAGGCGAAGACGGTGTGCCCGCAGTCCTGGGGCACGTTGACGCCGTGCAGCACGGTGTAGGCGGACGGGTCGGCTTCGAAGGAGGAGTCCTGGTGCCAGAAGTGGCCGACCCGCTCGATCCCGACGGGGCGGCCGGCCCTGCGTTCGTTCGACGAGACGAGGATCTCGGCGAACTCGGGGTGGCGCCAGTCGGCCAGCAGGAAGGGGATGGGGCGCCCGATGCGGGCGGCGAGGCCGATCTGCTGCTGCGGGGTGAGGTCGATGCCCCGGACGACGACCAGGTCGCGCCGGTGCAGGGAGGCGACGACGTCCTCGAAGACCTCCGGCCGGGCCAGCTCCGCGTGGGAGAGCCCGGTGTACTCGACGCCGATGAAAGGGGTCAGGTCACGCTTGTGCACGGTTCCTCCTTGTGCCAGGTGTACGGGTGGGTGCTGGCTGCGAGCAGGAGCAGGCAGGCGACGCAGACCGCCGCTCCGGCAGCCGCCCACGGGGTGCCCGGGTGCCCGGGGCCCGAGAGGTGCAGGGCGAGCTGCGGGGCCGTGATGAAGGCGAGGTTGACACCGCCGGAATACAGGCCCATGTTGCGGTCGGCCGCAGGACCGGAGACGCGGCTGACGTAGTCGAGCAGGCCGGGGAAGACCACGATCTCCCCGGCGGTCCAGACGAGGGTGGCGAGGACCAGCTCCGGCCCCGTGTCGGCCAGGGCCATGAGCAGGAACCCCGCGCCGGCCAACGCGTATCCGGTCAGCAGGGTGGCCAGGTCCCCGACCCGGGCCATCCGGACGTTCAGCGGGACCTCGAACAGGACGATCCCGAGGGCGTTGACCGTGAAGACGACGCCGGCCCAGTAGCCCGGCAGGCCGAGCCCGACGATGACGTACGCGCCGGCGAAGACCGAGGGCAGGGCGTACGCCAGCTGGACGGGCAGGGACAGGCCGAACACCGTCCAGAAGCGGATCCGTTCGGGCCGCTGGGGCCTCCGCCGGACCCGCGCCCGCCCCTCCGTCCCCCCACCCGGCCCGCCGTCCGGGCCACCGTCCGGGCCGACCGGAACACGGCCGGCCCGGCGGTCGCGGCGGTCGCGGTCGTGCAGGAAGGCGCCCGCGGCCAGGACGCACAGCGCGTTGGCCCAGAACACGGTGTACGGGCCGAGCCCGAAGAGCAGCGCGCCGAACAGGGGTCCTGCCGCCAGGCCGAGGTTGATCGCGAGACGGTGGCAGGAGAAGGCGACCTTGCGCTCCTCGGGCCGCGACCCGGCGATGGTCGCCGCGTACGAGGCGGGCGTCACGATCTCGTACGCGAACCCCCACACCAGCACCCCCGCGACGAGCGCGGGCAGACCGTGCAGCAGCGGTACCACCGCAACGGCGGCGGCGCCCAGCAGGAAGCCGCCCTTCATCAGCGCGTGCGGGTGCAGCCGCCCGAGGAGCCGGCCGGCGGCGAGGTCGGCGACGAGGGCGCCCACGCCGAAGGCGGTGACGGTCAGACCCGCCGAGCCCGCGTCCAGCCCCCCGCCCCGCAGCAGGTGGGGGGTGAGGAAGGGATAGGCCATGGTGCCGGTCCGGAAGACCAGCGTGGTGAGGAAGAGCGTCCGCAGGGAGGGCGGGAGCCCGGCCACGGTCCGCCAGGTCTCAGCGATCACGGTGGATCCCGGGCGCCCGCCGGACGAGCATGCCGCCCGGGTTGAACAGTCCGCCCGGGTCGAGGGCGTCCTTGAGGGCGCGGTGCACGCGCACACCCACCGGGCCCAGCTCCCGCTCCAGCCAGTCCTGCTTGAGCCTGCCCACGCCGTGCTCCCCGGTGATGGTGCCGCCGAGGGAGAGGGCGAGAGCCAGGATCGCGTCGAACGCCGTGCGTGCGCGCGCATACTGGTCGGTGCTGGAGCGGTCGTAGAGGATGGTGGGGTGCATGTTGCCGTCGCCGGCATGGCCCACGACTGCGACGGTCAGCCCCGCGTCGTCGCCTATCCGCGCACAGCCTTCGATGAGTTCGGCGATGCGCGTCCGGGGCACCGCGACGTCCTCGGTCATGCAGGCGCCCCGGGCCTCCAGCGCGGCGAGGCTGACCCGGCGCGCCCGCAGCAGCAGGGCGCCCTCCGCCGCATCCGCAGTGGCGTGCGTGTACACCGCACCCGCCTCCCGGAACAGGCGCTCCAGCGCCTCGAGTTCGGCCTCGCGGGCGGCCCCCGCCGCATCGGAACGGCACAGCAGCAGGGCCTGTTCCCCCTCACCGGCCAGGTCGGTACCGAGGTAGGCGGAGGAGGCCCGCAGCGACGTCGCGTCCATGATCTCCATCAGGGAGGGCACCAGGCCGGCCCGTACCACCCGGTTGACGCTGGCGCCCGCCTGCGCCACCGAGTCGAAGGCGGCGATGACCGTGCCGGGTGCCGCGGGCAGCGGGCGCAGCGCCAGGGTGGCCTGCGTGATGATGCCGAGGGTGCCTTCGCTGCCGACGAGGAGCCGGGTGAGGTCGTATCCGGCGACGCCCTTGACGGTCCGGCGGCCGGTCCGCAGGAGGGAGCCGTCGGCGAGGACCGCCTCCAGCCCGAGGACGTAGTCCCCGGTCACGCCGTACTTGCCGCAGCACAGCCCGCCGGCGTTGGTCGCGAGGTTGCCGCCCAGGGTGCAGCTGTCGAGGCTGGAAGGGTCGGGCGGGTAGAACAGGCCGCGGGCGGCGGCCGCCGTCTTCAGGTCCTGGTTGACGACGCCGGGCTCCACGACCGCGAGCCGGTTGTCCGCGTCGAGTTCGACGATCCGGTTCATCCGGGTGGTGACGAGGACGACGCAGCCGTCGACGGCGTTGGCGGCCCCGGTCAGACCCGTCCCGGCGCCGCGGGGCACGATCGGGACGCCCGCCGCCGCGCAGGCTCGTACGCAGGCCTGCACCTGCGCGGCCGAGGCGGGCAGCACGACCGCGAGCGGCCTGCCGTGCGGGGCCAGCGGCATCATGTCGTGGGCGTAGCCTGCGGCGGCCTCCGCCGAGGTGATCAGCCCGCCGCCGCCCACCGCGGCACGCAGGGCGGCGATGAGGGCGGCGGTCATGCCGGCCGTCCGTCGGGACCGGAGACGAGGATGGCCTGGGCGGGGCAGAGGTCGGCGGCCTCGTGGACGGCGCCGGCGAGCGCCTCGGCCGGCTCGGGGTCCAGGAGCAGGACGACGCCGTCGCCCTCGTCCTGGTCGAAGACCTGCGGAGCGGACAGCACGCAGTGGCCGGCGCCGACGCAGCGCTCGGTGTCGAGGGTGACCTTCACGGGGTCGGCTCCTTCGAGGTATGGGGGGTAGGGGAGGGCACGGCGGCAGAGGGGGAGGCAGAAGCAGAAGCAGAGCCGGATCCACGCGCGATCCGGCCGCTCACCAGGTGACGGGCAGGGCGTGGACCCCGTAGACGGCCATGTCGGACTTGAAGCGGATCTCCTCCACGGGCACGGCGGTGCGCAGCGTCGGGATCCGGCGCGCCACGGCGGCGTACACCTCCTGGAGTTCCACCCGGGCCAGCGACTGGCCCATGCACTGGTGCGGCCCGAACCCGAAGGCGAGGTGGCCGTGCGCGCGCAGCGTCGGATCGAAATCCTCACCGGCGGGGAAGCGCTCCGGGTCCCGGTTGGCGACGTTGATCGCGGCGACCACGCCCTCCCCGGCCCGCACCAGGCGACCGCCCACCTCGACGTCCTCGACGGCGATCCGGCGGATGCCGCGCTGGACCACCGTGAGGTGGCGCAGCATCTCCTCGACGGTCCCGGCGAGCAGATCGGGATCCTCGTCGGCGCGGAGCGCGGCGAAGTGCCGGGGGTGGCGCAGCAGGGTCAGCACGCCCAGGGAGATCATGTTGGCGGTGGTGTCGTGTCCCGCGGTGAGCAGGAGAAGGGCCATGGCGGCGAGCCGGCGGGGGGTCATGGTCCCGTCGGGCAGGTGCCGCGCGGCCATCCGGCCGATGAAGTCGTCCTGCGGGTGCAGCGCGCGGGCGGCCACCAGCTCCTCCAGGTAGTCCTGGAGGGCCTGCCGGGCCGCGGCGGCGCTCTCGGTGCTGCCCGCGACCACGTTCATGGTGTGCGTCAGGCTGCGGAAGAGCTCGCGGTCCTCGTGGGGCACGCCCAGGAACTCGCAGATGACGGTGAGCGCGACGGGCAGCGCCAGGTCGGCCACCAGGTCTGCCTCGGTGCCCGCGAGCATGCGGTCGATGCGGTCGTCGACGACGGCGCGCACGGCGGGCCGCCAGCGCTCGGCCCGCCGGACGGTGAACTCGCCGAGGACGAGGCGCCGTACGGCGTCGTGCTCGGGGTTGTCCATGACGAGCAGGGTCGGTTCGACGGCCGTCTCGGCGAGGGCGACGGCGCTGGAGAGCGGATAGCCGGGGCGGCTCTTGTCGGCGCTGAACCGGGGGTCCGACAGGACGGTGCGGGCGTCTTCGAAACGGGTGAACAGCCAGGGGCGGACCCCGTTCCACAGGGTCACCCGGGGTGTCTCGCCGGCCTCCCGGACGGCGGTGACCTCCCGGGGCGGGGAGAACGGGCACTGCCGGTCCATCGGATAGGGCAGTTCGGCGGTCGGGTCAGTCATCGCGGGTGCTCCGGTCGAGGCTCTCCCACCAGCGGCCGACGATCGCGTCGTCCAGGGCGGGCAGGGTGATGCCGAGGGCGTGCAGGGCGGTGAGGGTGGCGTCGTTGCGGTGGTCGAGACGGCCCGCGTCCGGGTGGTCGCGCAGGTCCCGCAGGTGCTCGCGGTAGGCGAGCGCGGGCAGGGCGCAGCCGGCGGCCGCCGCCTCGTCCAGGCGGTGCAGCCAGCCGTCGAGGGGGACGGCCTGGCTGGTGCGGCCGGTGCGCCGCTCGTGGACGGCGACCAGGTCGGACAGCGGGGTGCGCCGGGGCTGGTGCAGGTGGTGGACTGCGCCCGGGGCGCCCTCGGCGAGGGCCAGGGCCACCAGGGCACGGGCCATGGCGTCGACGGGCAGGGCGTCGGTGGCGAGCCGCGGATCGTCGGGGTGGCAGCCCAGGGCCGCGGAGGTGAGCAGCAGACGGCTGAGGAAGTCGTCTTCGCTGACGGCTCCGCCCGTGCTCCCGCCGGCCCGGCCGAGCCGGTAGATCCGCGCGTCGGCGCCCCGCTCGAGGGCCTGGGCGACGAGGTGTTCCGCCGCCCACTTGCCGGCCGCGTAGCCGCGGCCGCGCGGGTGGCGTTCACCCGTCGCCGGCGTGGCCTCGGTGATGGTGCGCGGCGGCGCGCCGCGGGAGCCGTCCCGGAACACGCCGAGGGTGGAGATGTGGTGGAAGCGGGCCGGCCGGCCCTCCGCGCAGATCCGCAGGAGTTCGGCGGTGCCCCGGACGTTGGCCGCCTCCAGGTGCTGGTAGCCGGACACGTGGTGGACCTCCGCGCCCAGGTGCAGGACGGTCGCCGCCCGGCTCAGCTCGCTGCGCAGGTCCGTGCCGTCCAGGCCCAGGCCGGGCAGGGAGAGGTCGCCGGGGACGGCCACGACGCGCGGGTCCGCGGCGTGGTCGCGCAGCCCGTGGCGGCGCAGGGCGGCGGACAGGCGCCGCCGGGCGGCTCCTGCGTCCGCTGCCCGGACCAGGCACAGGACCGGGCCCGAGGTGCGGCCCAGCAGTTCTGCCAGCACGTGGGAGCCGACGAACCCGGTGGCCCCGGTGAGCAGGACCGCGTCGTCCGCGCGGACGGGACCGGGCCGGGCGGTGAAGACGACGGCGGGATCCAGCGGTGCGTCGCCCGGCCCCACCGGGGCGGCCGCCGTGCCCGGCCCGCGCAGCAGGCCGGCCACCGCGCGTACGGTCGGCGCGGCCAGGAAGTCGGCGACCGGGATCCGGACGCCGTACTCCCGCTCGATGCGGCCGAGGAGCCGGATGACCCGCAGCGAATGCCCGCCGAGCGCGAAGAAGTCGTCGTCCGCGGAGCCCACAGGAGCGCCCAGGACCTCCTCCCACAGGCCGAGCAGCCGCTGCTCCGTCCCGCTGCGCGGCCCGTCCGGGGCGGAGCCGCCCGCAGGCTGCTGCCGCCGGTGGGCGTCCAGCCGCGCCGCCAGCGCGGGCCGGTCGGCCTTGCCGTGGCTGCCCGTCGGCAGGGCCGGGACGGGCACGGCCAGCCGCGGCACCATGTGGCCGGGCAGCAGCCGCGCCAGATGCGTGCGGGCCTCCTGCGGCGTGGCCTGTCCCACGTAGCCGACGGCGAGTTCGGCGTCGGGCCCGCTGCCCATGAGGACCGCGACCGCTTCACGGACCCCGGGATGCTCGGCGAGGGCGGCCTCGATCTCGCCGAGTTCGATGCGGAAGCCGCGCAGCTTGACCTGGTGGTCGAGCCGGCCGAGGTAGTCGAGGGCGCCGTCCGGCAGCCTCCGCACGCGGTCGCCCGTGCGGTAGGCGCGCCCGGCCGCGCCGAGCGCGGGATGGGTGGTGAACAGGCGCTCCGTCCGCTCGGGATCGCCCCGGTAGCCGTCGCCGAGTCCGGCGCCGGAGAGCCACAGTTCGCCGGGCACTCCGGTGGCGGCGAGCCGTCCGCGGCGGTCCACGACGTGGGCGCCCGTGCCGGGCAGGGCGCTGCCCACGGGTACCCGGGCCCGCCGGTCGTCGGGGTGGGCCCGGTGCGTGGTGGCGAGGATCGCGGCCTCGGTGGGGCCGTATCCGTTGATGACGACCCGGTCCCGGGCGAAGTGGCGGGTGTCGTGGACGTCCGCGGGCTCCCCGGCGACGAGCAGGACGCGCACACCGGCCAGGTCGGGGCGGTCCAGCGCCCGCAGCAGTGAGGGCACGGTCACCATGACGGTGACCCCGGCGGTGCGCAGCGTGCGGGTGAGGGCCGCGCCGTCGCCGCGGGTCGCGTCGTCCGCGTACACCAGGGTGGCGCCGCAGACGAGCGGCATGAACTGCTCGAAGGCGGCCACGTCGAAGCCGGGCGAGGTCAGCTGGAGCCAGACGTCGTCCGCGGTGAACGGATGCCGCTCGAGGCAGGCGAGGAGGGTGTTGGCGACCGCGCGGTGCGGGACGCTGACGCCGCGGGGGCGGCCGGTGCTGCCGGAGGTGTAGATGAGGTAGGCCGGTGCGCCGGGGTCCCCCGGCGCCGCAGCCGGAGCGGCTGCTTCCCCGGGGGCGGTCAGGGCCTCCACGTCCAGCACCGGCGGTGAGGGGTGCGCGGCCCGGCCGTGCGGGAACAGCGTGTCCGAGGTGTCCTTGGCGCAGACCAGCGCCCCGGCGCCGGAGTCCTCGATGCAGTGCCGCAACCGCGCGGCGGGGTAGGCCGGATCGAGAGGGACGTAGGCGGCGCCGGCCTTGAGGACCCCGAGGAGGGTGGTGACGAGCAGGGGTGAGCGCTCCAGGCACACGGCGACGTGGTCGCCGGGCCGGATGCCCCGGGCGGTGAGGCGGGCGGCCACGGTGTCGGAGACGCGGTCGAGTTCGGCGTAGGTGAGGTCGGCGCCCGCCCCGACCACGGCGGTCTTGTGCGGGTGGGCCGAGGCCTGCCGGGCGAAGAGGGCGGGCAGGGTGGTGTCGGCTCCCCGCGGTGCAGGCACCGGTCCGCGGAGCAGGCGTTCGTGCTCTCCCGGCTCGAAGAGCGTCACGTCCCGCAGCGGCAGGTCGCCCTCCGTGAGGCGGTCGAGGACGGCGGCCAGCTGGCCGGCCAGCCGCTGCGCCGTGGGGCGCTCGTAGAGGTCGGTGCTGAACTCCACCTCGATGTCGAGGCCGTCACCGGCCTCCTGGAAGGTGAAGGCCAGTTCGAAGGTGGCGGCGCTGCGGTCCCCGGCCTCCCACGGCGTGGTGTGCGCGCCGGGCAGTACGAGCGCACCCGGCGGGCCCTGGCGGTAGTTGACGACGGCCTGGAACGGTACGGCCGCCCGCGCGGCCGTGGCCGGCGCCAGCTCCCGTCCCACCGCCTGGAAGGGAACGTCCTGGTGGTGCAGGGCCCGGGTACACGCGGCGAGGACGCGGTTCAGCAGGGTGGCGACCGTGGTGTCCGCGTCCGCCTCGATGCGGACGGGCAGCAGGTTGACGAAGCAGCCGACGAGGTCCTGCACACCGGCCCCGCCCCGGCCGGCGACCAGGGTGCCGAGGGTCAGGGTGTCGCGCTCGGCGTGCGCGGCCAGGACCGTGTGGACCCCCGCCAGGCACAGCATGTACGGGCTGACGCCGTGCCGACGGGCGGCCTGCGCCTGCCGGGCGCACTGCTGTGGACCGATCCGCAGCCGGACCCGGTCGCCGGACCCGCTGAGCACGGCCGGCCGGGGACGGTCGGTCACCAGGTCGAGGGCCGCCGCCCCTGCGTCGAGCGCGCTGCGCCAGAAGTCCGTCGCCTCGGCGAGCCGCTCGGGCCGCGGGGCGAGGACGCGGCGCAGCTGGTCGGGATAGGTCGTGCGCAGCGGCCGAAGGGCGGCGGCCGGGTCCGCGTACAGGGCGGACAGCTCGCCGAGGAAGAGGTCCAGGGACCAGTCGTCCGCGATGGCGTGGTGGATCGCGAAGTGGACCAGGGTGCGGTGGCGGTCGAGCGTGAGCACCAGGGAGCGCAGGAGCGGGGTGCCCTCGGGGTCCGGGGCGGTCGCGAGCTCCTCGGCGATCAGGGCGCGGGCCCGGCCCTCACGCTCCCCGGCCGGGACGCCGGTGAGGTCGAGGCGGCGCAGCGTGGCGCCCGGGTCGGCGGACAGGCTCTGCCGCCAGCCGTCGGCGTCGCGTCGCACCACGGTCCGCAGTGCGGCCTGCCGCTGTCCCAGCCGGCCCAGAGCCTCCCTCAGGCGCGGCAGGCTCAGCGGCCCCTCGACGAGGAAGCCGCGCCCGATGACGTACCGTGCGGGACTCCCGGCGGCCTCCTGCTCGAACCAGATCCCCTCCTGGCCGGCCGTCAGCGGAAGCCACTCGTCGCTCCCCTGCGGGGAACCGGCCGGGGCCGAAGCCGACGGCGGAACCGCGGCCGGGCCCGCGCCCGCGGTCGCGGCAGCCGCCACACGGGCCGCCAGGGCTCCCGGCGTCGGAGCCGCGAACAGGTCGGCGAGGGTGAGGGCCACGCCCTGGTCGCGTTCCAGGCGGGCCAGGATCGCCATGGCGGACAGCGAGTCGCCGCCCACGGCGAAGAAGTCGGTGTCGGGGCCGGCGGCCCGGCCGAGCACGGCCTCCCAGTGCCCGGTGACGGCCTGCAGCGCGGAGCGTTCCGCCGCGGACGTCCCCGCCCGCACGGTCCCCTGTGCGGCGACCCCGCCGTCCGGGCACGGGGCGGTCGCCAGGGCCGCCCGGCCCGCTGCCCCCTGCTGCGCCAGGTCGGCGAGGAGCCGGCGGTCCGGCTTGCCGTTGGCGGTGGCCGGCAGTGCCGCCACGACGGTGACGACCGCGGGGACCGCCGGCCCGGCCAGGATGCCGGCGGCGTGCGCGGTCAGCGCGCCGGCGGCACCGCCCGCGAGCTCGGTGCCCGGTGCCAGGACCACGTAGGCCGCCAGCCGCCGGTCGTCCGCGGCGCCGTAGGGGACCGCGACCGCCTCGCGGACCGCCGGGTGGGCGAGCAGCGCCCGTTCCGTCTCCACCGGTTCGACCCGGTGACCGCGGATCTTGACCTGGTCGTCGAAGCGCCCGAGGAAGGCGAGCTCACCGCCTGCAAGCAGCCGGACCCGGTCACCCGTCAGATAGGCGGTGCGGTCGGGACGGCCGGGCTCGGGCACGAACCGCTGGGCGCTCAGCTCCGGCCGGCCGCGGTAGCCGCGGGCCACGCCGGCGCCGCCGATGCACAGTTCCCCCTCCTCGCCGGCCGCGGCCGCAGTGCCGTCGGGGCGCAGGACGTGCGCGGTGGCCCCGGCGAAGGGCCGGCCGATCGGCACGTCCTCCCAGCCGCCGTCCCAGTCGCCCGGCCCGTCGAACGTCTGCCAGCACGCGTAGACGGTGGTCTCCGTGGGACCGTAGCCGTTGACGATCCGGCAGCCGGGCAGCTCGCGCAGAGCGGTGCGCACGGCGCGCACGTCGGCCCGGTCGCCGCCGGAGATGCACAGGCGCAGCCCGCGCAGGTCCGCCGTGATGTGCTCCATCGCCAGCCGGAACAGCGGTGCGGCCAGCCGGAGCACGGTCACCCCGTGCCGGGCGCACTCCCGGCCGATGTCGTGCACCCCGGGCCGGTGTGCCTGCGGAAGGACGAGCCGGGCGCCGTGCAGCAGCGCCCCCCAGATCTCGAAGACCGAGGGGTCCACGTGGAGCGGGGCGAGCTGCAGGACGACGTCGTCCGGGCCGAGCCCGGCCTCCGGCGCGTTGGCCAGGGCCAGGACCGAGCGGTGCGTGACCTCGACGCCCTTGGGGACGCCGGTACTGCCCGAGGTGTGGATCACGTACGCCAGGGAGTCCGGGCCCTGCGTCGCGGCGAAATCCCGTATGTCGTACGGCGGTTGCGCGCCGGGCTCCGGCGCGTGCTCCTCGACGGGCAGCACCCTCACCCCGGCGGGCAGCACGGCCCGCAGCCGGCAGACGTCGCCCGCGGCGGCGAACACCGTGCGCACGAGGCTGTCCGCGGTGAGGGCGCGGAGCCGCTCGTCGGGCGCCTCGGGGTCGAGCGGCAGGTAGGCGCCGCCGGCCAGCACCGTGCCGAGCAGGGCGGCGATCGTACCGACCGAGCGGCGGGCGCAGATCCCGACGGGTTCGCCGGGATCCAGGCGGCCGTCGAGCCGGCGCGCGGCCGACGCGGCACGCGCCGCGAGCTCGCCGTAGCCGATCCGCAGATCGCCCTGGACCAGGGCGGTGCGCCGGGGGTGGGCGCGGGCCACGGCGGTGAACGCCGCGCCGAGGGAGGTGGCGGGTGCGTTCACGGGGCCGCGCTCCCCTCCTGCGGCGCGCGGTGCAGGGCCTCGACGACGCTGGCGGTGTCGTAGAGGTCCAGGTAGCGCGAGATGAGCCCGTCGCGGACGGTGAAGACGTTCATCCACTGGGCCTCGTAGCGTGCGCCGTTGGCCAGGACCAGGGTGCGGCTCACGCCCAGGACGACGACCCGGTCCCCGGCGTCGAGGTACTCGTGCGCGATGCACTCCTGCACCTGGATCAGCTCGCGGACGATGCCGAAGAACTCCCGGAAGCCGGTGACGCCGCGGCGGACGCCGGCCCACGGCAGGGAGGCGGGGCCGTGGTAGACCCACTCGAAATCGGGGGCCAGGAGGGCTTCGATGTCGGCCAGCCGACCCTCTTCGAACAGCTGGAAGAAGCGGCGGACCACCTCGACGTTCTGCGTGCTCATGTCGTGCTCCTGGGGTTGCTCGGAAGACGGAAGGGGCCGCGCGGCCTGCCGCGGGACGAGCCGGGGGACGGGCGCCGTGCCAGGCGTTGGCCGAGGCGGAACAGCGCCGCGTGCGCGAGGAGTCGGGCCGGCCCGGTGCGCGAGAGCCTGCGGGCACCGCGCATGACCTGGCGGATCTCCCGTTCGGTGGCGGTGAGCGGCAGCAGGAAGACGTCGTAGACGACGAAGGCGCGGGCGCGCGTGATCCACCACAGGATCAGCGCGTACGTCATCCGCTCGCCCTCGGGCTCGACGAAACGGCCGAGCAGTCCGGGGACCCGGGGCTCCAGCCTGCCGAGCAGACCCTCGGCGAAACGCCGGCCCACGACGCCGCGCGGGCCGGCGTCCAGCGCGGCGAGACCGGAGCGCACCGTCCGCGACAGGGCCGCCACCCGCTCGGGCAGGCCGAGCGCATCGACCTGGGCGACGGCCTGCAGGGCGAAGTGGGCGCCCAAGCCGTGGGCGTGATGGGTGCGCAGCTCCTCCACGAGCCGCGGGTTGGAGCGGCGGGCGGCGTCGTACACCTCCTGCGAAACCAGCGCGGCGCCGGTGGGGAAGCACCCGTAGCTCAGTGCCTTGGACAGGCTCATGAGGTCGACGTGGGGCAGCCGGCCCTCGTGGGCGAAGCGGGTACCGCAGCGGTAGTACGAGGTCAGGACCTCGTCGACACCCACCAGGTAGCCGTGGGCGGCCCGGCCCTCGGTGACGGCGTCCAGGAGCGGCCCCGGGATCGGGGCGTAGGCGTCGGAGCTGCCGTGGACCAGCTCGATCCACACGAGCCCGACGGCCCCGCCGGCCGCCTCCTTGCGGAACTCCTCCACCGCCTCCGGGGCGAAGGGGTCGATGTAGCGGATGTCGTCGTACAGCGGGCCGAACGGCGCGCGCGTGCGCTCGGCGGCCGTCGCCAACAGCGAGACGAGGGTCTTGCCGCCGTAGTTGTGCTTGAAGACGACGATGCGCCGCTGCCGCGGGCGGGCCAGCCGGGCCAGGGTGAGGGCGCTCTCCACCGCCGAGGCCCCGCTGACCGCGGGGAAGGTGCGCGGCAGCCCGGTCTCGCGGGCCAGGACCTCCTCCAGCTCCCCCACATGGTCGCGCGCGGGGTCGTGGGCGCGTACGACGTCGGTCAGTGCGTCGGTGGGATTGTGGCCGGCCACGCCCAGCCCGGCCCCGCACAGCCCGTCCACCAGGTCCAGCTCCCGGCCGGAGTCCAGGCGGACGGTGAGGCGCGAGCCCTTGGCGCGTACGACGTTCAGCGCACCGTGCAGCTTGCGGTGCATGCGGACCGTCATCGGGTTCACGTGCCGGGCGTACAGGTCGAGGGCTGCCTGGCGGTCGGCGGCGGCAGCGGCGAGCCGCGCGTGCACCGGGGCGGCCGCGTCCCAGCGGGGGAGCAGCCGGGCGATGACGGCCCGCATGGCGACGCTGTTGCCGCCGTAGGTGTTGGAGTGCAGGAAGCCGGTCTTCGGGGTGGTCCAGGGCGCGAACACGTCGGGGGTGCCGGTGAACGCGCCGAAGGGGACCTCGTGGCCGGTCAGGGACTCGCCGAGGACGACGAGGTCGGGGCGCAGCGCGCGGACGGCGGGCTCGGCCGGGCAGTCCGGGGCGATGTCGCTGAGGTCCAGGGCGATCCGGGCCCCGGCCGCCCGGGCGCGGCGGGCCAGTTCCGTCACGGCGTCGAGGGCGCCCGCGTCGAGCCGTTCGGGGGCGCGTACGACGAGCCCGCACACGGCGGTGCCGTCCAGGGCCGCGCCCAGCTCGGCCACGCCGGCGTGGGCCAGCAGGCCCGGGGCCAGGGCGCGTTCGGGGCCTTCGCCCAGCGGGTCGGCGCGGCGGGTGAACGTGCCGTCCGGGTCGAGGACCAGGACGCGGCCGCGGTGGGCGGCGTGGGTGGCGGCGGCCCGGTGCCGCAGCAGCTTGACGGCGCCGTGCAGTGCTTCGTAGCGGGAGTTCGCGAAGAAGCTGCGGTAGGGGGTTCCGGCCGGGCGGCCGCCCAGTTCCCGGACGAACTCGCTGATGAGGTGGCCGGCCTGGGCGGATTCGGTGGTCACGAACCAGGACGGCATGGCGAAGACGGGCTGTTCCTGCGCGATGAGGTCGGCCAGGATGCCCAGGGTCTGCGGGCCGGCCGGGCGCAGGTGCGGCTCGGGGCGGGGGCCCGGGCCGGGGGCGGCTTCGGGACCGGGGTCGGGGGAGTTCGGGTGCATGGCGCCATCTCGCTCGTGGGAGGGGCCCGGCGGCAGGGTGGTCCGCGGGACGCAGGAAGGCGGGGGTGCCGAGGGCGGCAGGGTGGGGGAGCGGGCGGCGGGAGGCGCGCTGTCAGGTACGTCCTCCCGCCGCCCGCGTTCTCAGGAGGCCCGGACGCGTGCCGCGTCGGCCTCTTCGCCGGCCCAGGTGAGGGCGACGGGGGTGGTGGACGGCGGTTCGGGGGTGGCCAGCCACCCCAGGAGCTCGCCGTCGCGGGTGACGGCCACCGCGGCCGATCCGGCGGGCAGGTCCAGGACCCAGCTCGCGCCGGTGCCGGTGACCCGGTCGTCGCCCTCGGTGGGGTTGAAGGCGCCGACGATGCGCACGCCTCCCGGCCCGGAGCGGCTCAGGACGCGTGCCCTGCCGTGCGCCGTCGTCCAGCGCGGACCTGCGGGAGCCGGCAGCGCGGCGACGAACGAGGCGACGAAGGCCGCGACCGCTCCGTCGGCGGGCTCACCGGCCGGCAGCGTCAGCACGCCCGGGCCGTCGGTGCCGTCGGCGTGGCCGGCCCGCAGGACGGCCACCGGAGGCCGTACGCCGCCGTCGGCCGGCTCCCCGGCGCCGTCGAGCCAGCCCAGGCCGACCAGCCGGCCGGAGTCGGCCAGCTGCGCGTGCACGGCGTCGGCCAGTTCCGCGAGCACCGTACGCCCGGTGCGCTGCCAGGCACCGGCCTCGGGCAGCGTGCGGTCGACGAGGACCACCGCGTCGCGGTCCGGGGTGCTGGCGAGCAGCAGGTCCCCGAAGCGGTCAAGGAACGCGGCCAGCAGGCGCAGCCCTTCGGCGTTTGCCTGGTGGGCGCCGGATTCGGCGAGCGGCGCCCCGGGGCTGTACGGCGGCGCGTGGAGGGCCGGGTCGACGCCCTCGGAGCGCAGTCCGTCGGGGTCCATGTCCACCTCGGCGCCCCAGTTGCCCGTGGCGCAGGCGGTGTAGACGCTGACGGTCGTGGACCCCAGCAGCAGGGCGAGCAGGGCGTTGAAGACCGGGGTGGCCGGCTGGGCGAAGGTCGCGTCGGTCCAGGTGAAGCCCCAGTTGGCCTCGACCACGTCGGTGTCGCCGAGCAGGATGCCGGCCAGGTGCGAGCCGAACGCGGCGGTGTCGCGGGCCGGGTTGCCCACCCACTCGGTGTGACCGATGTGGTGCCCGGAGCCCTGGACTGCGCGCTGCCGCGCGGCCCAGGCGTCCAGGGCGGCGCGCGGCGCCGTGAGTCCGGCCAGGGACACGTTCGCCAGCCGGGCGGGCCCCGCCGGGAACAGGCCGGAGATCCGGTCCCACAGGTCGACGATGGCCTGTCCGGACCACTGCGACCACAGCTGCCGCAGGGCGCTGCTCCACAGGGTGACGTCCTCGGCGGTGCAGGCCGCCTCGTCGTGCAGGCCGCGCCCGGTCAGCCAGCGGGCGAAGCCCGCGCGGGCCGCCGGTGAGGCGTCCTGCGCGTCGATCGGGAGGTGGGCGTCCCCCGAGGTGCCCTCGTTGCCGAGCTGGAGGGCCACCACGGGGCCCTCGGGGGCCGTGGCCCCGGCGACGACCTCGTCGGCGACGGCCTTCAGCCAGATCTCGGTCTCGGCCTGCACCGCCGGGTCCAGGAGGCTGGGCAGCGGCTTGCCCTGCGAGGTCAGGACGGTGCCGTCCAGCCCGCGGTACGGGGTGTGGCCGGGACCGCACAGCCGGTCGGGCAGGCCGCCGAGCTGGACCTCCGCGTGGATGAAGGGGCCGGGCTTGAGGAGTACGCCGAGACCGGCGCGGGCGGCCAGCTCCAGCAGGCCGACCACATCGCGCTGCGGGTCGGTCTTGCCCGTGAAGTCGAAGGAGCGGTCTGCGCCCTCGTCGATCTCGTGGAAGCGCCACGGCAGGTAGCAGGAGACGACGTCCACGCCCAGGGCGCGCAGTTCCCGCAGGTTGGACGCCCAGTTGGCGGGGTCCGCCCGGTAGTACGGGTACTCGCCGACGACGACCGGGCGGGTGGTGCCGGGAACCAGTGCTCCTGCCAGCCGGGCACGCGGGGCGGCGCTCACCGGTCCGCCCCGGAGTGCGGCGGTACGAGGACGACCTTCAGCGCGGCGTACTCGGCGCCGGGCACGGCGGCCAGGGCCTTGAACGCCTCCTCGTGGTCCGCCAGGCCGAAGCGGTGGGTGACCACGCGCTCCAGCGGCAGCCGGCGGGCCAGCTCGACGGCCTTGGGGAAGATCATGCTGTTGTAGTCGCCGGCGCCGATGATCTGCAGCCCGCGCTGCAGGACGGCCAGCGGGCGCAGGGTGGCGGAGGCGTTGCTGTTGAAGCCCATGATGACGACCCGTCCGCGGACGGCGGCGTAGCCGATGCTCTGCTCCAGCAGATTGCCGACCGAGTCGACGACCAGGTCGCCGCGCTCGACGAGTTCCGGGTCGTCCGGGGTGTGGATGCTGACGCGGTCCCCGAACTCGGGGGCGTCGAAGACCTCCCGGGCGAGCTGCCGGCGGACCGGGTCGGGCTCGACGAGGAGCACCGTGGCCCCGTGGAGCTGGGCGGCCATGGCGGTCACGACGCCCATCGGGCCGCCACCGACCACCACGGCGGTCTCGCCCGCCGCGAGCCGGCCGGCCTCGATGTTGTTCAGGGCGCAGGCGAGCGGCTCGACGACGACGGCCCGGTCGAAGCTCATGCCGTCGGGTATGGCGTGGCAGAAGAGTTCGGGCAGGCGCATGAACTCGGCGAAGGAGCCGTCGTAGTCCAGCCCGACCTCGGTGCCCGCCTTGCGGCTGCAGAAGTTCCAGTGGCCTTCGAGGCAGGTGGGGCAGGTGCCGCAGTACAGGGTGGGGTTGACGATGACCCGGTCGCCAACGGCGAAGCGGGTGACGCCCGGACCGGTGGCGTCGACGACGCCGACGGCCTCGTGGCCCATCACCACGCCGGTCTCGGCGGGGAACTTGCCGACGAGCACGCTGCGGTCGGTGCCGCAGATGCCGCTCTGGGTGACGCGGATGATGACGTCGTCGGCGGCCAGCGGCTCGGGCTTGGGGTGGTCGACCAGGGCGAGCGTGCGGTCGGCGGTGAGCGTCAGGGCCTTCATGATTCCTCACTCGTGGGCGTGGAGGCTCCGCGGCCGAGGTCCCAGCGGATGGACTCCAGGAGCTGCTTGTGGAGTTCGGGGGTGGCGGCGGCGATGCAGGACTTCTGGTTCATCGGGCCGAGGTCCACCAGGGAGGTGCTGCCGAGGTCGTCGCCGTAGGCATCGGTGATGACGACGCCGGCGAGCCGGGCGAGGAACACCACGGCGGCGATGTCGTACGGGAAGAGGTGCAGGATCGAGCCGCGGCCCACCCGCAGGAACTCCTCTTCGGTCTCCGGGTGGTCGCGCAGGATGCGGTTGCCGATGTCGGCGTACGCGTCGAGCTGGCCGGTGATGATCCGGGAGATGGAGAAGGTGCTGCTGTTGAAGACGAAGATGCCGCCGGTGTTAGCCGACCGGTCCACGAGGTGCGCGTAGGCCTCGGTCATCAGGTCCATGGGGTGGCCGTTGAACTCGATCGACCAGAACATCCGGGTCAGGTCGGTGTTCCGGCTCAGCCGCGGCACCGGGGCGGCGAAGCCGCCGCTGTCGAGTCCTGCGACCGCGTCCCCGTAGAGCCACGCACCGCTCTTGATCTCCACCAGGCATGCGGCGTCCACGTCCGCGAGGGTGGGGGCCCCGTCGCCGTACGGGGCGGCCGCGATGGACACCATGCCCATCTCGAGCCCGGCCGAGGTGGGACGGGTGCCGTCGATCGGGTCGACGACGAGGAGGACCTGCGGGTCGGGCGCGAGCTCGATGTAGGAGCCGTCCTCGGTGTAGAGCGCCATCGGTACCTCGGCATGGGCGCGCAGGTAGTCCAGTACGGCCTTCTCCGCCACCTCGTCGACATCGAACTGGGCGTCGCCGCCCGGTGAGTCGCCGTGGACCCGGCGCTCGCGGCCGTGGGCCTCGTAGGCCAGCAGCTCGGAGCGGACGTGGCGGCCGAGGGAGATGAGGAGCTGCTTCAAGGGGTGGGCGTCGGTCATCGTGCCAGCTCCGCCAGGAAGAGGTTCTCCAGCTTGTCGCAGATCTCTTCGGCCTGGTCCATGGTGAGGATCAGCGGCGGACGGATCTTGAGGACGTTGCCGTAGCCGTAGCGCGACGTGCGCAGGATCAGCCCGTGGTCCATGGCCTTGGTGGCGAGGTGGTTGGTGAGCTTCACGGCCGGCTTGCCGTCCGCCTCGGCGATCTCGAAACCAATCATGAGGCCGACGCCGCGGACGTCCACGATGGCCGGATAGCGGCGCTTCATGTCGTGGAGGCGTTCCATGATGTAATCGCCGGTCCGCGTGACATTGGCCAGGAATTCCGGCTGCCGCACGATGTCGAGGGTGACGTTCGCCGCAGCAGCGGCCAGCAGGTTGGCGCCGTAGGTGAAGGAATGGTGGCTGGCGGGAAGGCCGGCGAGCCGCTCGTTGGTGAGGATCGCCGCCACCTGCGCACCCGATCCGCCGAGCCCCTTGGCCGTGGTGATGGCATCGGGCTCGACATCGAAGTACTGGGCGGCGAACATGTGGCCGGTGCGGCCGATACCCGTCTGGATCTCGTCGAAAATGAGGGCGATGTTCTGCTCGTCGCAGAAGGCCCGGAGCTTTTGCATGTAGCCGTCCGGCGGGACGATGTTTCCGCCGTTCCCGGAAATCGGCTCGATGAGGACGGCGGCGACGCGACCGGAGCTCGCGTAGTCGACGAAGTCCTCCAGCCGGTCCACGCACATCATTCCGCAGGTCTCCTTCTGCTGCCCGTAGAAGCAGCGGAAGCAGTACGGGTCCGGCACCTGGAGGCTGCCGGGGAAGAGGGTGGGGAACGGCTCGCGGCGGAACGCGTTGCCCGACATCGATGTCATCATCATCGTCTGGCCCACGTGGCTGCGGAACAGGGTGATGACCTCGGACTTCCCGGTGGCCATCTGGGCCATCTTGATGGCGCCCTCGTTGGCGGCCGAGCCGCCCGACACCTTGGGGTGCACCTTCGTCAGGCCGTCCGGGGAGACCTCCACCAGCCGCTGGACGAGCCCGTTGACCGGGTCGCTCTGGTACGAGGAGGTGATGTGGACCACCTTGTCGAGCTGGTCCTTCATGGCGGCGATCACGGCCGGGTGGGAATACCCCAGGCTCAGGTTGAACGTCGCCGAAGCGCAGTCGAGGTAGCTCTTGCCGTCCTCGTCGTAGAGGTAGACACCCTCACCGCGCGCCATTTTGTAGTCGCTGACGGGGTAATAGATGTGCTCGGTAATGTCCTTGGTTTCCATCGGTCCCTCTCACACGGGTCACGGAAAACATCACGATGTGGACGGTGGAATACAACTCACGTCCAACAGCAGGGGATGGGATGCGGCTTTGATGCCAGTGGGGGGCGGCCCGGAATACTTCACCCGTTGCAGACAGGGATCTCGCGGCAGCGCCTTCTCATTCATACGATCACATTCCAACAGCCCCTGGCAAGAGCGAAATTCGGAATGTGAATCTCCTTTCCCGGACGAGGGCAAGGCCTATCCGGGAAAGGCCAGGGCGGCGGCCGACCCTTCGAGGGAGTCGGACACCGCGGCCGCCGCCCGGGCCGCGGGCACACCGGCGGGTCCCAGCGCGCCCACGGCCCGGGCGGTACGGCGGTGGGCCTCGGCCCGGGTCGTACCGGGCAGCAGGAGGTGGTGCAGCCCGGAGGCCGCGAGCAGGGCGCCGACGGCGACCGCGGTCGGCGCGGCCGCGTCGGGTTCCCGGAGGGCTGAACGCACCCTGCGCAGGGCCTCCGCGGGCTGCATGCCGAGACGGTCGCCGGGTACCGGCCGGCCTGCGGGAGCAACGCCGGGGCGGACCGCGGCCAGCGCCCAGGGGCCCAGGCGGCGTGCCCAGCCGGCCGGCGTCCGGTCACGGCGGGAGGTGCACAGACGCGTCAGGAACGCTTCCAGCAGCGGGTCGTGCGCGGGGCCGTGCCGGGTCGGCCGGACGCGGTCGCGGTGCAGTTCCAGCCGGCCCGCCAGCGCGCCCTGGACCAGCAGCGCGCCGACGAGGCCCCGGCCGGTCTCGACCTCCCGGTGCGCGGGCGGAAAGCAGCCGTCCGCGAGGGCGCACAGGGCGTAGAGCCGGGGAGCCGCCGTCATGGCGACACGGCCTCCAGTAGGGCCCGTAGCTCCTCCGGAGAGGTGAACACGTGTCCTTGGAGGCCGAGTTCGCGTGCGGCCCGCACGTTGTCGGCCCGGTCGTCGACGAACAGGATCTCCTCGGGCGGCAGTCCGAGTGCGCGGATGCACCACTGGTAGGCGGCCGGCTCGGGCTTGGCGCTGCCGATCCGGCAGGAGAGGCCGCGTACCGTGAACCTCTCCAGCCAGGGCTGGGTGGCCTCGTACCGGGCGGCGAGTTCCTCGGGGATGTTGGAGAGGAGTCCGAGGACGGTCCCGCGGTCGGCGAGGAGGCCGAGCAGGTCCACGGTGCGCTGGTCGACCTCGCTCCAGCTGTCGAGGTCGGCGGCGACCAGGTCCGAGGTCAGGCGGTCGCCGAGCGGGATGCCCAGTTGTGCGAAGACCTTCTGCCAGTAGGCGGGGCCGGTCAGTTCCCCGCGGTCGTAGGGGGCGCGCTGCGACCAGTACGCCTCCCAGAAGCGGTCGGGGTCGGCGCCTGCCGTGCGTTCCAGTACGCGCTGGGACGCGGCCGACTGGGTCCGGGCGATGACACCGAACAGGTCGAAGAGAACGGCTTTCACGGTGCGGACTTCCTCGTCTTCTTCATGTTCCTCGTCCTATCGGAAGGTTTCAGGGGGTGGCGACGGCGTCCGTACGGCCGCTCTCGCGGGGGCCGTCCAGCCCGCCGGGATCGGGGGCGTTGCGCCGCAGCCACAGACTCAGGACGCCGCACGCCACGGCGAGCGCGAAGAGCACCAGGGGCACCGTCTTGACCACCATCGTGTCGATGACGGCGCCCAGCAGCGGCGGGAAGGCCACGCCGCCGATCATCGACGCGGCGATCACGTAGGCACCGGCCGCGGCCACGCCGGGTACGGCGCGGTTCAGCCAGGGCAGGCAGGTCGGGAAGATCGGCGCGATCATCAGGCCGACGCCGAAGTACGCGTACGGGGCGAGGGCCGGGACCGTCGCCAGGAGCAGGAAGCCGGCCATGCCCGCACAGCAGACGATCAGGATGGACGGCGCGGACCAGCGCAGACTGAGCGGCGCGACGACGAACCGGCCGACGGTCATGGCCGCCCAGTAGGCGGAGGTCGCGGTGGCGGCGGTGGCGGCGCCGTAGCCGACGGCCTCGAGGTGCGTGGGCTCCCAGCCGCCGACACCGGTCTCGATGGCGACGTGCAGCACGTAGATGCCGATGAAGACCGCGATGATCGGGAGTACCCGGGCGCCGCCCGTCGATCCGCCCTCGGCCGGGGCCGGCCGGGGCTCGCGGGCGGCCACTCCGCCCAGGGTGAGCAGGATCAGCAGGCTGACCACGCCGATGCCGAGGAAGATCTGCGGGTAGTCCTCCGCACCGAGCCAGCCGATCAGGGCCGGGCCGGCGATGGCGCCGACGCCGAAGTGCCCGTTGAGCAGGTTGAGCATGGCGGTGCTGCGCCGGCCGAAGCCGACGGCGAAGAGCTGGTTGAGGCCGTAGTCGATGCCGCCGAAGCCCAGGCCGATGACGAACGTGCCGGCCAGGGCCAGGGCCCAGTCGGGGGAGAGGGCGAAGACGGCTGCGCCGGCGGCCATGAGCACGTAGGAGCCGCCGAGCAGCACCCGGTTGTTCAGGCGGCCCCGCAGCAGGTGGTAGACCAGCACGCCGACCAGCGCGCCGACGAAGTGGGCGCTGAGGCTGAGCCCGGCCACGGCGGGGCTGATGCCGTACTCCTCGCGCAGCGCCGGGATCGCCGGTCCGTAGAGCGCCTGAAGGGCGCCGATCACCACGAACGCCGCGCACGAGGCGACGATCGCAACGGTGGTGAGGAGGGGCCTTCCTGCTTCCGGCAGGTCGGCCCCACGGGTGGCGGACATCGCTCTCCTCGTCGTCCGTAGTCGAATGAACATGTTCAGTGTTCATAGAAGCCTGTGATTCACACTGCTCCGCTCACACTACTCATGCTGCATGTTCGTTACAACAGCTCGAATGATCGAAATGAACATCGGGGCCGCCGCCATGCTCCTTCTGTGCTAAAAGCAGACACATGAACGTGATGGAGAGGCACAAGTTCGTCGTGGGGCTGCTCATGGAGCACAATCGCGCGACCGTGGCCGAGCTGGCCCAGGCGACCGGGGCGTCCGAGATGACCATCCGGAGGGACCTGGAGGTGCTGGAGTCCCGGGGTGCCCTGCGAAGGGTGCGCGGCGGCGCCGTCAGCAGCCTGCCCGGAGGCGTCGAGCCGCCCTACGCCATCCGCGCCATGTCCGGTGCGCAGGCCAAGGAACGGCTCGCCCGCACCGTGGTCGACCTGCTCACCGACGGCGAGACCGTCGCCCTGGACACCGGCACCACCGCCGTCGCCGTCGCCAAGGCGATGGCCGGCCGCCAGTTCACCGTCACCCCCCTGTCCCTGCACGCCGCCTTCGCCCTCTCCGCGCATTCCGGCATCCACCTGGTGATGCCCGGCGGCCAAGTGCGGCCGGAGGAGCTGTCGTTCTACGGTCACGCCCCCGTGCAGACCTTCAAGGACCTGTGCTTCGACACGTTCGTCCTGGGCTGTTGCGGCGTCGACCCCGTGCAGGGCGCCACCGCCTACAACCTCGACGACGTGCAGGTGAAGCGGGCCGCGGTGGCCGCGGCGCAACGGGTGATCCTGGTGGCCACCGCGGACAAGATCGGCCGCACCGCGCTGGGCCGCATCTGCTCGATGGAGGAGATCGCCCTCGTCGTCACGGACGCCCCCGCCGACTCGCCCGCGGTCGAAGGGCTGAGGGAGCAGGGGGTCGAGGTGGTCCATCCGGCGAACGGCTGAACCGTACGACCGGTGGTCTGTGCTTCACATCGGTGCGCCTTCCTGTGGTGCGGCGCGCCCTCCGGCATCGGCGCGCCCCGTTCAGCATCCGTGAGCGGGCCGCCGGCGCCAACCGGCTTCGACCGTCGTCTTCCGGTCTGTCGGAAAGACGACAGCAAGTGCTTGCAGAAACTTTCAGCCGCTTTCGGTGCAGGTCCGGCCAAATATCCGGAGCCCTACCGTCCGTCCGCGAGTCCCACGCCCGTGCCCCAAAACCCCCGCCCCGGGCGGGATTCGAGGCATGCGCCGGCGCCCCCACCCGCCCCAGAAACGTGTCCGATGCACGTTCCCGGCTCCCCACGAGGGGTGGAACGTCTTCTAGCATCGCGGTCGCGACGGATGCGAACGAAAGAGCAGCGACATGGAAACAGCCGCATTGCAGCGCCCGCACGACCGTGACCGACCCAGGGAACTCACCGCCGAGGAGATGGCCCTCTACCGCAAGTTCGCTGAACACGGCCCCCTCCGCGGGAGCGAATTACTCTTCGGTGCGAACTCCGACACCTGCGCCCGCACGCTCGAAGCCCTCCTCGCCGCGGGCCTCGTCCAGCAGGTAGGCGCCGACTGCTTCGCAGCAGCCAACCCCACCGACGTGTCGGAGAAGCTGCTCAAACGCTGGGAGGAACGCGTCCAGGGCGCCCAGCTCGACCTACTGCGCATGCGGGGGCAGTTGGCGGAGCTCGCCATCGTGCACGCCGCCCGCCAGCGCACCCTCCAAGGCCCGCCCTTGGAACGGATCGAGTCCCCGGCCGAACTGCAGCGCATCCTCGACCGGCAGACCGCTGCATGCAGCCGAGAGGTGCTCAGTGCCCAGCCCGGCGGCCCCCGGCCGGCGGATGCCCTGCGCCTCGCGGGCGAGCGGACCCCGCGCCTGCTGGCCCGGGGCGTCCACGTCCGCACGCTGTACCAGCACTCGGCCCGGTTCGACCCGCCGACCGTGCGGCACGAGGCGGAGATGGCGGACCTCGGAGCCGAGGCCAGAACGGTCTCCGGCGGCCTGATCCGCTGCCTGGTGTTCGACCGGACCCTGCTCGTCCTGCCCCTCCAGGACGCGACGGGCGGAGCGCTGCTCGTCCGCAGCCCGGACCTGGTCGCGTTCGCCGCCGAGATGATCGAACTGCTCTGGGCCACCGGCGAACCCCTCAGCAAACCCCGCGAGAAGGCCTTCATCCAGGACGTGGCCGACCAGGCGAAACGATCCATCCTGCAGCACCTGGTGCAGGGCGACGACGACCGCGCCACGGCGCGCGCCCTCGGCATCTCCGTGCGCACCTGCCAACGGCACGTTTCCGCCATCATGCGTCAACTGGGCGCGACGAGCCGCTTCCAGCTCGGCTACCTCGCACACCAACACGGGCTGCTCGGGCCCGACGGCCCTGAGACGGCCGGCGCCACCCCCATGACATCGATGTCACCCGCCACCGAGGCTACACCGCAGGAGACCGGCCCCCGCTCCTCCCCCTCGCCTCACCCCGAAGCAGACCGAACACCCACCCTCGCCCGGAGCTGACGCCCCGCCGGACCGGGCGGACCTGCCCGCCCAGCCATTCCCTTCGGGGTCGTCTCCCCCAAGGATGATCGGCATCAAGAGCGCGAAGAACGGGTCGCTGCGCAGGCGCGCGGAGAAGCGTAGCCGCCGGACTCCGCGATGTTCGGCTCCGCTCCGAACGCGACCGCCGCGTCGGAGACGACGGCCTGTCCGCCGGCCGCGTGCCCGCGTGCCTGGTCTCCGGCGGCCCGGTGGACGGTAACGGTCTGCCGGCCGCTGTCGGGTTCGGAGAAGACGAAGCTGAACGCCAAGTCGGCGCGGTTGTCCCCGCCGGTGTCCACGGTGATCCGTTACACGGCGTCCGGGTGGACGCCTCGCCTTGGGTGGGCGCGAACGGGTTCACGCTCATGATCAGGACAGTGTGTCCGCTCTCCGCAGCGGGAAAGACGAACACGTCCGTCAGGTCGAGACGGGCATCGTCCTTCACTACCAGGCCGGGCTCCGCGATGTGCTGCTCGTCGATCCGCGTCTTGACCGCTGCGACGAGGGGGAACCGAGGCGGTTCGCCGGCGACTTCACGCCCACCCGCACGAGGGAGTGGAACCGGGCTCCGAGTGAGGCACGCCGGGCGGGATGCTGTCGTGCTGTCGTGCTGTCGTGCTGTCGTGCTGTCGGGGTGCGGCCCCCGTCGCGGCCGCGGTGGCCAGGGCCGCACCCCCTACTTCCGAACGTACTCCGTGGCCGGAGGTGTCGGTGCGGCTCTCCATCAGGGCCGGGCCGCGGAGTTCAGGCCGGCTGCGCCTGGAGTCCGGCGAGCGGGGGAGCGCCAGACCATTGCCGACGGAGGACAGCTGCGCCCAGTCGACCTTGGGATCCGTCCGGGGCAAGGTCGTCGACGTGGCCGGCGGCGAAGTGGGGATCGCCCACCCGGTGGGTCCGCCGCCGGGGCGCGGTGCGCTTTTACGGCCTGCAGGTGCTGGCTTTCGGCCCGGACGAGATCGGCGTACCCGTAGGGCCGACGGTCGCCTCGCTGGTGGTTGCGGGAGCCGACGGCGCCGCGCGGGTTCCCGCTTCAAGACCCGCGTTCTCGTCCTGGCCGAGGACCTGGCCGGTGTGGACTGCTTGTCGGGCTGCTCCACCGACGAGTAAGCCGACGCTCTGGCCGCCCTGACGGCCGCGGAGATTTCGAGGCAACCTTGTCCCGGCTGACCGCACCCCGTGCGGCCCGCTCGGGGTGCTCGGCGAGGCCGGCTTGCCGAACGGTTCCGCTCAGGCTCGGGCGGCCTGCGGATCGGGGTGGACTGGCAGGCCCGGCCGCGGGCACCGCCTCGGACCGCCGGGCCGACGGGATGGTCCAGCACGGGACGACGTACGCGGCGCCGCGCCACGGCATGGCTTGCTCCCGCCCAGGGGCCACCTGCTCGACCTCGAAACCCGCCTCCACTTCCCCCCGCCGGACAGCCGGGAGGGATGAAGGGGGTGGGAGGCGAAGTCAGTCCTTCAGGAGTTTGTCGCGTACGGGAATCCACTCCAGGGCGGACCGGATGCCGTCCTCCAAGGACAGCTTCGGCGTCCACCCCAGCAACTCGGCTGCCCGGTCGCTCTTGGTGCAGCCGCCCGGCGACGTCGCCGGGACGCGGGGCGGCGTCCAGGCGTTGCCAGCGTGACTCGCGCTGATGGCTTTGCGGTTACGGTACGCCGGGGACCGGGCGCGGGGAGGGAGCCGCCAGCCGGCGGCGCAGCGGTCGTGGTGCGCGCCGTCCGGCGCGCCCACCGCGCGGTCCCAGCAGCCAGCCGAGGCATTGCACACCACTGCCTCACCACCAGTCCCATAAGTCATCGCATTTCCGAGCGTTCTCTCAGCGGCCCACTCGCAGGATTGAGTCGTCTTCGGAGCGCCCACATGGTTCGTTAATTCTTCAATTATTACGCACATGCGCAGCTCGGATATGTGATCGCGAATCGTGAAAGGACGCCGGATCGCTCTCCGTAGCTGGTTGGCCGCATGGCGCAATCGAACCCTTCACCGCAGCCCGCGCAGCGGCAAAGCTATGGGCCGTAAGCGAGGCGTTGATAACGTCCCCCGCGAACCGGGTCGAACCGAACCGCGACCCGCTCGCATGGACCCGGAACCCCCATCGGAATCGAGGCTGACTGGCACTGAAGCCAAGAACGTCCTGGTCACCGTGACATTCAGAGGCCTCCGCCCCAGGTCCGCACCGCGCTCCCCCCGGTCGTCCCTGGACGGGACGCAGGCGCCGCGCGGGGTTCCGGGCGCATCGACCCGGGCTGATTCCATTCCCTGTAGTCCCTTGTGGTTCCATCTGTTTCAGCGCTGAACGGGCGCCCGGAGCAATACCACCGCGCGCACCATTCCCGCACTTCCTTTCTGCGCCGGTTGACACCACCCGGCCTTGCAGCAACACCGTGCGCCCGTCGAATCAAGTGACGCGAACCGGGCCCCGGTTGTACGTTTCTCCTTACCGAAGGCATATTCCAACCAGCGGTCCTCGCCGTTGAGAGGGACGGGCATGACGAGCCACGCAACCGAAGTCGACCTCGAAGAACTCCTCCGGCGGGCACTGGAATCCACCGGTGCGGACACGCGGTGGACCACCGACACGGACGAGATGTGGTGCCGCCTCACGCCCGAGTCCGCCGACCTCCCCAAGCAGGGCTGGAAACTGCATGTGTCGGCAACGTTTGCCTCCGCGCCGGTGGTCCTCGCCAAGGCGCTGGGCGTCCTGCTGCGGGACGAGTCGGCGTTCAAGTTCGCCCGGTCCCTGGACCAGGTGAGCGCGCTCAACTCCCGCGCCACACCCCGGGGGAGCTCGGGCAAGTTCATCACCGTCTACCCCCGCTCCGACGCCGACGCGGCCCGCCTCGCGCAGGAACTGCACACCGCCACGGCGGGGCTGGCCGGCCCCCGTATCCTCTCCGACCAGCCCTACGCCGTGAACAGCCTGGTCCACTACCGCTACGGCGCCTTCGTCGGCCGGCGGCGGCTCTCCGACGAGGGACTGCTGGTCTGGTACTTCGAGGACCCCGACGGCAACCCCGTCGAGGACGTGCGCACCGGCCAGTACGCACCCCCGTCCTGGGCGGTCAGCCCCTTCCCCGCATCGGTGCCGGTCCCGCCGCAGAAGCAGCAGGCGCCGACGGCCCCGGTCCTGCTCGGCGGCCGCTTCTCGGTCCGCGAGGCGATCCGCCACACCAACAAGGGCGGCGTCTACCGGGGCACGGACGTCACCACGGGCGCACCGGTGGTCATCAAGGAGGCCCGCCCGCACGTGGAGGCCGACGCCTCGGGCGCCGACGTACGCGACTGGCTGCGCGCCGAGGCGCGGACGCTGGAGAAACTGGCCGGCACCGGCCTGGCCCCCGAGCTCCTCGCGATGTTCGAGCACGGCGGACACCTCTTCCTCGCACAGGAGGAGATACCAGGCCTCCCCCTGCGCAACTGGGTGGCCGAGCACTTCCGCGACGCCGGCGCCGAACGCTACCGCGCCGACGCCCTCACCCAGGCCAGCCGGCTGATCGACCTCGTCGCCGCGACCCACGCACGCGGCTGCGTCCTGAGGGACTTCACCCCCGGCAACATCATGGTCCGCCCCGACGGCGAACTGCGCCTCATCGACCTCGAACTGGCCGTCCTGGAGGACGACGAGGCCCTCCCCACGACGGTGGGGACCCCCGGATTCAGCGCGCCCGAACGCCTGTCGGACGCGCCCGTCTCCCCGACGGCCGACTACTACAGCCTCGGCGCCACCCTCTGCCTCGTCCTTGCCGGCAAGGTGCCCACCCTGCTGCCCGAGCGACCCGCCGACCGGTCAGCGGACGAGCGGCTCGCCGAGTGGCTCACCGCCGCCCAGGCAGCGCTCCCCTTCCCGGACGGCCTGCCCGAGATGATCCTCGGGCTGATGAAGGACGACCCCGCCGAGCGCTGGCCCCCGGACGCGGCCCGCGCGGCCCTGCGCCGGACGGCCGGGACGCGGCAGCAGCCGCCCGCCGCCCCGGACGGGCGCCGCCCCGCCGCCCCGCGGCCTGACGCGACACCCGAGGCCGCGGCGGCGGGGATCGTCGAGCACCTCCTCGACTCGATGACCCCGAAGGACGCGCAGCGGCTGTGGCCCGTGTCCACCCGGGCCGGGGAGACAGACCCCTGTACCGTGCAGCAGGGCGCGGCCGGCGTACTGGCCGTCCTCACCCGGTACTTCGAGCTCACCGGCGATCCGCGCCTGCCCGAAGTGATATCCACCGCGGGCCGCTGGATCGCCGACCGGACCGACACCCGCTCCACACGCCCCGGCCTGCACTTCGGCGGCAGGGGGACCGCATGGGCCCTGTACGACGCCGCACGCGCCGTCGACGACCGCGGCCTCGCCGACCACGCGATGGCCCTGGCCCTGGCCCCGCAGGAGTCGACGCTCAGCCACGACATCACCCACGGCCACGCGGGCAGCGGACTGGCCGCCGCCCACCTGTGGCACCGCACCGGCGACCCCCGGCTGGCCGACCTCGTCGTCGCCGCCGCCGACCGGCTGGCCGCCGCCGCGCGGCCCGGGCCCTCCGGCGTGAGCTGGCCCATCCCGGCGGAGGCCGTCGCCACGGAGGCCGGCAAACGCTACCTCGGCTTCGCCCACGGAACGTCCGGCATCGGATACTTCCTGCTCGAAGCAGCCGCCGTTGCGGACCGCCGGGACTACCTGGACCTGGCCGTCGCAGCCGGTGAGGAGCTGGTGGCCGGCGCCGTGCGGATCGGCGGGGCGACCCAGTGGCCGGCGCAGGCCGGCGACGTGCCCACGGCGCCGTACTGGTGCCACGGCTCGGCGGGCATCGGATCCTTCCTCATCCGGCTGTGGCGGACCACCGGCGACGAACTCCACGCCGAACTCGCCCGCGGCGCCGCCCGGGCCGTCGTCGAACGCGCCTCGCGGGCGCCCCTCGCCCAGTGCCACGGGCTGGCGGGCAACGGCGACTTCCTCCTCGACATGGCCTCGGCCACCGGGGACCCCTCCTACCACGCGATGGCCGAGGACCTGGCCCGCCTCATCGCAGCCGAACGGGCGCACCGCGACGGCCACGTCGTCTTCCCCACCGAATACGGGGACGTCTCGACGAGCTGGAGCGACGGATCAGCGGGAATCCTCGCGTTCCTCCTGCGGACCCGGCACACAGACTCCCGGCACTGGACGATCCAGCAGCCGGGCTGAGCGGCAGGGAAAAACCTGCCGCCCACCTCAGAGAGAAGGAGAAAGTCATGGAGAACCGCGACCTCGAACTGCTGGCTCACCTGCACGCCCTTCCCGAGACCGACCCGATCGGCGTCGACGGCGTTCCGTTCGCCGACACCTGCGCGTGTGTCGGTCTCCTGACGCTGCTCAACACCGTCTGTGTGGGCATCAGCTGCGCCTGACCCGCCGACAGGCCCCTGAGGCTCCGCCACTGCACGGCGGCCCTACGACAGCGGTCAGGTCGACGGAACGCTGAGCAGCGGACCCCGGCGGGGAGCACCCCGTACTGCCCGCCAGTGCCGCGCGGGGACGGAACGACGGGGGCCGGAGGACCTCCGGCCGGTGACCTGCCCATGGCGGTGGCCACCGGCCGGAGCACACACCCGCTCCACCGGGAGCCGGGCACGGCCCGTCCGTGCCCGGCTCACCCGTTGCCCGCCCGAGTCCGCAGACCACACCCCTCAGACGAGGACCCGACCATGCAGCCACACGCCGGCGACCACGCTCCTGCCCGGGCCGCCCTCCTGGCCGCCGCCCCCACCGACCCGGACGCCGCGCGGCCGGAGCACGGGGCGTACGCCATCAGCACGCGCGGTCTGGTCAAGAGCTACCCGGGCCCGGACGGCACCGCCGTCGAGGCCGTGCGCGGCCTGGACCTGGACGTGCACCAAGGCGAGACCTTCGCCTTCCTCGGCCCCAACGGCGCGGGCAAGTCCACCACCATCTCCCTGCTGTGCGCCCTCGCCCGGCCCACCGCCGGACGTGCCACGGTGGCCGGCGCCGACGTGCTCGACCAGCCCGACCGGGTACGGCGACAGGTCGGGATGCTCTTCCAGCACAGCGCCCTCGACATGGACCTGACGGCCGAGCAGAACCTCCGCATCCACGCCCGGCTCTACGGGCTGAGCCGCCGCCACGCCCGCCGACGCGCAGCCGAGACGCTCGAGGCAGTCGGACTGGCCGACCGGAACCACTCCCCGGTGCGCACCCTGTCCGGCGGTATGAGACGACGCCTCGAACTCGCCCGCGGCCTGCTGCACGAACCACGGATCCTCTTCCTCGACGAGCCCACCACCGGACTCGACCCCCACGCCCGCGCCCAGGTCTGGCAGCACCTGCGCGCGCTGCGCGACCGGCAGGGCATCACGCTCTTCGTCACCACCCACTACCTCGGCGAGGCCGAGAACTGCGACCGCCTCGCCATCATCGACGGCGGCCGCCTGGTGGCACAGGGCACCCCCGTCGCCCTGAAGGCCGCGATCGGGGACGACCGGGTGGTGCTGCGCACCGGTGACGACCGGGCGGCGCGCGAAGTCGTGAGCAAGGCCGCGCCGCCGGGCACCACCACGACGCTGGACGGCGAGGGGATCTCCCTGCGCCTGCCCGACGGCAGCTCCTGGATCCCACGCCTGTGCGGGGCTCTGATGGCCCACGGCATCCCCGTGCACGCGGCCTCCGCCACCCCGCCGACGCTCGACGACGTCTTCTTCCACCACACCGGCCGCAGCATCCACGGCGCACGCCCCCGCCCGGGGGCCGGCGAGGCCGGCACGCACACCACCACGACGACGAGCGGGGAGGGCCCGTGACCACATCCGCCGTGCGGCCGCCGGACGTCCCGCAGACCCCCTACGCCCCCGACCCCGACCCCGCGCCACTCGTCCGCCTGCGCCGCGAACTGCGCGCCGTCCACGCCCTCGTCCACCGCGACCTGCTGCGCCTGGCCTCCCAGCGCCTCCACACCGCGCTGATGCTGACCCAGCCGGTGCTCTACCTACTGATCCTCGGAGGCGGCCTGGCCGCCCTGATCCCCGACGCGGCCCTGGGCGTCGGCTACCAGACCTACCTGTTCCCCGGCATGCTGATGATGACGGTCCAGACCCCGGCCATCATGGTCGGCATCCGGCTGATCACCGACCGGCAGAGCGGCTACCTGCGCGAACTGCTGATGGCACCCGTACGCCGCTCCACCCTGCTCCTGGGCAGCTGCGCCGGCGGCACCGCGGTCGCCGCGGTCCAGGGCGCCCTGCTGCTCCTCCTCGCCGGGCTGGCGGGCCTGCCCTACGACCCGCTCCTGCTGGCCCTGCTCCTGGCCGGCGTGGTGCTGGTCTCCTTCACCATCACCGCGATGTCCCTGGCCCTGGCCGTCAGCCTGGCCCGCGCCGAGATGTTCCACATGCTGCTCGGCCTGGTGATGACGCCGCTGCTCTTCCTTTCCGGCGGCTTCTTCCCCCTGGCGAACCTGCCGGGCTGGGCACGGACCCTGGCGGCCTGCAACCCGCTCGCCTACGGCATCGACCTGCTGCGCCGCTCCATCGGGCTCAGGGAACCGCAGCAGGCCGCCGTGGCCGGCATCGAATGGTTCGGGCGCCAACCCCCGCTCGCCCTCGAAGCGGCGGGCCTCCTGACGATCGGCGTCCTGGCCCTCCTGTGGGCCGCCCACCGCTTCGGCCGCCCCGAGTAGACGCCGGGCGTCCGAGAGTGGTCGTGCCGGCACGGACGTAGTCGTGGCTGCGGCGTTCGGGAACGCCGGGCATCATCGGCAGAACGGGTTGGGACCGGTCCAGGGCCTGGATCTGCGACTTCTCGTCCACGCAGAGGACCAGGGCCTTTTCCGGCGGGTCGAGGTAGAGACCGACGACGTCACGGCCCCTGTCGATGAACAGCGCGTCCGTCGACAGCTTGAACGTCTGCGACCGGTGCGGGGCCAGGGCGAACGCCCGCCAGATCCGCGAGATGCTCGACTGCGACCTCCCCGTGGCCGCGGCCAACGACCTCGTCGACCAGTGGGTCGCGTTCTTCGGTGTCTCCTCGAGCGTCTTGACGATGACCCGCTCGACATCCGCGTCAGTGATCTTCCGCGGGACACCCGGCCGCGGCTCGTCGACCGTGTCCCGACCGATCCGCAGCCGACGCGACACCTCCGTGATCGAGTGCCCCCGGCGCACTCCAGCACGATCCGCGACCGCTGAGCCAAAGCCTGAGCGGGCGTACGGCGACGTACCCAGCCCTCCAGCACCGCCCGCTGGGCATTCCGACTCAGGTCACTAGGACCGGAGCCCGCTCGCGTAGATGCCGCGCTCCGCTAGATGCGGCACGGATTGCCGCGGTCCGCATATGGCGTTCTCATGGAATTAGGGCGTGCTTTGGCTGGCCCGCCCCAGGAGCCGTCCCTCCGAGGACGGAGCCCCCATGTCGACACGGAACCGCTGCCGATTCCGTGGGGAATTAGCGGAATGCATCAACCGCAGCATCGATCTGGCGACACAGCGGAAAGCGGAAGCAGGAAAGCCCGCGGTGCGCCGAGCTGTGCGGAGTTTTTGCGGGGCGGGAAGTCCGGATTGGCAGAAGCTACGCGTGATGGTAACCGGGTCAGGGAGAAAATATATGGCCGGGATCAATGGGGCTTGGACGTGGGCGAACGGCGTTGTCGGATTCAAGAAGGGCAACCAGGTCCACACCACCGACTGGGGCAAAGGGCGTATGGCCTACGTCCGAGACAGCTTTGAGGGTCTACCCCAAGGTTGGGACGATGTTGACGCCATCTACACATGGCCGGGCAGTGTCAGTAGGTGGGTAGCCATCAAAGGCGTCCACATGTTTGCCAGTTCGTCGGATAAGGTCGAATCCCTCAGTTACTGGGATTCTCTCCCTGACGACTGGCTGGAGAACGGCGGAATCAATGGGGCTTGGTCGTGGGCGAGCGGGGCTATCGGATTCAAGAGGGGCAACCAGGTTCACACCACTGACTGGAATCACGGCGCCACCAGGTCGATCAGAGACGTCTTCGTAGGGCTTCCTGAGGGTTGGGATGATGTTGACGCTATCTACACATGGCCAAAGGGAGACAATAGCTGGGTAGCTATTAAGGGCTCGCAGATGTACGTCAGTTCGTCGAAGAAGACCGAATCCCTCAGCTACTGGGACTCCCTTCCCTACCTGTGGAAGTGAGTCACGGTGGCGACCGTGCGCTGATGCCCGTGCCGCATCTGTACCGTCATGGTCAACCCGGACATCAGTCGGTTGCAACACGCGCCAGTGTCCACTTCCCGGGGCTGGCGCTGGAGCTGCCGGACCGCTCCGCCACCGGCTGCTCCACGGGGCCCTTGCCCGGTTGCGCGACGAAGTCGGCGCCGCGGGCCACCTGAACGACTACACAGAAGGCGTTGTCGGGGTAGCTCACGCCAGCGCCATCGGCGACGAGCGAATCAACCACTTCCCCGGACTCGTCGACGCGGTGCCAGTCTGGCCGGTCCGCGCATCGTCCAAGATGCCGACACTGGTTGATTGAACGAGCCCGAAAGCCTGTACAGCGTACCCATCGGCACCGACATGCCATAAGCCTGCCGACGCCCAGCAGGCCACGGTGTGGTCACGCCCCGTTCGGCCACCGCTCGGCCTGGGGAAGGAGGCAGCCGGCCTCTGACCGGCTGGGCCACGACACAAGGGCATCCGGCTTCAAGGCGTGCTCGTACGCCCGGCCGGAGCCAGTTGCCGACCGGGCGCGGGCCGGCGCTCGCAGGGTTCGCCGTCTTCGCCCGTCTTCCTGGCTGCCTTGATCGTCCCGGCGATTCCGGCGATCGCGATCGGCCTTGCGTTGCCAAATGTCCTGGCTCACGACAGCCTCCCTGGCAAGCGCCCTGGTCGCCTCGTGGTACGCGCCGCCGTACCCGCCGCTGTGTTCCTGACCCTGGGGCTTTCCGGGCCGGCTCTCGCGGAGGGCGGCAAGGCATACCAGATCGACCTGACGCAGCTGAACGGCTCAGGTTCCAGGCATCGTTGCGCCCATCGCCGCCCATCGCCGCCCATCGCCGCCCATGCCGACGGCCGTCAGGCGCTGCGGCCGACCGCGGGCCGAGTCCGCCCGGTGCTATGGGGCGCAGTGGTACGTGAACTCCGCCGCCGCCGTGCGCTTCGTCGGCTCCACCACCTCCAGTTGTGCCTTGGCCGGGTACTCCCCGGGGCCCTGGAAGGTCCACAGCAGGTCCGTTCCGCGATGCAGACAGTCGCCCCGGCCGTCGTACAGCGCTCGTCGTGATCCGGCCCGTGGTCGGGACCCAGCGGCGGTCGTGAGGGCCGTTGACACGCCGCCGCCGGAGAGCGGGATCGCCGTGTCGCCCTCCCCGGCGGGGACTCCTGGCCCGACTGTCGCACCGAGGCGTTACAGTGTGCGCCGCGGTTGAGACGGCTGACCACCGTACTCGCGGGCAGGGCCCGCCGCATCACTCCCTTGACATGCCGTCAAGGGCGCACGGGGGTCGCCGCCCGGCTGTTGCGGCGCGTCCCGTGCGGAATCCGGTAAACAGCCAGGAGAACCATGAGAAAGAGAGCGCGGAGAGCGAGCATTCTCGCCGCCGCCACCGCCGTCGCAGTCACGGGCACGTTCATGGCCGCACCGAGCGCCAGCGCGGGCACGTCCGAGATCGCGAACCCCGGCTTCGAGAGCGGCAACGCGTCCTGGAACGAGAAGGTGACCCCCTTCGCAGGGCACCCCATCAACAACGCCTCCGCGTGGCCGGCCCACTCGGGCACCGGCAAGGCGGAGCTGGGCGGCCAGGGCCTGACCGGCATGAGCCGCATCTCGCAGCAGGTCACGGTCCCGGCGTACCGGGTTCCGGTGCTGTCGTTCTGGGTGCGCAGCGACGTGGTCCACGCGTCTTCGGCGAGCAGCTTCGGCTTCCGTCAGCTGATCGTGGAGGCCACCGCGGAGGACGGCACGCCCTACGAGCTGCACGACCGCATGAACAAGGCAGGAACCGACGGTTCTTACGAGAAGGTGACGGTTACGCTTCCCGGCGCCTTCTACAGCTCGTCTCCGCAGAAGGTGAACCTCAGCTTCACGGTGATCGAGGACGCGGCGAACCGGATGCCGTTCCTGATCGACGACGTGAGCATGGAGTACCGCTTCAAGGCGATCGACCGTCCGGTGGTCATTCCGGGCGGGATCTTCCGGCCCATCGGGGGCTGACCCCCGCCGGGTAGGGCGGCGCGGTCCGTGTGCCACCACGGTGACCGTGCCGCCGCCGTCGTCCGTCGGCGGCTCTCCGTACAGGCGGGGCGGATCCCTGGGGCCGTCCGGCGGCGTTCAGCCCGACGGCCGCACCGTTGGCGGCCTGCAAGGGGTTGAGGAGGATCAGGGCGTACGTCTCGGGAAGACTGGCGGCGAGCCCGGCGCGCACGGCTCCCACCGGGCGTGCGCCCAGCAGGGCAAGGACCACACGGGCCGCGGGTCCGCGCCACCACCCGAGGCGGTGGTCGGCGCGGTCACCGGCACCCGGCAGGGGTCGACCACCGTGTTGCTGGGCCGCTACGACCCGACCGGGCGCCTGCGCTGCGTCGGTCGCACCACCGCCCTGCGTCCGGAGACGGCCCGGGCCTGGCCGGGCGGCTGGCACCGCCGGGGCGTCCGCACCCGTGGGAAGGCCAGACGTTCTCCCGGCGGGGCAGCAGCCACACGCCCGACGTCCGCCGACCTCGCCCGGGTCGGCGCCGGCCACTGGCGCCATCCCGTGCGCACCCACCGCCTGCGCACCGACCTCGGCACGGGGGACGTCCCCCTGATGGGCGAGCCCGACCTGGGCACGCCGCCCCGGTGAGGACACCACGGCGTGCGGCAGGCCGCCCGAAGCGGTTACCTCGGCCATGCCGCGCAGCGGCGTGGCGCTTGGACGGGCTGGACCGCAGGCTTGGCCGACGGGCTCGAGCCGGTCCGAACAGCGGCGAGCATCGCTCCACGCCCCGTGGACGCCCGGGGGCCGGGTAGTTGTCCGGGGTCAGTTGAGCATGTGGGCGGCCTGGACCTGCTGGAGGTGGATGAGGACGTCGTGGGTCTGGGAGAGGCGGATCTGCGGGGCGTCGGCGATGCCGGGGTAGGTGGCGCCGATGTTCTTGATCGTGTGGGGTTCGGCGAGCCAGGTGCGGGCCGCGGAGGGGACGTTGCGCAAATCGACGACGTAGTCGCGGTAGCGGACCTTGTCGAGGGTGTGTTCGGCGGTGCCGGGTGCGGCGGGGGCGGCGGTGAAGCGTTGTGGGGCGCCGTCGTGGTTGAAGGCGTTGAACGTGCCCTGGTTGAAGGTGAGGCCGACGCTCAGGTAGCCGGTGCCCAGTTGCTCGCGCAGGAATTCGCCCTGGACGCGGGGGTGGCTGGCGGGGGCGTAGGTCTTGAGGGCGGTGTGGGTGTTGTGGGCGGAGATCATGATCTTGGTGCCGGTGCGCTGCTGCCACCAGGCGACATTGTCCGCCATGACGCGGTCGCGGTAGACCATGGCGGCGGGGATGTTGTGGGGGTCGTCCCAGTCGAAGGCGTACAGGGTAGTCATCTGGTGGATCGCCGTGGCGTGCTGGAGGGCCCAGGCGTGGGCGTCGGCGTCGGCGCCGGGGTGCTGCTTGAGCAGGTCCACCGCCCGCCCGGTCCGTTCGGCGAGCTCCTTGCGGTCGGCGAGCGGCTTCGAGAAGTAGTCGTCGACGTAGGTGCTGGCGCTGGTGGTGGGCCGCAGTCCTCGGTACAGCTCGGCGATCTGCGCGGCGAGCTCGGGGCTGGACGCGGCCGCGAAGGCGTTCACCTTGTCGTACAGCCCGGGGCCGGCGAAGCCGTTGTCGTCGCCGACGAAGTGCACCGGGTCGTCGGGGTGCCGGACGTTGTAGGCGCGCATCCACTGGAGCAGGTCGCGGCTCTCGGCATTGTTCCACCACCGGTAGGTGCCCTGGAACTCCTCGTCCATGATCTGCTTCAGGTCGCCCTCTCCGCGCGTCAGGTAGGCGTCGATCCGCAGTCCGCTGCTCCAGGCGGCTTCGAAGGCGAAGGTGCGAAAACCCTTCTCCTCCACCAGGTAGCGGAAGACGCGGTGCTTGACGGTGACGAATTCGTGCGAGCTGTGGGTGGCCTCGCCCACGCCCACCACCTTGGCGTCGCCCACCATCGCGCCGAACGGGCGCAGATCGGCCAGGCTGCCCCGGGGTTCGGTGGTGCGCAGCGGGTGAGCCACCCGGTCAAGGGCCGCCTCGGGCGAGCGGAACGCGGCGGCGTCGGAGGAGACCGACGAGGCGGCCGGAGCGGACGCGGCGGCGGAAGCGGTGGGCGTGACGACCAGCGTGGCCCCGAGAGGAACGAGCAGCGCGGCCAGCAGGAACTTGCGCGTGGTGATCATGAGCCCAACTCTCGCCGCACCCCGGCACCGCAGGCCATCCGGTACACCCCCCGACCGTCCTGGGGTTACCCTCACCCGCCAACGGATGGGGCATCGGGCCACGCTCCCCGTCGTGGATGGGAGTCAAGCACGCCGGCCTGCCCGAGCCCAGGGGGCACCGCGACCGGCGAACAGCCCCCACCCGAAGCTCCACCTCCCCCTGTCGCTGAGACATGCCGCAGTCTGGAGAATGACGGGCACCGGGCCCTGTTGTTCACCCCGGCGGGCCCGGGCGGCCGTGTACTGGGTCAGGACCGGCACGGGTCGCATGACCGCCGCCGGGCCACACATGCTCGCCTGCCGGCGGGCCGGTGACAGGTTCCGCCGGTCGGTGGTTCGAGTCACCTGGCCAGGACTCCGGCGAGGCATACAGCGGCCCCGCACACCATAAAGAGGGGGACGAAGCGGCGACGAACGGACTGAGCTGCAAGTCAGGTGCCACGGTGCAACCGTCTCTGGCAGGGTCACCCCATGACCCGTAGACGCCCCGGGCGTGTCCGCGCCGAGCAGTGGCGAGCAGTGCACTCGGTACGGCGGTGAGGTGAGCCCGGCTTGATGGCGCTCCCACGCTTCGTCGATGTCCCGGTGGAACGCGAACGCCTCCTTTACCAGCTCGGTGGGCGCGTCCGGCGCACGCGAGTCAGCAGGCCCCGCTTGTCGTCGTCCTCGCCGATCGATATGTAGGCCCCTCGCAGAAAAGCGGATTCCACCTGGGACCATGAGCGGATGTCCGAGGAACCGAACCCGATGTCTAGCCTGTGGCCGCTCGTGCCGCCTGGGGCCACCGACTGGCTGCTGGAGCTGTGTGGCGACGGCCTCACCGGGTTCATGCCTCCGGCGATGCCTGACGCGGTGTGGGTGCTCAACGCCATGTACGAGCACGAGCAGGGACCAACCGAAGTGTCGTACGACGAGTACCACCAGGCACGTCTTGCCGACGGGAGTACCCAGCCACACGTTGTCGAAGACCTCGACCTCGACGCCGTGAGTATCGCCACGGGGGGAGGTCTGGGCCGTGCCCGGCACCCCGGCCCTGGCTGGCGGCGGCTGCGCTGGACCGAGCTCGCCCGGCGGACTGGCGACCCGATAGTGCCCGACGGGCTAATGCCCTCCTACCGCTGCTTTCCCTCGGCCAAGAAGGAGGGCAGCTGGCCACTGAGCATGGTCCCGCCAACCGAAGGAAGTCTGGACCGGGAGACCTGGAATCGCCTGATCGCCACCCTCACCCAGTACAGCCCCGCAGGCTCGGACACCCGCTGCCTTGCCTACTACAACCCGCTGACGCTCGGAGCCACCGACTTCGACAACCTACATGTGCGCGCGGGCCGGCTCGGCGACGCCGAGCCCCTGTACGACCAGTCCGAAGCAGACTTCAGCCCCTCCAATCTCTGGGCCGATGACCGCTCCTGGGTCCTGTGCACCGACTACGACCTGTGGGCCACCAAGGTCGCCGGTTCACCAGCCCTCATCCACGCATTGTTGAACGACTCCGAGATCGAGGCGGTTCGCCTGCCTTGGGCACACTGATGACGAGCCGCCCTGGCTCCTTTGCCAGCCCTGGAGCGCGAGCACATCCCAGTTCCTGCCCGCTGGGGCCGGACGGCTCTCTACGATCCGGTGCATGCTGGATCCCGAGCTGCTGGAACGGATCACCGCGCGGCGTGCGGAACTGGACGAACTCGAAGAACAGCTGGCCAAACAGCTGGCGGAAGTGCGGGCCTAGCGGGACGGACTCGCCGTCGCCGAACGCCTTGCGGCGCATCCCGGCGCCTCCTTGGTCACCGCGAACTCGCGGCGGCTTGCCAGACGTTGATCGTCACGGCGCGAGCCCGCTCCAGGGGCGACCTCTTGTTCCTCCGCGAGCCCGCGAGCTCTGCGGAAAGATCGAGCCCGTGGAGTGCGCTGGTGTCGCGAACGGCTACTTGAGATGGCGGACCAACGAGTCCTTGAAATTCGTGGCGTACGCGGCGGGGCGGGACTTCGTGTGGGTCGACGACGGCGTCGGCGACGCCAACCGGGCGTGGGCGGAGGCGCACCACCCGGGGACGCGCTGCTCCGCCGGGTGGACGCCCGGGTTGGGCTGGCGGCGGACGACTACCTGGCGGTGGCGGCATGGTTGCGGGATCGGGCGGGTGGGTAGCGGGGGGAAAGGGGGTGTGAAGTGGCGCAGAAGGTAGGCGGGTACGTCGCGGTCGGGGGGTCGGTGGCCGCGGGCGTCGGCGCGGGCGTGCTGCTGTGGAACTGGGCGGACGGGACGCCGTGGACGGCCTGGCCGCTCGTCCTGCTCGGGGCGGGCCTGGTGACGGCGCTGGTCGGGCTCGGGCTCCGGCCGGGTCTGGACCGGTGGGCCGACGCGCTGGCCGCTGGCGGACTGACGGTATTGGTGCTGACCGGGGTCGTGACCACGGGCGGCACGGTGGAGCAGGTCCAGCTGCGGGGGCGGACGACGGAACCGGTGACAATCGAGCTCAGCGGTTGCCGGGTGACCGGCCGGCGCTGGGACGAGGGCGCGGGGCCGGAGGACGAGGTCGAGTGCCGGTACGTCTGGTCGGTCGGCGGACGCACCTTCGACGAGGTGCGCCCGGCGGACAAGGTGCACCCGGACGGGCACCGGATCCGGCTGTGGGCGTCGCCGGGCGGGGAGCTGGACGGGCACTCGTGGCAGACGGTCGCGGCGATGGGGCTGTCCGCGGCGGTGGTGGACGGGCTGGCGCTCCTGGCCGGTGCGGGGGCGTGGCGCCGGGTGTCGAGGCGGCGGGCCGAGCGAACGGGCGTGGCGGCCGAGCCGGTGCTCAGCGCAGGCCGGGCGGGCACTGGCCGCGATCGCTGAGGCGGGGGCCAGTTCGGGACGGCGAGGCATGGCGGTCAGGGTGAAACGGCCCTTCGCCGCAGCTCAATTGCAGATCAACAGATCGGCCGTCCCCATTCGGAAGCCGTCGGTATGCACGGCGCCGGTGCAGGACGTGAGCGCCCGGGCGGCGTGGCTCTCGGCACACCACCCCGGCCGGAGCCGAACTGGGCCGCGGCCCGGCCCGGCTCGGCCCAAGTGGGGCGTCGAGGTCTTGATCCCGGCGAACACCAGCGAATCCCCCAATGGTGCATCGGACCGCCGTCCGCCCAAAAGACGCACCTGGGGTCGGCGTGGCCGCACCCCGGTCGTGACGGTCAGCGGCCGCCGCTCGGGACGCCTGTCGGTGGCCGGGCTCATCGCCATGCGGCCCGACTCACGCACCCGGCTGTGCCACCGCCTGCGCACCCACCCTGCAGGCAAAGGCACACGCCGCAGCATGGGCGAGCGCGACTTCATCGCTCTGATCGACGGCGTCCACCAGCTCGTAAAGGCGCCGATGGTGCTGGTCTGGGACCGTTTGAACACCCACGTCTCCCACGCCATGTGCGAGTTGATCGCCGAGCGCGCCTGGCTGAAGGTGTTCCCGCTTCCCGCCTACTCGCCCAACCTCAACCCCGTGGAGTGAGTCTGGCACACGTCAAACGCAGCCTGGCCAACCTCGCGGTCATGGCCCTCGACCGACCCGAGGCCCTCGTACGCAACCGGCTCAAACGCCTGCAGTACCGACCCGACACCCTCGACGGCTTCATAGCCGGAACCGGCCTGACCCTCGACACCCCCACGTCACCCTGACAAGCCAAGTCAGTAGCCGCTCGAACCTGCTTCACGCGGTACTTGAGCCAGTCGGAGCGGTGTCCGCCCGGTACGGGGAGGTACGTGCTCGTTGGGCCGGGACACGAGGGCACGGAGGGGCCGAGCAACCTGGTCGGGTTCGCTTGACCGGTTCTGCAAGCTCAACGGACGAAACCACAGACCTTGGCGGGTGGGCACGGCCTGCCACCGCCGGGGTCGTTGGTGAGCGCAATCAGGAAGCACACCGCCACCATCAGCAAAAAGCCGCCTATGGCGACCCACAGCGCATTGCGGCCCCACCAAGCCGTCATCTTCTCGCGCCGGATGCGGCGAGCCGGGCCAGCCGCGTCGTGACGGTCACCCGTCATGCTTCCCCCCCCAGGGTTGCTCACTCCGTGGACATGAGTACCCGGGCTATTCCCACCTCTGCCCGACGGCATGCGGATCGCCCGGGACAGTTCACCCTGACTCGCCGACGTCAGTAAAGCCAGCGACCTGGGCCCCGCCCTTGAAGAGGACGAAGGTCGGCACGGCCGCGAGGCCCACCTTGTCACCGACTTCCTCCAGCCCGTCGACGTTCACGGTGTAGAAGCGGACCTTCGAGTTTTCCGGATCTTTCGAGAGGTCCTCACACACTCGACTGATCTGTCGGCTCGGACCGGGCCAAGGCGCCGAGAAGCCCTTGCCCACAGCCATCGCCGCGGTGAGCGCGGCCCGAACGGCTCGGCGCCCGGCTTCGGGACCGCGTTCACCTCATGGCGTACGCCATCGACGGCTGTGCACGGACGAGCCGGGTGCCCAGGGCGCGGGGTGCCCTTCGCCGATGGGGGTTCGCCGGGTCGGGGCATTCGGGTGAAGACGCTTGGGCTGGCCGACGAGGGACGGCCTCTGCGTACGGCGGGAGAGCAGCAGGTGATTGGCCACCCGTACTATTCGGCGGCCGGTACGGGATGCCGGCTCGGCGGAGTCAGCGTGTGGCTGGCGATGACCGCGGCCTGGACGCGGCGTTCGACGCCGAGCTTGGTGAAGAGCCGGGAGATGATGTTCTTGACGGTCTTCTCGGAGAGGTAGAGCCGTTTGCCGATCTCGCGGTTGGTGAGCCCTTCGCTGACCATGACCAGGATCTCCTTCTCCCGGTCGGTGAATCCGGGCAGACCGGGGACCTGCTCCTCCGCGGGGACGTCGCCGCGCATCCTGGCCATCAGGCGGGTGGCGGCTCCGGGGTCGAGCATCGACTGGCCTGCGGCGACGGTGCGCACGGCGGTGACCAGGTCGGTGCCGGTGATCTGCTTGAGTACGTAGCCGGACGCGCCGGCCATGACCGCGTCCAGTAGCGCTTCCTCATCGTCGAACGAGGTCAGCATCAGGCAGGCGAGTTCCGGCATCCGCGAGCGCAGTTCGCGGCAGACGCTGACCCCGTCACCGTCCTGGAGCCGGACGTCGAGGACCGCGACCTGGGGGCGCAGCGCGGGGATCCGGACCAACGCCTGCTCGGCCGTGGACGCTTCACCGACCACGGTCAGGTCGGGCTCGGCGTCCAGCAGGTCGTGGACGCCCCGGCGTACGACTTCGTGGTCGTCGAGGAGGAAGACGCTGATGGGCGTCTTCGCGGTTGACGGGGCGTCGCTGGCGGTCATTACGCAACTCCTTGGCTGGGTTCGTCCGGCACGCGTGCGAACTCCTGCATGGTGCCCCGCACAAGGGGCGATCGGACAGGGCCGAACGGCCCTCCTCCTCGTACCCGCCCGCAGGCCGTTGCGGCGGGTACGAGGAAAGGGGCCGGCCGCCACCACAGCGAAGGCCGCCCGTGGCTCGTTTGTGACCACGAACCCCGGAGGTCCTCCGGCAGCGGAAGCCGTCGATGCGGTCCGAGTGACACCGGTCCGGTGCGGCGCTGCCTCAGGCGTGCGGTACGACCGCGACCGGAGCGGTGGAGTGGTGGAGGACGGCGTGGGCGACGGGCCCGAGGTGCGTGCCGATCGCCGAGCGGCGGACCCGTCGGCCGACGACCATCAGCGAGGCATTCGCCGAGGCCGCGACGAGGTGGCCGGCCGCCCGGCCCACCGAGCACTCCTCCTCGACCCGGATCTCGGGGTACTTGCCCCGCCAGGGCCGCAGCGCGTCCCCGAGCGCGGTGGCCGTACCTGCCGCGATGCCGTCCCGTACCTCGGGGGCGATCAGCGCGGGGTCGAAGCTGTAGGCGGGCGGCATGCTCCATCAGAGGACCACGCGCAGCGGGGCCCGGCGTGCGGCCGCCGCGCCGAAGGCGTACTCGAGGAGCTCGTCACACGGGCGCGCGAGGTCCAGCCCGAGCACGACCGGCCGGTGGGCGCCTTCCTGCGGCCCGCTGCCGTCGGGCGTCGGCAGGTAGGCGCTGTCCATCCAGGAGCCGGTACGTACGATGACCACCGGGCGTTCGGCATGGGCGAGTACGGCCTGGGAGACGGACCCGACGAGGAATCCCGCCATCGCGATACTCGGTCGAGGCCGGGACAGGGGGTGAGGTCCCGGCGGGCGACGCGTAGCCGTAGGGCGGGGCACAGTGCTCCACCGCGTGCAGTAGCTTGAGCGGGAGCCGGCGGAGCCGGGCCTCGTGGGCGGCCCACTCGGCGGCGGCCAGCGATGCGGGGGATCCGTCCAGGCCCACGACGACCATACGTGACATGGTGTTCCTCCAGGAACGTGTGCGGGAGAGCGGCCGCTGTCGGCGGCGCGTGTCCCACCTTCCCGCTCCGCGCGGTGGCGGGAGGATGGTCCGGGCGGCCCTGGGCGCGGGGCCGAACGTCCTTCCGATACGGGGCCGGAAGCAGGCCGTACCGTGCCACCCCGATGCCCGGAGGTGGCCACCGGCGCCCGCCGCAGAACCTCCGGACCGACGTTCCCGACCACGCCTCGATGCCCGCCTGAACCGCAGGCCGGCCGGGCACCAGGCGGGCCGGGCTCAGCCGGGGTCGCGCCCGGGACCATGAACCCGCCGATTGCCGCGAGCAGGGTGCCCATCAAGGGCGCGATGAAGCGGAGGTACTGGCCGTAGCGGATCTTTGCCACGGCCAGGCCGCCCATGACCACGGCCGAGGTCGGGGTGATCAGGTTCACCCAGCCCGAAGCCGACTGGTACGCCGTGACCACCAGGGACCGCCTGACGCCGGCGAAGTCGGCGAGCGGGGCCAGGATCGGCACGGCGAGGGCGGCGTGACCGGACGAGGACGGTACGAGGAACGCCAGCGGGACGTTGACCAGGAACATCAGCACCGCGAAGGCTCCGTGGGACGTGCCCGAGACAGCGCTGTGCAGGCCGTTCAGGATGGTGTCGGTGACGGCGGCGTTGTTCATGATCACGGTGACGCCGCGGGCCAGTATGACGATCACGGCTGCGCCGACGAAGTCCCCGGCTCCACGGGTGACCGCCTCGGCCGTGCCGTGCTCGCCCAGGCCGCCGATCAGGCCGACCGCGACGGCAGCGACGATGAACAGGGCGGCCAGTTCCGGGAAGTACCAGCCGAGCGTCGACAGGAAGGTGGCATCCAGGTCCGCCCACGGGACGACCGCGAAGATCATGAAGAGGAACGTCGCGGCGAAGACGGCGAGGACGGCGCGGTGCCGGCCCGTGAGGGCGACCACCTCCTCATCCTGTTCTGCGAGGGCATGGTGCTCGTCGGTGGACGGGGTCAGCGAGCGCGCGGGGTCGGCCAGGACGCGCTTGGCGTACCGGACCACGTACCAGGCCGCGATGGCCGTCAAGACACCCACATGGCCAGCCGCAGCAGGATGCCGTCACCCGTGCCGATGCCCGCGCTGTCGGAGGCGACACCGGTGGCGAAGGGGTTGACGGTGGAGGTTAGCGTCCCCACCCCGGCACGGACCGCCTCCTCGGCCGAGTCGAACACGACGGCTCCCACGGCGGCTCCCGGCGACGCGGGCGGGAACCCCCGCGCGACCACCTCGCCCACGTCCGGGTCCGAGGTGTCGAAGTGCGGGGACATCAGGTGGGCCGGGCGTCGCCATCGATCCCGGCCCGTGCCTCCTGCGGGGAGATCAGGCCTTCGTCGGCCGGCTGGGCGGCGACTGGGAAGGTGGGCTGGGCGGTGCGCTTGCCGACGCGGGTCTCGAGCATCCACAGCTTCCCGCGCTCGATGGTGAACTCGATCTCGCACATCTCCTGGTAGTGGGCGTCCAGGCGGTCCATGTGAGCGCACAGCTCCTCGTACGAGCCGGGATCGAGGTCCGCCAGCTGTTGGAGGGGCACGGTGTTGCGGATGCCGGCCACGACGTCCTCACCCTGGGCGTTGGGCAGGTAGTCCCCGTAGACCCCTGGCCGCCCGGTGGCCGGGTCGCGGGTGAAGGCGACGCCGCTCCCGGAGTCGGGCCCCAGGTTGCCGAAGACCATCGTCTGGATGCTGACGGCGGTTCCCAGGTCGTCGGGGATGTGCTCGCGGCGGCGATAGATCCGGGCCCGTTCGCCGTCCCAGGAGGAGAAGACGGCGAGGACCGCGCGCCGCAGCTGCTCGGCCGGATCCTGGGGGAACTCCTCACCGGTCTGTTGCGCGATCAGGTCCTTGAAGGCCTCGACCAGCCGGATCAGGTCCACGGTGTCGAGCCGGCTGTCGTCGGCCACCTTGTGCTGCCGCTCCAGACCGCCGATCAGGGCCTCGAAGAGTGCGTTGTCCACCCCCATGACCGTGCTGCCGAACATGTGTACGAGTCGCCGGTAGGAGTCCCAGGCGAACCGCTCGCGCTCCGGCGTCTTGCCGAGCCCCAGGACCGCGAGGTCGTTCAGCCCGATGTCGAGGATCGTGTCCATCATCCCGGGCATCCAGAACCGGGCCCCGGACCGTACGGACAGCAGCAGCGGGTCGTCGACCTGCCCGAGCCGCTTGCCCGCCGCCCGCTCCAGGGCCGCCAGATGCCGGGCGAGCTGGCCATCGAGCTCCTGCGGCGGCGCACCGGTGGCGAGGAACACCATGCAGGCCTCGGTGGTGACCGTGAAACCCGGCGGCACGGGCAGGCCCATGCGGGCCATCTCCGCGAGGTTGGCGCCCTTGCCGCCGAGCAGCCCAACCATCTCCCGGCTGCCCTGGCTGAAGTCGTACACGTAGGTCGTCATCGCGCCTGCCCATTTTTTCGAGGGATGCCGGTCGTCACCTCCACCCTGAGCGCGGGGCGCCCACTGCGGGAGGGCCCAGTGGTCCCCATCGGGGCCCGACCGGTCCCGTCGGCGGTTGCCCCGGGGCCACGGCTTTTCGGGCGCGCTCCGGAGCCGGGCGTCCTCGTCAGTGGGGCCAGGACCAGCCGGTGATCTCCGGGAGGTCGGTGCCGTGGGTGCGGATCCAGTCGTGGTGGCGGATCCGCTGGTCGGCCATGGTCTGACGGAGGGCGGCGGCGCGGCCGGTGGCGAGTCCGGGGACGCGGTCGATGACGTCCATGACGAGCCGGTACCGGTCGAGGTCGTTGCGTACGACCATGTCGAAGGGGGTGGTCGTGGTCCCCGACTCCTTGTAGCCGCGTACGTGCAGGTGCGGGTGGCCGGTGCGGCGGTAGGCCAGCCGGTGGATCAGCCAGGGATAGCCGTGGTACGCGAAGACCACCGGCTTGTCCGGGGTGAACAGGGCGTCGTACTCGGCGTCCGTCATGCCGTGCGCATGCTCCTCGCGGGGCACCAGGCGGGCGATGTCCACGACGTTGACCACCCGTACGGCCAGGGAGGGCAGGTGCTCGCGCAGGAGTGCGGCGGCGGCGAGGACCTCCAGGGTGGGTACGTCGCCGGCGCACGCGAGCACGACGTCAGGCGCGGCGAAGCCGTGGTCCGTCCCCGCCCACTCCCAGATCCCCGTCCCGCGGGCGCAGTGGGTGCGCGCCTGGTCGATCGAGAGCCAGTCGTGGCACGGTTGCTTCCCGGCGACGATCACATTGACCCGGTCCCTGCTGCGCAGGGCATGGTCTGCCACGGCGAGAAGGGTGTTGGCGTCCGGAGGCAGGTAGACGCGAACGACGTCGGGGCTCTTGTTGAGGACGTGGTCGACGAATCCGGGGTCCTGATGGGAGAAGCCGTTGTGGTCCTGGCGCCAGACGTGCGAGGTGAGCAGGTAGTTGAAGGAGGCCAGGGGCGCCCGCCAAGGCAACTCACGTGAGACCTTGAGCCACTTGATGTGCTGGGCGACCATCGAGTCGACGATGTGGGCGAAGGCCTCGTACGTGGAGAAGAGCCCGTGGCGGCCGGTGAGGAGGTAGCCCTCCAGCCAGCCTTGGCAGAGGTGTTCGGACAGGATCTCCATGACCCGGCCGTCCTGGGACAGGTGGCGGTCGGTCGGCTCGGTGAGGGCCTGCCAGGCCTTGCCCGTGACCTCGTACAGTGCGTCGAGCCGGTTGGAGGCCGTCTCGTCGGGCCCCACGACCCGGAAGTCCCGCCGTCCCGCCGTGTCACGCATGACCTGGGTGAGGAGACGCCCCAGCACCCGGGTCGGTTCGTGGAGGGTGGCCCCCGGCTTCTCCACGGGGACGGCGCAGCCGTCGAGCGGGTGAAGGGGGAGAGGCCTCAGCAGGCGTCCTCCGTTGGCGTACGGGCTCGCGCCGAGGCGCCGACCACCCTCCGGCACACACGCCAGCACGTGAGGCAGCGGCCGCCCGTCGGCGTCGAAGAGCTCGTGCGGCCGGTACGCACGCAGCCAGTCCTCCAACTGCTTCAGGTGCGCGGGGCTCTCGCGTACGGCGGTCAACGGGACCTGGTGGGCCCGCCAGGTGCCCTCGACCGGGTCGCCGTCGACGGTTGCAGGCTCCGTCCACCCCTTGGGAGTGCGCAGGACGATCACGGGCCAGCGCGGGCGGTCCCGCCCGAGGTCCGCACCCGCCGCGCGCGCCTCCCGCTGGATCAGCGCGATGCGGTCCACGGCATGGTCCATCGCGCGGGCCATGGCCTGGTGAACGAGGGCCGGATCACTGCCGCTCACGTACAGCGGGTCGTGCCCGTAGCCCCGCAGCAGGGAGTCCAGCTCGCCGTCCGGGATCCGGGACAGTACCGTCGGGTTGGCGATCTTGTATCCGTTGAGGTGCAGGATCGGCAGGACGGCCCCGTCGTGCACCGGGTTGAGGAACTTGTTCGAGTGCCAGGAGGCGGCCAGCGGCCCGGTCTCGGCCTCGCCGTCGCCGATGACGCAGGCGACCAGCAGGCCGGGGTGGTCGAAGGCGGCGCCGTAGGCGTGCGCGAGGGAGCAGCCGAGCTCGCCGCCCTCGTGGATCGAGCCGGGAGTCTCGGGCGCGACATGGCTCGGCACCCCGCCGGGGAAGGAGAACTGCCGGAACAGCGTGCCCATGCCGGCGGCGTCCCGCGTCACCCCCGGGTAGGTCGCGGAGTAGGTGCCCTCCAGCCAGGAGTTGGCGAGGACGGCGGGTCCGCCGTGCCCCGGTCCCCAGACACACAGGGCGTCCAGCGAGCGCTCCTTGATCACGCGGTTCAGGTGGGTGTGCACGAGGTTGAGGCCGGGCGTGGTGCCCCAGTGGCCGAGCAGCCGGGGCTTGATGTGCTGGGGCCGCAGGGGTTCGGCCAGCAGCGGGTTGTCCATGAGGTAGATCTGTCCGGCCGCCAGGTAGTAGTGCTTTGTTAGCTGGTCTTGTCGCGTCGTGTGTGCGGTACTTCGCTGGCTGTATGAGGGCTGGGGAGCTTGTCGCGGTGCGGGGCCGGTTGGAGGAGTTCGCGTCCGAGGTGTTCGCACCGCTGGTGCGGCGGGACCAGCGCGAGAAGGGCGCCTTGTATCTGCGGGGACTGCTGCTGGAGGGCCGGCGGAAGTCGATGCAGCCGATGGCCGAGCGGCTCGGGGTCGATCACCAGCA
>NZ_JBEYXN010000034.1:0-55120 GCF_040704625.1 Streptomyces sp. NPDC046866
TGTGTCGGTCGAGGCCGAGGCCACCCACCTGCCGGAGGCGCTGACCGTTTCCGTCGAGGGTCTGGCCGCCGGTGCGTCCGTCCTGGCGCGGCGTTCGAGCGCGCCGGGCGCGGAGCGCCCGGGACCGGGGCCGCCGCCGGACGTCATGCGAGGTCGTCGCGGGACACCAGGCGCCGGCTGGTGCGCCAGCGGCCGCGGCAGAGCACCAGTTCGTCCTCCATCACGCACACCCGGTGCACCCGGGACACCCCGCCGCGCGGCGTCATGTACACGAGCGCGTAGGCGCGGGTGCGCAGCGTGCCGTTGGACTGCGGCTGCACGTCCAGCATGCCGATCCAGTGGCGCAGCTGCTCGCCGCTCCTGTCCTGCGCCTCCCGGTTGCGCCGCACGTTCGCGGCGAGCGCGGCGCGCCCGCGCACCGGCTCGGGCAGGGTCGGCACGTCGAAGACGGCGTTCTCGGTGAACGTGCCCGCCCACCGCTCCGCCTCGAAGGAGTCGAACAGCTGCATCTGGTGCGCGTAGAACTGCTGGACCTCCGCGTACAGGAGGCCGAACTCCCGCTCCGACAGCGGCAGCGGTCGTGCGGGGGCGGCGGTCATCGCGGTCATGGCGGTCATGGACGACTCCGTTCCATCGGGTCCCCGCAGTCTCTGCGGTGCAGATCGAGCACCCTTCGAAGACTCCTCAAGCGCTTCTGGCCACGGTGGTGAGCGTGCCGCAGCCGCGACCGCCCCTTCGGGAGCCAGGAGGACGCACCATGCCGAAACCCGTGTATCCGCACCTCCCGCTGGACGGCCTGCTGCGCCGCGCCGCCGTCCGCGACCCCGCGGGCTGGGCGGTGCGCACGGGCCCGGCCACCGTGACCTTCGCCGAGCTCGACGCGCAGGCCGACCGCATCGCCGCCCACCTGGAGCACGACTGCGGCCGCCGCGGCGCCCGGGTCGGCGTCGCCCACACCCTCGACCCCGTCTTCGCCGCCGCCTACTACGGGACGGTCCGCAGCGGGAACACCGTCGTGCTGGTCAACCCGCTGCTCAAGGAGACGGGCCTGGTCCACGTCTTCACCGCCGCCGCCGTCGAGGTGGCGTTCGTACCGACCGCGACGGCGGAGCTGCTGCTGAAGCTGTCCGACCGGCTGCCCGCCCTGCGCACCGTCGTGGTGACCGACGCCCCCGACGGGGTGGTCCCCGGCGACGCCGTGCCGCTGGCCGAGGTGCTCGGCTGCGCGGCCGAGCGGACCGCCCTGCCCGGGGCCGTCGACCTCGACGCCGACGCGTGCATCCAGTTCACCACCGGCACCACCGGCCGGCCCAAGGGCGTCCGGCTCACCCACCGCAACCTGGTCGCCAACGCCGCGCAGACCGCCGCCGCCCACCGGCTCGGCAGCGACTCGGTCCTGCTCAACCACCTCCCGCTGTACCACGTGATGCACCTCAACTCCGCGGTGTTCGCGGGCGCCTGCCAGGTGCTGTGCACCGACCCGGACCCGATCGCCTCCCTCGCCCTCGCCGCCGAGGTGTCGGCCACCCACTACTACGGGCTGCCCGCCCGGCTGCACGCCCTGGCCCTGGACGACCGGCTCACCGGCCCGTTCCCGGCCGGCCGCAGCCTGACCGCCGTCCTGTCCGGCGGCACCGCCCTGGCCTCCACCGCCGCCCGGGCGCTGTCCGAGCGCCTCGGCGTGCCCGTCGTGCAGGGCTACGGGATGGCCGAGCTCTCCCCGCTCTCCCACTGCCAGGACCCGCTCAAGCCCAAGGCCGGATCGGTGGGCCCGCCCGTGCCCGGCACCCAATGCCGCATCGTCCACCTGGACACGCGCGCCCCGCTGGACGGGTACGCCACCGGTGAGGTCCAGGTGCGCGGGCCGCAGGTGATGGCCGGCTACCTGGACGACACCGAGCCGCCGCGGATCGACGCCGACGGCTGGTTCTCCACCGGGGACGTCGGCTACCGCAACGAGGACGGCGTGCTGTTCCTCGTGGACCGGCTCGGCGACGTCTTCAAGTACGACAACGAGCTCGTCTCGCCCAGCACCGTCGAGGAGGTCGTCCGCGCCGACCCGCGGGTCGCCGACTGCATCGTGAGCGGCTGGCCCGACCCCGTGCACGGGTCCGTCGTGTGGCTCGGGCTCGTCCTGCGCGACCCGACCGCGCCCGGACTCCTCGACCGGATCGACTCCATCGTCGAGGGCGCCGGCGAGCGGCTCACCGAGGCCGAGCAGATCCGCCGGGTCGAGGTCCTCGACGCGGTGCCGCGCAACCCCGTCGGCAAACCCGAACGCGCCGCCCTGCGCCGGGACATCCGCCGGCGCGCGGCGGCCGAAGCCGCCCTGTGACCGACCCCTTGCGGGGCGCCCCTTCCCGTACGACCGACCCACCACCGATCAGAGGAGCCACCGCAATGCGGACCTACAGCGGCACAGGTGCCGGCCCCGGCACACCGACGACGCGGGGCCGGGCCGCCCGGGTGCTCGTGGTGGGCGCCGGCCCCGTCGGCCTGACCGCCGCGCACGAACTCGCCCGCCGCGGCCTGCGGGTCCGCCTCGTCGACGGCGCGCCCGGCCCGGCCGCCACCAGCCGCGCCGTGGCCGTCCACCCGCGCACCCTGGAGACCTTCGACCAGATGGGCGTGATCGACGGGGTGCTCGCCTCCGGCCGCAAGAACCGCGCCTTCACCATGTACGCCGGCGGCCACCGGCTCGTCCGCCTCGAAGCCGACTACGCCTCGATGCCCACCCGCTTCCCGTACACCGTCGTCATCGAGCAGACCCGCACCGAGGAACTGCTGCGCGAGGCCGTCGCCCGGCTCGGCGTCCGCATCGAGTGGGGCGTGCGGCTGACCGGCCTCACCCAGGACGCGGCCGGCGTCACGGCCCGCCTGGAGCACGCCGACGGCACCGCCGAGGAGTACCCGGTGCCCTGGCTCGTGGGCTGCGACGGCGGCCACAGCACCGTCCGCAAGGAGCTCGGCCTGCCGCTGATCGGAGAGTCCCGCGACACCTGGGAGCTCGCCGACGCCGAGGTCGACACCGACCTGCCGCCCGACACCATCTACTGGGCGCACACCGGCGGCCAGGCCCTGATGATGGTCCCCTACCGGCAGGACGGCCGCTGGCGGCTCCTCGACACCGCACCCGACCGCCGCCCCGGCGAGCGCGCCGACGCCGAGGACGTCGCCCGCCGCTTCTCCGCGAAGCTCAGCGCGGGCCTCGGCCGGCCCGTGCGGGTCGGACCCCCGTCGTGGAACTCGGTGTTCACCTTCCAGCAGCGCATGGTGCCGCGCATGCGCGAGGGCCGCTGCTTCGTCGCCGGCGACGCCGCCCACGTCCACAGCCCCGCCTCCGGCCAGGGCATGAACACCGGCATCCAGGAGGCGTACAACCTGGGCTGGAAGCTCGCCATGGTCGACCACGGCCAGGCCGGCAAGGAGCTCCTCGCCACCTACGGGCTCGAACGGGTCCCGGTCGGCCGGGCGCTGCTCGGCTCCACCCGCAAGGCCACCTTCCTCGTGCAGTTCAAGAACCGGCTGGCCGGCACGGCCCTCCCGGTCGTCTTCTCCCTCGTCCGGGCCGTCCCGCCGCTGCGCCGGGCCATCCAGCGCAAGGTCCTCGGCGGGATGTCCGGGCTGCGCCTGGCCTACCCGGAAAGCCCCCTGACCACGCCCGGCAAGGGCCCGGCGCTCCCCGCGGGCACCCGGGCGGCCGCGGCCGCTGCCCGGCACCCCGACGACCCCGGCTCGGCGGCGCTGCGCGCCGAACTCCGCGACACCCGCTGGACCCTGCTGTGGGCGGCGGCCGGCCCCGGCGAGGCGCTGCGCGTCGCCCGCGCCTCCGCCGCCGAGCACGGCGACTGGCTCTCGGTGCGCACCGCCGGCGACGGCACCCGCGGCGGCCCCGAACCGCTGCCCGACCCGGCCGGGCTGCTGCGCCGCACGCTGGGCCTGGGTCCCGGGGGCTGGGTGCTGATCCGGCCCGACGGCTACCTCGCGGCCGGCGGGCCGACGCTGAGCTGGCGCGAGCTGGAGCGGGCGATCGCCCCGCTGGGCCGGCTCGCCACCGTCCACCGCCTGCGCCCGCGCTCCGCGGCCCGGCCGCCGGTCCTCCAGCAGACTTCCGGCGGCTCTCCAGAGCTCCGGGACACGGTCGAAACCACACCACGAGTCCTGGAGGGTCAGCGATGACAGCACCGTCAGCCACACGGCCGGGGTCGGCGACGCCGGCTGCGGCGTCGAGACCGGCCGCTCCGGCCTGGCCGGCTCCGCCGCCGCAGCCGGTGGCCCTGGTCACCGGCGGCACCAGCGGCATCGGCCTGGCCGTCGCCCGGGACCTGGGCCGGCGCGGCCACCGGGTGTTCCTCTGCGCGCGGACCGCCGACGCCGTCAAGCAGACCGTCCAGGACCTGCGCGCCGAGGGCCTCGACGTCGAGGGCACCGCCGCCGACGTCCGCTCCCGCGAGTCCGTCGCCGCGCTGGTGGCCGCGGCCGTCGAGGAGTACGGCCCCGTCTCCGTCCTCGTCAACAACGCCGGGCGCAGCGGCGGCGGCCCGACCGCCGACATACCCGACGAGCTCTGGTACGACGTCATCGACACCAACCTCAACAGCGTCTTCCTGCTCACCCGGGAGGTCCTGAAGAACGGCGGTCTCGAGGGCGCCTCCTGGGGCCGCATCATCAACATCGCCTCCACGGCCGGCAAGCAGGGCGTCCTGCTCGGCGCCCCCTACTCGGCCTCCAAGCACGCCGTCGTCGGCTTCACCAAGGCCCTCGGCAAGGAGCTCGCCCCCACCGGGATCACCGTCAACGCGGTCTGCCCCGGCTACGTGGAGACCCCGATGGCCGAGCGCGTCCGCGCCGGGTACGCCGCGGCCTGGGGCACCACCGCCGAGGACGTGCAGGAGCAGTTCGAGGCGAAGATCCCGCTGGGGCGCTACGCCACCCCCGAGGAGGTCGCGGCCATGGTCGGCTACCTGACCACGGACCTCGCCGCGGCCGTCACCGCGCAGGCGCTCAACGTCTGCGGCGGACTGGGCAACTTCTGATGGCGGCCGAGCAGATGCACCGCACGGTGCACGAGACCGAGGTCGACGCGCCCGCCGGGGTGGTCTACGGCCTGATCGCGGACCCCGTGCAGTGGCCGCTGTTCTTCCCGCCCAACGTGTACGTCGAACGCCTCGCCTTCGACGGCACCGAGGAGCGGCTGCGGATGTGGGCCACCGCGGGCGGGCAGGTCAAGTCCTGGACCTCGCGCCGCGTCCTGGACGCGGGCGCCCGGCGGATCGAGTTCCGCCAGGAGATCGCGGCGGCCCCGCTGCGCGAGATGACCGGCACCTGGACCGTCGAGCCGCTCGGCGGCGACCGCTGCCGGCTGACCCTGCTGCACGACTTCCGCGTCGTCGGCGACCGGCCCGAGGACGTGGCCTGGGTCGAGCGCGCCACCGACACCAACAGCCGCGCCGAGCTGGGCAACCTGGCCCGGATCGCGGGCCGGTGGGCCCACATGGACCAGCTCGTCATGACCTTCGAGGACACGGTGCGGGTCGACGCCCCGCCGCAGCTGGTGTACGCCTTCCTGGAGCGGGCCGAGCGGTGGCCGGACCTGCTGCCGCACGTCGCCCGGCTGGAGCTGGCCGAGGACGCCGAGCTGCCCGGGGTGCAGCGCATGAGCATGGACACGATGGTCGCGGACGGCTCCGCGCACACCACCGAGTCGGTGCGGGTCTGCTTCCCCGAGGCCGGCCGCATCGTCTACAAGCAGACCCGTACGCCCGCCCTGATGAGCGCGCACACCGGCGCCTGGACGGTCACCGGCGACGCCCGCCGCTCGACCGTCACCTCCCGGCACGGCGTCGTCCTGCGCCCCGACGCCGTCACCCGGGTGCTCGGCCCCACCGCCGACCTCGCCGCGGCCCGTACGTACGTCCGCGACGCACTGGGCCGCAACAGCACGGCCACCATGGCGTACGCCAAGCGGTACGCGGAGACGGCGGTCGGGTCCCGGTGACGCGGGCCCGTCCACCGGCGCTCCGGCTGCGCTCCGACGGCGCTCCACCGCGCTCGGACAGACTCTGGATGAACCGTGAGGGAGGTGTGTGATGGCGGTCCAGCGAGTGCACCGGACGTCGTACGCCGTCGACGTCGCCGCGCCGGCCGGCGTGGTCTACGGACTGGTGGCGGACACGACCCAGTGGCCGTTGTTCGTCCCCGCGAGCATCCACGTGGAACGGCTGGACTTCGACGGGGTCCAGGACCGGTTCCACATGTGGGCCACCGCGAACGGCACCGTCAGGTCCTGGCTCTCGCGCCGCACCCTCGACGCGGGCGCCCGGCGCATCGACTTCCGCCACGAACTGCCGGCCGCCCCCACGACCGGGATGGGCGGCAGCTGGAGCGTGGAGCCGCGCGGGGCCGACCGGTGCCGGCTGGTGCTGGAGCACGACTTCACCGTCGCCGGGGACCGGCCGCAGGACGTCGCCTGGGTGCGGCGGGCCACCGACGACAACAGCCGCGCCGAGCTCGACCGGCTCAAGGAGACCGCCGAGCAGTGGACCCGCCTGGACGGGCTGCTGCTCGCCTTCGAGGACGCCGTACGGGTCGACGGTCCGGCGGAGCTCGTCTACGGCTTCCTCTACGACGTGGCCGACTGGCCGCGGCTGATCCCGCACGTCGCGCGGCTCGACGTCACCGAGGACGAGCCGGGGGTGCAGCTCATGAGCATGGACACGGTGACCGCGGACGGCTCCGCGCACACCACCGAGTCCGTACGGGTCTGCTTCCCGCACGCCGGCCGCATCGTCTACAAGCAGACCGCGACACCCGCGCTGATGGCGGCGCACACCGGCGAATGGTCCGTCATCCCCGACGAGACCGGCGTCACCGTGGTCTCCCAGCACAGCGTCCTGCTGCGCGAGGAGGCCGTCGAACGGGTGCTGGGCCCCGGCACCACCCTCGCCGAGGCCCGCACGTACGTCCGCAGCGCGCTGGGCCGCAACAGCACGGCCACCCTCGAACTGGCCAAACAGCACGCGGAGAACGCCGTCCGCATGCTGTGAGACCGAGAACGGCCGGGCCGCCGACCGCGGTTCGGGAGGCGCCGGGCCGCTCCTCGCGGCCCGGGAGGTGCCGGGGCCGCGCCCGCGGCCCGGGGCCCCGCCGGAGCACCCACGCCGCTCCGGCGGGGCTGTGGCCCACGCCGCTCCGGCGGGGCTGTGCCGCGGCACCGGCGGCGCGTCAGCGGCCCGTCAGCGATACGTGGCCCCGCCATGCATACTCGTCCCCTTTGGAGTCGGAGTCCGATGCCGAACGGGGGAGAGATGACCACCGCTGCCTCTGCTGTCGCCGTCACCGTGGTCATCGCCCCCGGCCCCGAGCCGGCCCTCCACCTCCACGGCCCCCTCGACCGGGCCGTTCTGTCGGCCCTGCCGCCGTACCCGCTGACCCGGCACAGCCCCACGCACCACACCCTCCACCTCCCGCCGGACCACCCCCACCCGGGCGCGCTGGCCGACCTCCTCACGCGCACCGCGGCTGCGGCGTCCCGCCCGGCGGAGGCGGGGGGCGGGGGCCGGTCCCGGGCGGCCCGCACGGCCACCGCGGCCGCCGCGGCCGCCGCGGCCGCCGCGGCCGCCGCGGGCCGCAGGGCCGAGGCGATCAGCGCGACCACCCCGGCCGAGCCGGCCCCCAAGGCCGAGCCGGCCGAGGGGCCGGCCGCCCCGGGCCGACCAGTCGGCCGGAGTGGGCTGGGTGGCTCGGCTGACCCGGCTCGTGCGGCCGGTTCGGCCCAGTCGGCCCAGTCGGCCCAGTCGGCCCAGTCGGCCCAGTCGGCCCAGTCGGCCGAGTTGACCGGGGGAGCCGCGGCCGGAGGGGCCGGCCTGCCCGGACTCGACGTCCGCGCGGGCGAATCGGCCGGCCCGGCCGCACGGACCGGGGGAGCGGGTGCGGTCAGCGGCGACGGCGTGGCCGGGCCGGCCCGTGCGGGCGTCCCCGCAACCGCCCTGCCCCCGCTGCCCGTCGGGGCGCGGCAGCGCGAGGTGCTGCTCGACGCGCTCGCCGCCCGGCCCGGTGCCGCCCTCCACGTCGAGCAGCTCCACTGGCGCTGGTACGGGCCGCTGGACACCCGCCGCTTCCACGAGGCCTGGCAGGCCGTCCACGACCGCGAGCCCGTCCTGCGCGCCGCGCTCGCGCCCGGCGACGGCGGCCCGCACGTCGTCGTCCACCCGCACGCCGAGCCGGAGCTCGTCCGGCACCCGTACGGATCCGCCGACTGGCACTCCCTGCTCATCGGCGAACGCCTGCGCCCCTTCGACCTGCACCGCCCCGCCCCGCTGCGGATCGCCCTGCTCGACGAACAGGCCGGGCCCGCCGGGCCGACCCGGGTCATCCTGACCTACCACCACGCCCTGCTCGACGGCCGGAGCGTACGGCTGCTGCTGCGCGCCTTCCACCGCGCGTACCTGGCCGCGGGGCGGGCGCGGGGCGGGGAGCGGCGGCCCGACGTACGGGACCACCTGCGCTGGCTCGCCGGGCAGGACGACACCGCGCCGCGCGCCTACTGGGCCGGGGCCGCACCGCCGCCCGGCTCGCGGACGCTGCCCGTCCCGGCGGCGGGGCCCGGGCCCGCCGGCGGCGGCCCGGCCCACCGGGGCCACGGCCGCAGCCGGCACCGGCTGACCCCCGAGGAGGCGGTGCGGCTGCGGCGCTGGGCCGCGGACCTGGGCGCCGCCGAGAGCACCGCTCTCGGCGCGGCCTGGGCGCTGCTCCTGCAGCGCGCCACCGGCTCGGGCCCCCGTCCCGCCCCCGTCGCCTTCGCCGTCGCCGTCTCCGGACGCGGCATCGCGCTGGAGGGCGCGGCCGGCATGCCCGCTCCGCTCCAGGGCCCGCTGCCGCTGCACGTCCGGGTCGACCCGGCCGCGCCGGTGGCGGAGCTGCTGGCGGAGCTCGGGGAGCGGGTGCTCGGCGCATCGGCGTACGAATGGGTCTCGCAGGGGCAGGTCCACGCGTGGAGCGGCCGCGGGGCGCACGAGGAACTCACCGAGTCGGTGGTGTCGTTCGACCCGCCGGACGGGCCGCCGACGGCCGTGGAGGCGGAGCTCGCCGAGGAGGGCGTCCACCTCGGGCGCCCGCAGGCGGTGGATGCGTACACGCCGGTGCCACTGAGCGTGCGGGCTCACCACGACTGCGAGGGCGGCCTCGTTCTGACGGCCGTCAACGACCGGTCGCGGATCGGCGATGCGGAGGCCGCGGCGGCCCTCGACCGGACCGCGCTGCTGCTGCGCGAACTCCCGTGCAGCGGGGACGGCTCGGCGCCTGCGGGCGACTTCCTGTCCCTGCTGCCCGAGGCCGGCCCCGCCCGCACCCGGCCGCAGGCCGCCACCGTGTCCGTGCTCCGCCCGGCCGCCCGCCCCGGCGCGGGGACGGTCCTGCTCGTCCCGCCGCCGGACGCCGCCGCCGGGGCCGACTGCCACGCCGGCCTCGCGGCGGCCTGGCGGGGGCCGCAGGCCCTGGTCACGGTGCGGGGTGCGGCCGACGCGCCGGCCTGCCTGGCGGCGCTCCGCCCCCTGCTCGCGGCCGGCGAACCGCTCCTGCTCGGCTGCGTTGCGGGCGGCGGCGAACTCGCGTACGAGATGGCCCACCGCCTCGCCGCCCACGGCTGGCCCCCACCCCTGATCGCGGTGGCCCCGACCCCCGCCACCCTGTCCCGCGCCCTCCACAGGGCCACCCACTGACCCGGAGCCCTGCCCCTGGCTGCGCAAGCAGACGGTCCGGATGCGCTCGGGCTCCGCCCCAGACCCCGCGCCTCAATCGCCGGCGGGGCTGGAGTGTGCCGGCTCCCGGCTTCGGGGGTGGTGGCCGGGTGTGTTGGGGCTGCGCCCCGGGCCCGGCGCCTCGACTCCTGCGACGTTCGAAGCCGAGGGTCGGCAAAATTCAGCCCCGCCGGCGATTGAGGCGCGGGTCCGGGCGGAGCCCGGTGCCCGGCGGAGCCGGGTTGTCTGGGGCGCTGACCCTCCCCAGACTCCGTCCGGGGGGACCCCACTCGATCGCCGGCGAGGCGAGCGGTCCCTACCCGGCGGTGGCCGGCAGGAGGCGGGTGCGTAGCAGGGTCGCGACCTCCGGGACGCGGGTGTTGAGGTAGAAGTGGCCGCCGGGGAACCAGTGGAACGTGGTCTCGGCGGTGGTGTGCGTACGCCAGGCCGCCGCCTCCTGGAGGGAGACCTTCGAGTCGGTCTGGCCGATCATCGCCACCACCGGGCAGGCCAGCGCCGGCCCCGGCCGGTAGCGATACCCCTGGGCCGCCCGGTAGTCCGCCCGCAGCACCGGCAGGTTCATCCGCAGGAGCTTCTCGTCGACGAGAAGCTCCTGGGGCGTGCCGCCCAGCTCCTTCACCGTCGACAGCACCCAGTCGTCGTCCTCGATGTTCGCGTACTCGCCCTCCCGGTGCGTGGACGGCGCCCGCCGGCTCGACGCGAACAACGCGAGCGGCGCCGTCCCCGCCGCCTCCAGCCGCAGCGCCAGCTCGAAGCCGACCGTCGCGCCGAGGCTGTGCCCGAACAGGGCCAGCGGCCGGGGGTCGGGCCGCTCCTGCAGCTCCGCGAAGAGCCGGTCGGCCATCTCCCGCACGTCCGTGACGAACGGCTCCCCGCGCCGGTCCCCGCGGCCGGGGTACTGCACCGTGAGCACGTCCAACGCGGGTGACAGCGCCCGCGACAGCGGGTGGAAATAGCTGGCCGACCCGCCCGAGTGCGGCAGGCACAGCAGCCGTACGGGTGCCTCCGGTGCCGGATGGAACCGGCGCACCCACGTGCCGGTCGCCGCCGTCGTCGCGCTCATCGCGCCCTCCCTGTAGTCCAGTGCCCCGGGGTCCGGTGCCTGCCCCGCCTGCGGGCCCACGGCCCACCGGCAGTGTCCGACCTGCCGATCGGGCCTGCTTCGAACCGGCCTCGAGCCACCCGTACGGCACTCCCCGGCGGAGTTCGAGGGGGGCTCGACCGGACGTCGAGCAGGCGCGCCGACGCTGAACCTCCGTACGGCCCGGTCCGCGCCCCGTGACGAAGGAGCTGATCCACGCCACCATGGCCACCCTCACCGAGACCCAGACCCTCACCGGCCGGGCCGCCGGCACCCCGGCCCCCACCCCGGCCCCCGCCCCGGCCCCCGCCCGGGACGCCGAGCACGACGCCGCCCTCGCCCGCGCGAGCCGGCTCGACGCGCTCCTCGGCGCGCCCCTCGACCCCGCCAACCCGCACGGCCTCGCCGCCCTGATCGCCGCCGACGCCCGGCGCGAGCCGCCCGCGGAGACCGAGCAGCTGCTCGCCGAGACGGGGCTGGGCGCCGAGTTCGTGCCCGCCGAGTTCGGCGGCCGCCTCACCCGCGCCGACCTGCTCGCCAAGGTGCTGCGGCCGGTCTTCCGCCGCGACGTGGCCCTCGGCTTCGGCTACGGCATCACCTCGCTCTTCGGCACCGCCGCCGTCTGGGCGGCCGGCACCGAGCGGCAGCGCGCCGACACCGCCGCGCTGCTCCTCGGCGGCGGCCGGGCCTCGATCGTCCACCACGAGGTCGCGCACGCGAACGCCATCCTGCGCGACGAGTTCACCGCCGCTCCCGCTCCCGCCCCCGCTTCCGCTTCCGCCCCCGGCGCCGCCGGCTACACCCTCAGCGGGCGCAAGGACGTCATCATGAACGCGTCCCGCTCCGCCGCCTGGGTCGTCTGGGCCCGTACCGCCCCAGAACGCGGCCCGCGCAGCCACTCCGTGCTCCTGCTACGCCCCGACGAGCTGCCCGCCGGCACCGTCGCCCGGCTGCCCCGCGTACCCACCCCCGGCATGCGCGGCGGGCTCTTCTCCGGCCTGGAGTTCACCGGTGTGCCCGTGCCCTCCTCCGCCCTGGTGGGCCGGCCCGGCGAGGGCGTGGCGCTCGCGCTGCGCACCTTCCAGGTCAACCGCTGCCTGATCCCGGCCCTGGCCGTCTCGGCCGCCGACACCGTCCTGCACTCCGCCGTGCGCGCCGTCTCCCCGGGCCGCGGCGGCCGCACCGTCCGGCGCTGGTACAAGCCGCTGACCGGCGTCTTCGCCGACCTGCTGGCCTGCGACAGCATGGCCACCGTCGCCCTGCGCTCGCTGAGCCTGCTGCCCGAGCGCGCCCACGTCCTGGCCGCCGCCGTGAAGTACGTCGTACCGGACCTGCTGCGCGAGGACCTCGAAGCGCTGGCCTCCGTCCTCGGCTCGCACGGCTACGAGCACGGCAGCCCCCAGTACGGCTCCCTCGACAAGCTGGTCCGCGACCTGCCCGTGGCGGGCCTCGGGCACACCGGCACGGCCGCCTGCCAGGCCGTCATCGTGCCGCAGCTGCGCAGCCTCGCCGAACGGTCCTGGTTCCGCGCCGAGGAGCCGCCGGAGGGGCTGTTCTCGGCCGGCGCGGCCCTGCCGTCCCTGGACTACCGGCTGCTCGGCATCGCCAGCGGCGACGACTTCCTCTCCGCCTCGCTCATCGGCTCCGCCGCCCGGCTGGAGGGCCACCGGTCCGCCGCCGGCGGCGGCACCGCCGACCTGGCCGCCCTCGCCGAGCTCGCCGAGACCTTCGTCGGCGAACTGCGCGGCCTGCGCGCCCGGTGCCTGCGGATCCCCGAGGGCCGCGAGGCGCTCACCGACCCGGCCGTCGTCGTCCTCAGCGACCGCTACGCCCTCCTCCTCGCCGCGGCCGCCGTGCTCGGCGTGTGGGAGGCCCGGCACGGCGCCGACGGCGCCGGCGGCGGCGACCCGTTCCTCGCCGATCCGGCCTGGGCGGTGCTCGCCCTGACCCGGCTCGGCCGCCGCATGGGCATCGCCGTGCCCGAGCTGCCCGACGGCGTCCTCGACCGGGTGCTGCGGGAGCTGGTCGGCCGGTACGAGGACGGCCGCTCGTGCGACCTCGACGGCCTGCGGCTCGCGCACTGACGCACCGCACCGCAAGCACCACGCGCCCCGGGACCGCCCTGCGCACCGGGCGCACCGCGCGCACCGGCGCACCCCCGGGCGCACCGCGCCGCCGCAGACCCGACGACCCCTCAGGAGGAGCCGCCCCATGGCGCCCAAGCCGCCCGTGCCGCCCGCACCGCCCACACCGCCCGCGCCGGACCGGCGCACCGCGCCGGCGGACGGGCCGCGCATCGCCGCGCCCGTCCACGTCCCCGGCCCGCACGGGCCGTGGGACGCGGTGCACCGGGGCCTCGACCGGCGCGGCAGTGCCGTGGTGTACGCGACATGGGGCGAATGGCTGCCCGCGGCCCTGGCCGAACCGGCCCTGCGCCCCCTGCTGGGCCGGGACTGGCAGCGCTACCGCGGCACGGCGGACGCGGCGATCCGCTACCGCTTCGTCACCTCACGCATGATCATCAAGTACACGGCGGCGGCCGCGCTGCGCACCGACCCGGCCGCGTTCGACCTCGCGTACAAGCTGGGCGGGCGGCCGTTCATCCGGGGCCTGGACCAGATCGACATCAGCCTGAGCCACACCGACGACCTGATCGCGGTCGGCGTCAGCCGCACCGGCCGGATCGGCGTCGACGTGGAGCCGGCCGACCGGCGGATGTCCTACGAGCTGCTGCGCGGCCACATGTGCACCCCGGCCGAGCACGAGGAGCTGGAGCGGATGTCCCAGGACCGCCAGGCCTCCGAACTGCTGCGCCTGTGGACCCTGAAGGAGGCCTACACCAAGGCCCTCGGCCAGGGACTCCAGCTCGGCTTCACGGAGTTCGGCTTCGGCCTGGAGAGCGGCGGCCTGATCGCGCCCGACGGCACCCCGGCCGCCAGCGGCGAATGGGCCTTCGGCACCCACCCGGTCCTCGGCCGCTACCTGCTGAGCACGGCCTGCCACGACACCGGCCTGGACCCGGCCCGCGACACCGCCGTGCGCACCATGCTGGACCCGGCCTTCATGGACGCCGTCGAAGACGCCCTCGCCACCGGCTAGCCCCGGCCGCGTCCGGCCGGGCCGGCAGCGGACCGGCTTATTGCATACCCCTTGCAATAACAACCAATCTGCAATCCAATGGCGGGAGTTGCCGCCGGGGCCACCGCCCCGGGCCCCTCACCGTCCAGGATGCGGAGCGCGCCCATGCCCCACCTGCTGCCGGAGCCCGGACCGCAGCGCACCATCGCCGCCTCGAACTTCGTCTACACCCTCGGCAGCGGCCTGTACCTGACCGCCGGTGTCCTCTACTTCACCGAGGCCGTGCGGCTCCCGGCCGCCCAGGTCGGCCTCGGGCTCGGCATCGCCGGGATCCTCGCCCTCGCGGCGGGCATCGCCGCCGGCCACCTCGCGGACCGGCGCGGGGCGCGCGGCGTGTACGCCGCCACCCTCGTCGTGCAGGCGCTCGCCACGGCCGGCTTCCTGCTGGCGGACGGCTTCGGGCCGTTCGTGGCCGCGGTCTGCGCGGCCACCGCCGCGAAGGGCGCGGGGCTCGCCGCGCGCAGCCCCCTCATCCGGCACCACGGAGGGGAGCGGCCGCAGGAATTCCGCGGCTACCTGCGCGCCGTGACCAACATCGGCATCTCCCTCGGCGCCGTCCTGGCCGGCTGCGCCGTCCAGGACGGCACGCAGAACGCGTACCGCCTGCTCGTCATCGGCAACGCGCTCGCCTTCGCGGCCTCGGCGGCGATCGTGCTGCTCCTGCCCGCCGTCGCGCCCGAACCGGCCGCGGACGGCCCGTGCCGGACCGCCCTGCGCGACCGGCCGTACCTCGCGCTCACCGTCCTGGACGGCATCATGGCCATCCAGTTCAAGGTGCTCACCGTCGCCGTCCCGCTGTGGATCGTCGCCGCCACGGACGCGCCGCCGTGGCTCATCTCGGGCACCATGCTCCTCAACACCGTCCTGGTCGTCACCTGCCAGGTGCGGGCCGGCCGCAGCATCGACAGCCCGGCGGCGGGCGCCCTCGCCTACCGCCGGTCCGGCGCCGCCTTCCTCGCCGCCTGCGTGCTGATCTCCCTGTCCGCCGGCATCCCGGCGGGGGCCGCCGCGGCGCTGCTGCTCGCCGCCGTCGCCGTGCACACCCTCGGTGAACTGTGGCACGCGGCCGCCGGGTTCGAGATCTCCTTCGCCCTGGCCCCGCGGCACGCCACCGGGCAGTACCTCGGCGTCTTCGGCCTCGGGGCCGGCCTCGCCGAAGCCGTCGGGCCGGCCTTGCTGATCTCCCTGTGCATCACCTGGGGGCGGCCCGGCTGGTACGTGGTGGGTGCGCTGTTCGCCGTGGCGGGCCTGGCCGCGCCGCCGGCCGTGGCCTGGGCCGGCCGCCGCGGGTCCGCAGGCCGGCCCCGCCCCCGGGACGCGGCGGAGCCGGCTACTGCGGCGGCGACCGCCTGAGGCGGACGGGTCAGAGGGGCCGGACCCGGTCGTGCAGGAGGCAGAACTCGTTGCCCTCCGGGTCGGCCAGGACGTGCCAGTTCTCGGCGCCGGTCTGGCCGACGTCCACCGGCCTGGCGCCGAGCGCGAGCAGCCGCTCCAACTCGGCGCCCTGGTCCTGGTCGGTGGGGCTGACGTCGATGTGCAGGGGGAGCTTCCCGGCCCGCGGATCACTGCTCGGGCTGAGGACGAGGGTCGGCTGCGGCCCGCCGAAGCCGCCGTCGGCCGGTCCGATCTCGATGCTCCCGTCCTCCTCCCGGCCGAGTTCGACGTAACCCAGCACCGCCCTCCAGAACCCGGCGAGCCGGTCGGGATCGGCGCAGTCGAGGACGAGCTCACTGATGCGGCATGCCATGCCCGCCAGTCTACGAAGGCGGTGGGTCGGCGCACGGGTCCGTGCGGCGAACGTGCGCGTGCGCATCTGCTGCAGGCGTCGGTCGGCACGACCTCGGTACGTGCCGACGACACGGAGAGGACCGCGGCGCGGATCGGCCGCGCCGGAGGCTCCCCACTCCTGACCGCGGCCGGCCCCCGGCGGCAGCGCGAAAGCCCGGCGCGGCAGGGGCGGCGGCCGGGCTTTCGGGGGTGCGGGCGGTGCGGGTGGGGGTCAGGCCGTGGCGGTGCGGGTGGGGGTCAGGCCGTGGCCGGGGCCGGGGCGGGGGTGGGCTCCGGGGTCGTCTGCGGGGACGCCGGCTCCGGGGCCGGGCGGTTCACCGTGCGCGGGATGGCCAGGGCGCACAGGCCGCCGAGGAAGACCACCGCCACGCCGACCCAGACGGCCGGGTGCATGCCGTCCACGAACTCCCGGGCGTTGGCCATCGAGCCGTTGCGGACGAAGACCGTGGACAGGACGGCGATGCCCAGCGCGCCGCCGATCTCGCGGGCCGTGGTGTTGGCGCCGGAGGCCGTGCCGTACAGGTTCGGCGAGACGGAGGCGAGGACGACCGCGGCGGTCGGGGCGAAGGCGAAGCCCATGCCCGTGCCGCCGAGGACCATCGCCCCGACGAGGTGGGAGTACGGGGTGTTGTCCGTGGCCGCCAGGGTGATCCAGGCGAGGCCGGCCGCCTGGAGGAAGAGGCCGAGCGCCATCAGGCGGCCGCCGCCGACGCGGTCGGTCAGGGCGCCGGCCACCGGGGCGATGAACATCGGCATCAGCGTCCACGCCAGGGTCAGGACACCGGCGTGCAGCGGCGTGCGGACGGGGGCGATCTGGAGGTACTGGGAGAGCAGGAAGATGGAGCCGAAGACGCCGAAGTACATGGTCGCGGAGACCACGTTGCACATGACGAAGGCGCGCAGCCGGTAGAGCGAGAGCGGCAGCATCGGCATCTTGGCCCGCGCCTCCCACGCCACGAACGCGGCGAGCAGGACGGCGCCGCCCGCGAACGCGCCGACGATGCGGCCGTCGGTCCAGCCGTCCTCGGCGCCGTTGACGATGCCCCAGACCAGGGCGACGAGGCCGCCGGTGGCCAGGACCATGCCGAGCGGGTCCAGGCGGGTGCCGGCCAGCTTGCTCTCGTCCAGCACCTTCAGCACCAGCGGGACGGCGATCAGGCAGACCGGGACGTTGATCCAGAAGATCCAGTGCCAGTCGATGCCGTCGACCACGGCGCCGCCGACGAGCGGGCCGAAGGCCACGGCCAGGCCGCTGAACGCGGACCACAGGCCGAGCGCCAGGCTGCGCTTGTTCGCGGGCACGGCCTGCGCGAGCAGGGTCATCGACAGCGGCATCACCGCGGCCGCGCCCACGCCCTGCGCGGTGCGGCCCACGATGAGCTCGGCGGTGGTGTCGCACAGGCCGCAGTACACCGAGGACAGGGTGAAGACGGCGATGCCCAGGAGGAAGATCTTCCGCCGCCCGAACCGGTCGCCGAGGGCGGCGCCGGTGAGCAGCAGACAGGCGAACGCCAGGACGTAGGCGTTGACGAACCACTGCAGGTCCTGGGTGTCGGCCTCCAGCTCCTTGGCCAGGGTGGGCAGGGCGGTGGAGACGACGAGGTTGTTCAGCGCCACCATGAACATCGGGACGCTCGTCGCGATGATCGACAGCCACAGGGGGGCGGTGCCGCCGCGGCGCGCGGGAGGCGCGCCGCCGGCCGCTTCTGAGGCGCTGGTGCTGGTGTCGGTGCTCATAGGGGGTTCTCCATACGGAAGACGGGGTTCACCGGGCGGTGCGCAGTGCGCGGTGCGGGGTGCGCAGTACGTGCCCCGGCCCGGGGCGGGGGTGTCCCGGGCCGGGAGTCGTGGTCCGGGCGCGGCGTCAGGAGTGGTTCTCGGAGCTGCCGGCGTTCTCGGCGTCGGCCCGGAGCTGGGCGTCGAGGCGGCTGCGGGCGTCGTCCCAGTCGAGCGGCAGCACGGAGACGGGCATCTCCCAGAAGGTGAAGACCGACGTCCGCATGGTGGAGCGGAGTTCGCCCATGATGCCGCGGTGCGGTTCGGCCCTGGCGTAGCCGTAGATCGCCTCGCGGCTCTCCCAGGCGGACAGGGTCCAGAAGGTGCGCTTGAGCGGCTCGGCGATCAGCGAGGCCTCGACCGCTCCGGGCGAGGTCTTCAGCTGGGCCCAGGCGGCCAGGGCGCGGACGAAGAAGCGCGGGACGTCGGAGAGCGACTTCACCTCGAAGCGGGACGCCATGACGTGGACGCGTGCGGTCGTGGGGACCGGGGTGCGGCCCTTCCAGGAGAGTTTCGGCACCGTGAGCCTCGCCTTCAATAATGGAGAGTTGCAGTATCCATGATAGAGAGTGGAACTGTCCACTGGCCAATCGAGCGTGGAAGAAGCCGAGAACGGAAGACGATGCGAATCTCTGAGCTGAGCCGCCGCAGCGGGGTGCCGATCACGACCATCAAGTACTACCTCCGCGAAGGCCTGCTGCCGCCCGGACGTGCCACCGCCCCGAACCAGGCCGAGTACGACGACTCGCACGTGCGCCGGCTCCGGCTGGTCCGGGCCCTGGTCGGGGTGCGGGGGCTGAGCGTGGGCGCCGCCAAGGAGGTCCTGGGCGGCGTGTACGAGCGCGAGGACGACCCGCACAAGGTCCTCGGGCTCGTCCTCGGCGCCACCGCCGAGGCGGCCGACGCCGAGGCGGACAAGGACGCCGAGCTCGACGGCGCCCGCCTCGCCGAGGTCGACGCCCTGCTGGACGCCCTGGGCTGGCGGGTGTCGGACGACGCCGCCGGCAAGGCGGTCATCGCCCGGACCCTCCAGACCCTCGGCGACCTCGGCATGGACTACGACTGGCACCGGCTGCTCCCGTACGCCGAACTCGCCGGCCGGATCGCGGCCGTCGACCTCGACGGGATCGAGGACCTCCGGGACCCGCTCGAGATGGCCGAGCGGGCCCTGGTGCTGACGGTCCTGCTGGAGCCGGTCCTGCTGGCCCTGCGCCGCCTGGCGCAGGAGAGCCAGTCCGCGGCCCGGCGGGGCGCCGGCCCCGCTCAGCCCTGAGCCTGCTCCTTCATCTCCTTCAGGAGCTGGGCCGCGGCCTCGGCGCCCGAGGAGAACGCCGCCTCGTGCGAGCCGATCTGGTCCCAGCCCAGCTTCCTGGAGTGGAAGTAGGAGCCGGCCAGCTTCAGCCGGGTCCCCTCGTTGACGTTGTAGATGTCGGCCTGGAGGTTGCGGACGTTGATGTCGATGATCGGGTGCGTGTACGGGAACTCCGCGATCACCGACTCCGGGTCCACCTCCAGCGGGTAGTCGAGGGTGACGAAGTAGTCCTTCTCCGCCGTGAAGCCGTGCAGCTTGTTCATGTAGTACGCGACGTACTGGCGGGCCTGGCCGCCGGCCTCGACCTGGCCGTAGTTCCAGGCCTCCCAGCGCTCCTTGGTCGCCGGCATCACCGAGGTGTCGGTGTGCAGCACCACGCGCGAGGAGCTGTAGCGCACCGGGCCCAGCACCTCCTTCTGCCGGGCGGAGGGGTTCTCCAGCAGGGCCAGCGCCTCGTCGGCGTGGGCGCCGACGATGACGTAGTCGAACGTCTCGCTGCCCTTCGCCGTCGTGACGGTGACCGAGTCGGCGTCCTGGCGGATCGAGGTGGCCGGCTCGGCCGTGCGCAGCTCGGCGCCGATCGCCGCGATCGCCTTGCGGACGTAGGAGATGGAGCCGCCGCCGACGGTGCGCCAGTCGACCTTGCGCCCGCCGAGGCCGCCCTCGTCGTGGCCCAGGTAGAAGGCGATCACCGTGGAGGCCGGGATCTCCCAGATCAGCTCCGCCGGCACGGACCACACCGCCGAGCACAGCAGGATGACGTACGAGTAGCGGAAGGCCTCGCTGTAGCCGCCGCGGTCGAGGTACTCCCCGAGCGGGATGTCGGCCTTCTTGCGCAGGAAGTCGCGCCGCCCCTCCTCGTGGAAGCGGCGGGCCTCGCGCCAGATGGTGACGAACTCCTCGGAGTAGCGGCCGACGACCTCCTCCTCGCCCAGGTCCAGCTCCCGGGTGCCGTACTCCAGGCCGCTGTCGAGGTCGAAGAAGTTGAACCCGCCGAGGTGTTCGACGGCCTCCACGCCCAGCTCCTCGAAGAAGCCGAAGAGGTTCGGGTACGCGGGCCGGTTGAAGACGACGAACGCCGTGTCGATGCCGAGGACCTTGCCGTTCTCCTCGACCTCGACGGTGTTGGCGTGCCCGCCGAGCCGGTCCTCCCGCTCGAAGACCGTGATCCGTGCGTGGTCACGCAGGTGGTAGGCAGCGGAGATCCCGGCGACGCCGGCGCCGACGATCGCGACGCGGGGGGTGGGATTCTGCGACATGGGAGACGTCCTTCACAGTCAGGTTCTACGGCGGTGTCAGATGCGTGCGGCGGAGAGATCGGCGGTGCGCTCGGCCAGCGGGAACTGCCAGAGCGAGAACAGCCGGTTCTCCCGGTGCAGATGCCGCAGCACCTGCATCACCTCGTCGATCACGGACTGGTCCGTGACCGCCTCGTGCGGGTACAACTCCCTGCGTACGCGCTCCAACTGGAGCAGCAGTAGAGCGGCGCTCGGAAGCGGGTCCTCCAGGGCCTCCTGCGAGTGCACGTACGCGAGCACGACCGCGGCCGCCGCGTGCACCAGGCAGTACTCCTTGGCCAGGTCGAACAGCTCCGGGGACTGCCCGTACGCCCGCCCCAGCCGCGCCTTGAGGTCCTTGGCGCGCTCGTTCAGGGAGCCGGTCCGGCCGATCAGCTCCTCGGCCACGTCCGCCGCGGCCAGCAGCCGCTCGCGCTCGCCCTCCTTGGCCGAGCCCGCGAGCGCGCGCAGCCGGCGCACCCCGTCCGGCGCGGCCAGCACCGCGTCGTCCAGGCCGCCGCGGCTGAACAGCTCCTGCTTCCACGGCGCGTACGCCGGCAGCCCGGTGTCCATCCCGAACAGGGTCGCGGCCCGCTCCTCGGCCACCGCGACGGCCGCCGGGTCCGGATCGGCCGCCGAGGCCAGCAGGCTGCCCAGCTGGTGGCCGAGGTTGCGCAGGTTGACCACCGTGTTGCCGTCGGCGATGTCGGTGATCAGGATGTCGCGGACCATCTTCTGGTGCATGCCGTAGTGCGGGTGGTCGCGTACGAACGTCCGCGCGCCCAGCACCACCGTCAGCTGCGACAGGGTCCTCTGCAGCTTCGTCGGCACCAGGTACTTGATCACCGAGGACCAGACGCTGACCTGCTCGGGCGCCGCCTGCAGGCTGCGCGTCGCGCCCAGGAACACCGCGTCCGCCAGCATCAGGTCGGCGAAGGCCTCCGCCAGCTGGCGCCGGGTGTACGGCACGTCGGCGATCGTGTCGCCCAGCAGCACCCGGCCCTCGGCGAAGTCCATGGCCAGGCGCAGGCTCGTGTCCACGGCCGCCAGCGCCAGGTGCATCAGCACCACGCGCGCCGTCTGGCTGGCCTTCAGCGCGATCTCCAGGCCCTGCCCGCGGCCGCCGAGCATCGCCGAATCGGGCACGAAGGCGCCGTCGAAGCGGACGCCGCTGAGGTCCAGGGCCCGCACCCCGTACAGGTTCTCGAAGGGGGTGTCCTCGATCGTGCCGGCGTCGGCCGCCCACTTGTCCACGACGAACAGCGAGTACGCGGCAGGTCCCGGGCGCTCGCCGGTGCGGGCGAAGACGACCATCTTGTCGGCGACCGTCGCATTGCCGATCGGCCACTTCTCGCCGGTCAGCAGCCAGCCGCCCTCGGTCTTCTCGGCCCGCACCTCGTTGGCGACGAGGTCGCTGCCGTGGACGCGCTCCGACAGCCCCCAGGACATCGAGCTGCCGCGGCGCATGTCCGCGATCAGGGCGCGCTTCTGCTCCTCCGTGCCGGTGATCCAGGCGGGCATGAAGCTGAGGTTGTTCAGCGCCGTGCCCACGGCCGTCGACGGGTCGCGCCGGGCGACCAGGCGCATCAGGTTCACGCCGGTCTCCACGTTGCCCGCCAGGCCCCCCTGCTCGGCCGGCAGGCCCCGCAGGTGCGCGCCCCAGCGGCGCAGCAGGTTGACGTAGTGCACCGGGTACGCGCCGCTCTCGTCGAACTCCAGCACCCCGGAGAACGGCATCCGGCTGTCCGGGTCGTGCGGGTCGCCGAGGTAGGCCTCGAGCTCCGCGGCGAGTGCGGTCAGATCGGACTTGGACATCAGGACTCTTCCTGTCGGTTCGAGGCCCCCGCCAGCCGCACGGGCAGGGCGGTGAACAGCCGGCCGGACTCCCGCAGCGCCAGCGCCGCGTCGAGCGCGGGCTCCAGCAGCGCGCCGCTGCGCCGCGGATCGGTGCCGTCGGCGCGGGCCAGCAGGTATCCGAGGACCGCGCCCAGCCAGCCGGCGGAGCCCGGCTCCGTGCCGTACAGCGCGCGGTCGGGGTTGGCCCGCCACAGGTGGACCGCGCAGGCGGCCGCGTGCAGCCACGCGTACCGCTCGGCCGCGTCCACCAGGGCGTTGGGATCGGCGCCGGGCCCGCGGGCCGCCCGCGTCAGGGCGCCCAGCCCGGCGACGCCCTCGGCGAGCCCGTCCACCAGGGCGGCGACCCCGGCGTCCTCCCCGCCGGCCAGGGCCCCGGACACGGCGGCCGCCGCCTCCGGCAGGCCCGCCAGCACCGGGTCCACCCCGCGGGCGAACATGTCGAGGCGGGCCGGCTCGTACGCGGGCAGCGGTGAGCCGAGGCCGAACACCGTGGCCAGCGCCGCCGGATCGGCCGGGGCCGGCCCCTCCGTCAGGGTGGGGACCTGGCCCGCGTACGACTTGAGGTTGGCCAGCGTGCTCGCGTCGATCACCCGGACCACCGCGGAGTCCCGCTGGAGCTTCTGGAACAGCCCGGCCCCCCGCTCGCCCTCCCGCAGGACCGAGCGCGTGGCCAGCACCGCGCCCGCCCGCCGGACCAGCTCGTCCGAGGCCTCCGCCACCACGTGCTTGGCGGACAGCGCCCACACCGAGAACGCCTCCGGCACCACGTGCACCCCGCGGGCCGCCGTCAGCGCCGCCACGTCCGCCGCCAGCAGGGCGGCCGCCGCGACCGACAGCTCGCGCCGCGGCCACGGCGAGGACGCCAGCTGCGCCCGGCCGACCTTGCGCCCGACGGCGAAGTCCAGGGCCAGGCGGACCGCGCTGTCCGCGATGCCCAGGCTGCCGGCCATGCTCATCAGCCGGACCGCCTGCTGCGCCTTGACGGCCGCCTCCAGCCCCTCGCCCTCCCGGCCCACGCGCGCCCCCTCGGGCACCGCGAAGCCGGTGAACCGCAGCCGGGCCAGGTCGATCCCGCGCATCCCGTTGGTGGCCGCGGCGGGCAGCCGCTCCAGCTGCCCCTGCGGTACGTCGCGCAGGTCCAGCAGGACCGCCGAGAACGCTCCCGGGCCGCGGGCCCCGGTGCGGGCGACGACGTACACCGCCTCGCACCGCAGGCCCAGCCCGACCATCCACTTCTCGCCGTCCAGCACGCCGTCCGGACTCAGGGACACCTCGTTGGCCAGCAGGGCGCTGCCGTGGGCGGCCTCGGTGAGCGCGAAGCCCACCGCGCCGCCGCCGCGCAGGACCTCCGCGGCGAGCTGCTGCTGCTCCACACTGCCGTGCAGCTGCAGGCAGGTCGCCGCGATGATGCTGAACATCGTCCCCGGCATGATGTTGACGTCCCGGCGGGCCGCCGAGCGCACCAGCGTCAGGCTGCGGTCGAAGGACTCGAACGTCCCGCCCCACTCCTTGGGCAGGTAGTTCAGGTGGAACCCGGCCCGCGCCAGCTCCGCGCAGAACGCGGCCGGGAACTCCTCCCGCTCGTCGCGGCCCACGGCCGCGGCGAACCCGTACGGATTGGCGTCGTCCGCCGGGTCGCCGAGCAGCTCCTCCAGCGCCTCCGCGGTCAGCGCGCTCACGGCATCCCGCCCGCGGTCTCCAGCGGCACCGGACGGTAGTCCGCCGCGCTCGCCGGGATGTGCACGCCGGCGTTGCGCAGCTGGGCCAGCCGGGTGTGGAAGGCCGCGCCCCGCATCAGGTGGTGCGCCACCTCGGCGACCCGGCGGTTGCCCGGGGTCTTCAGGTAGCTGCCGGTCACCCAGTCGTTGAAGCTGCCCATCGCCGGACCGCACCAGACCTGGTAGTCCATCGCCCGGTCCGCCTCGCCGACCACCGCCCAGCGCGAGGCCATGCCCAGGTACCAGCGGAAGACCAGGGCCATCTTCCGCTTGGGGTTGTCGGCGGCGCGGGCCAGCTGCTCGGGGTCGCGCCGGGTGAAGTACCGCACGCACTCCTGCCAGACGTCCTCCAGCGGCCGCCGGAAGACCTGGGTCTCCAGCTTGGCCCGGTCGGCGGCCGGGATCGCGTCCAGGCCGTCGTACGCCTGGTACAGCTCGTACAGGCGCTTGGCCCGCATCGGGAAGAAGGTGCCCTTCTTCAGGACCTGGAGGTCCACGCCCATCTCGAACATGTCGGCGGCCGGAGCCATCTCGCAGTCCGCGATGCCGGCCTCGGCGAGCATCGCCTTGGCCGCCGTCGAGGCCCCCGACTCCAGGCAGGACTGGTTGACCGAGCCGGTCACCGCGTACGCGGCGCCCATCGCGAAGGCCGCCGCCACCGCGACCGGGGTGCCGAGCCCGCCGCCCGCGCCGACCCGGATCGGGACGGCGTAGCGGTACTCGCGCTGGACGGTGTCGCGCAGCCGCAGGATCGACGGCAGCAGCGCGGGCAGCGGCCGGCGGTCGGTGTGGCCGCCGGAGTCGGCCTCGACGGTGATGTCGTCGGCCAGCGGCAGATGGCGGGCGAGCTCGGCCTGCTCCGCCGTCACCAGCCCCTGCTCCAGCAGGGCCGTGACCAGCGCGGCCGGCGCCGGGCGCATGAACCGCTCCGCGGTCTCCGGCCGGGAGATCTTGGCGATGAGCCGGTTGTCGGCGGTGATCCGGCCCTCCGCGTCGCGGCGCAGGCCCGCCAGCCGGTAGCGCACCACGTGCGGGGTGAGGTCCATGTACGCCGACGCCTCGACGCAGCGCACCCCGTGCCGCAGGAACAGCTCGACGGCCTCCCGCTCGAGGCGGTCCTCGCTCGGGCTGTGGATCAGGTTCACCGCGAACGGCAGCCCCGGGATCTCCGCGGCGAACCGGGCGAGGGCCCGCTCGATGTGCTCGGGCAGCAGCCCGGCCGCGCCGAAGGAGGCGAGGAAGCCCTCCCTGGCCAGGGCGATCACCATGTCGGCGGAGGCGATCCCGCCGGCCATCGCCCCGGCCATGTACGCGTACTTCACGCCGTGCGCGGCGAGGAACGCGGCCGAGCCCAGCCGCTCCGGCGCGAGGGGCTGCGCGGCGGCCAGCAGGGGCAGGCCGTCGCCGTCGGCGGTGGCGAACCCGCCGGCCGCGGCACCGATGCCCTCACGGGTGACCGTGATGAAACACGGGTGCTCCAGGTCGGCCAGCACCTGGTAGATCCCGGCCGGGTCGATGCTGGGATTGCGCTCTCCGTACCACCGGAGAGGGGTCTCGAGAGTGTCCATGGGGAAACGAAGCTCCTTGGGCTCAGCTGTCGGGCCGTCAGGCCTCGGTGGGACGGACCTCGATGGCCACGTCGGTGAGTTCGTAGATGCGCAGCCCCGGCTTGGCCAGCTCCGCGTCGGCGATGACCAGCAGGCGGCCCTCCTCGCGGCGCACCTCCTTGACGTGCACGTCGAAGTTGAGCTCCGGGTCGTGGCGCAGGATCTGGCCGCGGTACTTCCAGGCCATCTCCACGTCGGTGGCCATCGCGAAGCGCGGCCGCGCGTAGCCCTCGGCGAGGTTCTCCTCGATCACGTACAGGCGCAGGGCCTGCAGGATCGCCTCGACGCCGAGCGATCCGGGCATCACCGGGTCGCGGTGGAAGTGGCAGTCGAAGTACCACTCGTCGGGGCGGATCGCCCGGTGGCCGTGCAGGTAGCCGCGGCCGTGCCGGCCGCCGCCTTGCACCAGGTCGACCCGGTCCACCAGGGCGTAGCGGCCGCCGGGCAGGTGCAGGTGGCCGCCGGTGGGATCGGTGAACGCCGGGGCGCCCTCCGGGAGCTCGATGCGGCGGACCTTCGCCGGGTCGACCTCGTTGGTCTCGATCCACGGGGCGACGTACGTGCCGTTGTCCAGGCCCACCTGGTTGGCCAGGGCCGCGTCGCTGAAGTAGCCGAACAGCGACTCGCCCGTGTAGAAGACCTCGCCGTCGGCGGACAGCTCGTAGGAGAAGTTCTGCAGCACGGCGCCGGTGACGGCGCTGGTCATCAGCAGCTTCGAGTGGTGGCGGATGGTCTTGCCCCGCAGGTCTATGTCCTTGACCAGGGTGGCGCGGCCGTCCAGGTTGCGGATCGCGTACTGCTCGTCGGTGTTCTTGAGCGTGGCGCCCAGGTAGTAGCCGAGGAAGATCGCCGCCTGGAGGGAGGACTCCATGTACACGGCGTTCGGCATGTGGGGGAAGGAGTTCTCCTCGTAGTACCAGGCGTCCGCGGGGGAGTCGTACTCGGTGACCATCTCCGAGCCGGGGCGCAGGTCGCCGCGGGTGCCCTTGAGGGACATGACGCGGTCGACGAACTGGAAGGCGCCGTTGGGGATGTACGGGGCCCGGCTCGTGCGGTAGACCTCGAACTCGGGGCCCATCGCGATGTCCAGGTCGCCCTTGGCGGCGTGCGCCAGGTGCATCTCGTTGATCATCGCGGCCTCGCCGCTGCGGTTGCGGCGGCCCAGGAACTGCGGGATGCCGCCGGCCTCCGGGCGGTACGGGGTGCCCGGCTTCTCGCGGACCTGCAGGCCGAGGTTCTTCATGCGGATGACCGGCAGGTCCCCGAGGTAGATCAGCACGTCCGCGATGACCGTGGCGCGGGGCAGAAGGGTGAGCTCCATGACCTCGACCTCGTAGCGGATCTGCGTGTGCTTCTGGGTGATCTGGCCGCGGACCTGCACCTCGATCGGGGTGTCCGTGACGCACTGGAACGCGGCGTCCGGCAGGGTCAGGTGCATGCCCTGGTGCAGCAGGTAGATCTGCAGCAGCTGCACCGCCCCCTCGGCGACCAGGGAGCCGGCGAGCACCGGGTCGTCGGGGAAGTGGCACTCGAAGTACCAGGCGTCGGGCTGCAGGTTCTTGACGGCGCTGAGCGTGCCGAGGCCGCGCGGGCCGCCCTTGCGGTCGATGGTGACCTCGTCGACCATGCGCAGCTTCTCGACCGGCAGGCGCAGGGCCGGGTTGATGCCGGGGTCCTGGGCGTGGTCGGGGCCGAAGACGTCCCCGGGGCGGCCCTGGGCGAGGAGCTCCAGGTCGTCGGCGTCCAGGTGGTTCTTGTCGGTGTAGGCGAGCGGCTTGAAGTAGCCCTTGGGCAGGGCCGCGCGCTCGGCCTTCTCCTTGTCGGTCATCACGACGCCGATCGGGGTCTCCAGCTCGGCGGCGCTGAAGAAGCCGGCGCACGCGTCGTGGAGTTCGAGGATCAGCTCGCCGTCGGCGTAGCACTTGTAGCTGAAGAAGAACAGCGTGGTGTCGCCGTTGTGGACGAAGCGGTCGATCGAGATGTCGTACTTCAGCGTCTGGCCGACCCGCGGCAGGTTGCCGCGGAAGACCAGCGTGCTGTCGAGGAGGCGGTAGACCCGCTCGCCCTTGTTGCGGAAGTCGATGCCGAGGTAGCTGACGAGGAGCAGGTCGCACTGGCCGGCCTCGACCGTGACGGCCGGGGGCACGCCGCCGTCGACCGCGTACCAGGCGTCCTCGGGGACGTCGTACTCAGTGGTGATCTTCGCGGGCTTGAACTCGTGGGTGGTGCCCGACAGCGCGGTGACCCGGCTGACGAAGTGGTACGGCTCCGCGGGCAGCCGGACGCGCTGGGCGTAGCCGTCGATGACGCCGAACTCCGGGCCGAAGACCTTGGCGACGGACCCGACGGCGAACTCCATCAGGTCCGCCTCGTCCCAGATGACGCCGTCGGGCTTGGGAGCGGCGGGCTGCGGGGCCTGCGGCGACTGCCCGGTCCGCCCGGTGTGCGGGGCGGCCGGCGGGAGCACCGCCGTGGCCTCCACCACGCGGGGCGCCTCCTGCGGCGCGGGGGCCGGGGCCGCCGGTGCCGGGGCGGCGGGCAGGGCCGCCCGGGCGGGCGGCGCGGTCACCGCGGCCGGGGCCGCCGGCGCCGCCGGTACGGGGCCGCCGTCGAGCAGGGCCTCGGCCCGGCTCAGCGTGGCGTCCTGGAGGATGCGCTGGGTCTCCATCACCACCGAGTGGGTGCTGACCATCTGGCGGCGGATGTCGCGGACCAGGTCGGCCGCGGCCGACGCCGGGTCACCGGCCGCCGCGGGAGCGGCCGTCCGGCGGGTACGGCGGGCGGGTGCGGAGGCCGGTGCGGGTACGGGGGCGGGGGCCGCGGCGGCGGCCGGGAGCGGGGCCTCCTGCACGGCCGGGGCGGCCGGCGCGGCGGGCACGGCGGCAGCGGGCTGCACGGCCGCGGGCACCGGGGGCGCCCACGGCAGGAAGGAGATCGGTTCGCCGTCGAAGGCGATGACCTCCGGATCGGCCAGGGTCGGGTCGGCAGGCATGAGGCGTGGGTCCTCCGGCGGTACGGACGGGACGGGTGCAGGACGGGCCGCCGCAGCGGCCGGCGCCACGGGACCGGCGCTGCCGGGTCCGGCGGCCTCCCCGGCGCGCGGGGCGCCCGGGGCGGTGCTGCCGGGCCCGGCGGGGCTGCCGGGGGCGGTGGTGCCCGCGGCCGCGGCGGCCGGGGCGACGGTGGCCGGTCCGGCGGGATCGCCGGCGGCCGGGGCGGTGGTCGGGGTGGTGGGCCGGTCGGCGGCCCCGCCGGCCCGGGGTGCGGCGCTACGGGCGCCGCCGGCAGCCGGTGCGGCCGGGGCCGCGCCGGTCCGGGAGCCGGGTGCCGGGGCTGAGGCGCCCCCGGCGGCGTCCGGGGCGCGGCCGGCCGGGGTGCCGGCGGCGGATGCGCCCGCGGCCGGGTCGGCGGCGCCGGCCGTGGCAGCCGCGGGCCCGTCGGCCGCCAGGGCCTTGGCGATGCGGGCGGGCACCGGGGTGCCGCCGCCCACGCGGAAGCGGGAGTTGCGGGCCGCGAGGACCGGGGCCGACTCGCCGGCGGGGGCCAGCAGCGGCGCCAGGTCGACGTCGAGGCCGTGGCCCACCAGCCGGGCCACCAGCTGCGCGACCGACCGCGCGGCCGGCACCCCGCGCCGGTCCACCGGCACCGCGACGTGCGCGGCGTCGCCCAGGGTGTCCTTGACCCACCGCGAGCAGGTCGCGCTCGGCCCGACCTCCAGGAAGTAGCGGAACCCCCGCTCGTACGCGCCCCGCACCAGCCGCGGGAAGTCGATCGCGGAGCGCAGGGTGTGCGCGATGCGGCGGCTGACCCCCGTACGGTCCAGGTCGCGCAGCACACCGTAGTCGTAGGCGCTGAACAGCTCCAGGCCGCCGGTCGAGCCGGTCGGGTAGTCGTTCAGCCCGGCCAGGCCGTCCAGTTCGGCGTCCACGGCCGGGCAGTGCATCACCGCGTTGACGGGGGACCGGGCCGCCGGGCAGCCCAGCTCCTTGATCAGCGCGCGGCACTGCGCCGGATCACCGGCGATCACCAGTTCGGACGGGGTGTTGACGTGCGTGAGGTACACCCGGTCGTACCCGGCGGCCAGCGCCTTCTCCACCGTGTCCGCGTCGGTCAGCAGCACGTGGCTGGCCCACACGTCCGCGTCCGGGGTGTCCTCGGGCAGGTCCCACAGCTCGCGGACCGTGCGCCGCGGCCCCGTCAGCCGGTCCCGGAAGAGCGGGGTGTTGCTGATCAGGTCGTCGCGGCGGCCCTCCGGCAGCCAGCACTCGGTGGCGAACAGCATGCTCGACTCGCCCAGGCTGTAGCCGAAGCCGCCGTGCGCCCGGATCCCGAGGACCTCGCGCACCAGGTCGGTGTACAGCATCGCGAAGCTGGTGCCGGTCGCCAGCATGAACGGGATGTCCTCGCCGAGCCGCGCCTCCAGCTCCATGAGCTCGCGGCGGCCCGGCGCCACCCGCGTGCGCGGGTACAGCGCGGCGGCCCGCATCAGCCGGGCCGGCTCGTCCGCCTGGCTCTCGAAGCGGTCCAGCAGGCCGGGGAAGGCCCGGAAGAAGTCCTGGCCCAGGCCCGGGTACGAGTTGAACGCGCCCGGGTAGACCAGTGCGACCCGCCCGTCCGGCCCGATCGGCGCGGCGGTGGAGAAACTGCCGGCCGGGGTGGCCCACTCGCCGCCCCGTTCGTGCACGGCGGGCAGGTCGCGGGCGGCGAGCTCCAGCTGCGCGACCAGCTCGGCGGCGTCCTTGCCGACCAGCACCGCGCGCACCGCCTTGCCGTGCAGGGTGCGGGCCGCGGCGCGGGCGAGCTCGTACGGGTCGCGGCCCTCGCCGATCAGGTCCCGGTGCAGGGCGACCAGCGTGAGCAGCTCCTGCGCCGAGTCCGCGGCCAGCGGCAGCAGCACCGGCCCGCCGGCGCGGCGCCAGTCCGCGGGGCTGACCCGGCCCCGGGTGGTGTCCGAGGAGAGCACCAGGTGCCCGTGGGCCCCGCCGGCGCCGAGGAAGCTCACCGCCGCGTACCGGCGGCTGTCCTTGCGCGTGCGCAGCCACGGCCGCGAGGCCTCGGGGACGTACAGGCCGGAGGCCTCGAACTCCCCGGCCAGGTCCGCGGCCGGCCGGTCCCAGCCCCGCGTCCCGGGCAGGTAGCCGTGGTGCAGGCCCAGCACCGACCGGATCAGCGCGGCCATGCCCGCCGCGCACCCGGCGTCGCCGATCTGCGCCTTGGCGCTGCCGAGGGCGACGCTCGCCGTACCGGCCGGGTAGACCGAGGCGAGCGCGGCGATCTCGGCCCGGTCCTGGGCCTCGGTGCCGCCCGCGTGGGCCTCCACGTACCCGATGTCGGACGCGGTGACGCCCGCCGCGGCCAGCGCCGCTTCGGCAGCCGCCGCGAACGCGTCCCGGTCGGCCTCCGGCAGCACCCCGTCGACCGGGGCCGCGTGCCGCACCGCCAGGGACTCCAGGCGGGCGTACACCGTCGCCCCGGGCGCGGCGCCGCCCGGCCGGGTCACCACGACCGCGCCGGCGCCCTCGCCGATGCGGCGGCCGCGGCCGCCCTCGCCGAACGTCAGCCCGGCCTCGGCGACCACCTCGGGGGAGAGCAGCAGGTTCTCCGCCGAGCCCGCCAGGTCGACCGCGCCGACCAGGACGGCCTCGATGCTCGGGTCGAGCAGCAGCAGCCGCGCGACCTCCAGCGCCTCGGCGGTGCCCGAGCCGTCCGCGGAGACGGTGAACGACGGGCCGGTCAGGTTCCACAGCGAGGAGATGCGGCTCGCCATCACGTTGCCGATGTAGCTGAGCACCTCGTTGGCGACGATCGGGTCCACGACCGCGTCGCGGCCCACCGCCGTCAGCGCCTGCAGCCGCTCCTCGTCGACCGGCACCCCGGCCCGCTCGAAGGACTCGCGCAGGAACCGCCCGAGCCGGTAGCGGGTCAGCCGCAGGTGGGTGGTGGGCTCCATCTCCATCGCCACGACCACCGCGATGCGCCGCGGCTCGGGCGAGGTCCGCCCGGCCGGCACCGTACGGGAGTAGCCGGCGTCCAGCAGCGCCTCGTCGGCCACCTTCGTGGCCAGCGCGTGCTGCAGGTTGTAGGTGCGCAGGTCCGTCGGCGGGATCTTCTGGTCGATCGGGTCGATGCCCACCCCGTCGACGAACGCGCCGCGCGGCAGCGCGTCCGGGTCCACCCCGGCAGCGGTGTGCAACGAGCCGTCCCGGGTCCCGTCCAGCCCGCGCCAGCGCCGCTCGGGCAGCTCCACGAGGGCGTCGGCGCCGCTGTGCACGGCCTTCTCGTACGCGTCCACGCCGTCGAGGGCGCCGAAGTGCGCGCCCAGGCCCACCACGTCGAGCGCCGGGAGCGCGGCCTCGGCCGTGTCTTCGTCGGCCGCCTCCTCCTCCGCGCCGGTGTGCTCGGACAGCACCACGTGCGCGTTGGTGCCGCCGAAGCCGAACGCGGACACCGCGCCGCGGCGCGGGCCCTCGCCGGCGGGCCAGTCGCGGGCCTCGCGCACCAGGTTGGCGGCGCCGACCAGGCCGTCCTTGGACGCCACCGGCCGCTCCACGCCGATGGTCGGCGGGATGCGGCCGTGGCCCATGGCCAGGACCACCTTGAGCATGCTGCTGAGCCCGGCGACGGTGAGCAGGTGCCCGATGTTCCCCTTCACCGAGCCGATCAGCGGGGTCTTGCCGGCCGCACCGAAGAACTCGGCGACCGACCCGGCCTCGGTGGCGTCGCCGATGGGCGTGCCGGTGGCGTGGCACTCCAGGTAGTCCACGGCCGCCGGATCGATTCCGGCCTGCGCATAGGCCAGTTCGTACGACTGGAGCTGGCCGCCGCCCTGCGGGACCAGCAGGTGCCGACCGGCCCCGTCGTTGGTCAGGCCGATCCCGTCGACCACCGCGAGGATGCGGTCGCCGTCGCGCCGCGCGTCCGCAAGCCGCTTGACGGCGACCATGCCGGCGCCCTGGCCGGTCAGGATGCCGCCGGAGCGGTCGTCGAAGGGCTGGCTGAACCCGTCGCGCGGGTAGGCCTGGAGGTCGGAGAACGACAGGTGGATGAGGGTGGGGTCCGGCGCGCACACGCCGCCCGCGAGCACCAGGTCCGCCTGGCCGGCCGCGAGGTGGTCGCAGGCCAGCTTCAGCGCGTACAGGGCCGAGGAGCAGGCCGCGTCCAGGGCGTAGCGGGGCCCGCCCAGGCCCAGCGCGGTGGCGGCCACCCCGACCGGGGAGCCGCTGACCCGCAGGTCCTGCGGGTGCAGGGCCTTCGCGTCGATCTGCAGGGCGGGGTCGGCGAGGGCGCCGAGGGCCGGGTGGCCGGCCTCGCGCAGCCCCTGGAGCACGGCCTCCTGCACGAGCGGCACGCTGACCTCGGCCGAGGCGAGGGTGGGGAAGGAGTAGTTGCCGAGGACCAGGCCGGTGCGGGCCAGGACCTCGGGGCGGTCCGCGTAGCCGCTGTCGCGCAGCGCCTCCCGGGCCACGTGCAGCGACCAGTGGAAGATCCGGTCCAGCCCGGACAGCTTGCCGGCGTCGAGCAGGTAGCCGGTCGGGTCGAATTCGAAGTCGGTGATGAAGCCGCCCCGGCGGCAGTAGATCTCGTGCCGGGGGTCGGTGTCCCGGGTGTCGAGGGCGGGGCCGAAGACCTCCTCCCCGCCTTCCCTGCGGCTGTCCACCCCGGAGCTGAGGTTCTGCCAGAACGCGGCAGGGGTCTCGGCTCCCGGGAAGAGGCAGGAGAGGCCGACGATCGCGTACTTGCTCATGAGAGCTGTGGGGTCCCTTCTGAGGGGCGGCCGGCCCGGACGGCCGGGGTGGTGCTGTGCCGTCCGGGCCGACGCGACCGCTTACGTCGTCAGGTACGAAGCGGGATCAGCCGCTGATGCCGTTCCGGGTGGCGAACTTGGCCGCCAGCTGGGGGGCGGAGACCACGGAGACACCGTCGAAGCGGGTCAGGACGCGGCCGTCGGAGGCGCAGGCCGTGATGGTGAGCGAGGAGCTGGTTCCGTTGCTCGCCGCGGTCGGCTCGACCACGATCAGGAAGGGCTCCCCGTCCGGCAGCGGGTGGTGCAGGTCGGCGCGGGCCACGCCGAGCGGCAGCCCGGCCGTACCGCGGAACAGCTTCACCCACACCAGGCCCGCCTGGAGCAGCAGGTCGGCCGTGCCGGGCGCGAACCGCGAGCCGCCGAAGGCGCCCCCGTCCGGCCGCAGTTCGGCCAGCGAGACCTCCAGGACCAGCCGGGACTCCGCCTCGGCCAGCACCCGGCGCACCCCGCGCAGGGCCGGGCCGTGGAAGAGCGTGCCGTCCGAGTAGAGCTCCGCCGCGTCCCGCCCGGAGCCGAGCGCCGGGAGTCCGGCGACCGTGGCCTCGGCGGGCGCCGCGCCCGTGGAGACCACCGCGCCGTAGTGCGGCCGTACGGCGCCCTGCGCGTCCGCCGAGCGGATCGCGGCCTGCACCGAGCCGTCGCCGGCCGGGGTCAGCGTCAGGGTCAGCTGCTCCGGCTGGGTGCCGTCGAAGACGATGCCCTTCTGGACCGAGAAGTCGCGCACCTGGCGCACCTCCTCGCCGCTGGTGCGCTCCACCGCGCCGATGGCCCAGCCGAGCGCCGCCACCGCGGGCAGCACCGGCGCGTCACCGATCACGTGGTCCACGACGACCGGATCCCCGGCCACCGCGGCCAGCGACCGCCGCACCGTCACCGGCGCACCGCCCGCGGGCCGCTCCGGCTCCGACAGCGGCGTCGTCGGCCCGAGGACGGTCACGACGTCGTCCGCACGGCCGGCCGAGAACTGCTCGGCGAACAGCCGCGCCCCGGTCTCCACCGGGATCAGGACGATGCCGCGCTCCTCGAAGATGGCCTTGACCTGCGGGGAGACCATGCCGCTCTCCCACGCACCCCAGTTGAGGGAGGTGATGTGGGCCCCGGGGTTGCGCTGCTTGAAGGAGGACGCCCAGGCGTTGAGCACCTCGTTGGCCATCGCGTAGTCCGACTGGCCCTGGTTGCCGAAGAAGCCGGCCACCGAGGAGAACAGCACCACGTGGCGCAGCGACCCCTCGGGCAGGGCGGCGGCCACCGCGCGCAGCCCGGTCAGCTTCGGCGCGAAGACCCGTTCGATCTCGGAGGCCTTCTTGTTGGCGATGAGCTGGTCGGCGAGGACGCCGGCGCCGTGCACCAGACCGGTGATGCGCTCCCGGTACGGGGCCAGCGCGGCGGCGGTCGCAGCCGCATCGGTGATGTCCGCCGCCAGGTACTCCACCTCGCTGCCCGCGGCCCGGACCCGCTCCAGGGTGCCCCGGATCTCACGGGCGCCGATGACCGCGGAGCTGAGCTGCTCCACCCGCTTCGGCGTCGGCTTCTCGCCCGTCGCCTTCAGGTGCGCGGCCGCCGCGCCCTTCAGGGCCGGGTCCGCGATGCCGCGCGCCCACTCGGGCTCGTCGGCCAGCGGGGTGCGGCCCAGCAGGAGCAGGCCCGGCCGGTACTGCTCGGCCAGTTCGACGACACAGGCGGCGGTGATGCCGCGTCCGCCGCCGGTGACGACCAGCAGGTCGTCGGAGCCGAGCGCGGGAACCCCGGTGGTGCCGGAGCCGGTCAGCGGCTGCTCGGCCAGGGTGAGGCCGACGCGGCGGGTGCCGTCGTGGCCGGCCTGCACCGTGTCGGTGACGGCGTCGTACGCCTCGGCCACGACCAGCGCGGCCGCGGTCTGCACATCGAGCGCGGGGGCCAGGTCGACGGCCCGGCAGAACACCGCCGGAGCCTCCACGGCCAGCGTCTTGACCAGGCCGGCGACACCGCCCGCCGGGACCTGCTCCTCGGGAACCCCGCCGAGGCCGAAGCGGCCGTCGAGCCGGGTGGCGGTGACGAACGCGGCCCGGCCGGAGCCGGCCGCCGCGGTCAGCGGCTCGACCGCGTGCTTGGCGACGAGGAGCGTGTGCGCCAGGCGGCGGACGCCGTCGGGCCACTCGCCGCCGTGCGCGGCGGACAGGTCGACCACCAGGGCGACCCGGTCGGCGAGGATCGCCTCGATCCGCTCGGCGAGCTCGGTCACGCCCCAGCCGGACAGGGCGTGGTCCTCGGCGCCGGTGATGCGCTCGGCGACGCCGGGCAGCCGCAGCACGTGCACCCGCCAGCCGGTGTCGGCGAGGCGGCCGGCGACGGCCGGGGCCAGCTCGGAGCCGTCGTCGACGACGAGGGCGGCCGAGCCCTGCGGGTACGCATCGACCAGCAGGTCGGGCGTGGGCAGTTCGACCAGGGCGGCCTGCGCCCGGCCGATGCCGGCCTTGGGCTGCTGCGGCCCGTCGGCCGGGGCGGCGGCAGCGGCGGCGGGGGCGCCGGCGGCCGCGGCGGGGGCTGCCGTGGGGGCGGAGCCCGCGATCAGCTGCACGATGTCGCGCAGGGTGCGCAGTTCGGCGAGCTGCTCCGGCCCCGCGGTGACGGTGGCGTCGGCGCGTTCCTGGAGGACGCCCATGATTTCGACGCGCTTGATGGAGTCGATGCCGAGGTCGGCTTCGATGTCCATGTCGAGGTCGAGCATGTCGGCCGGGTAGCCGGTCTTCTCGCTGACGACGGACAGCAGCACGGCCTGGACGGCGCCGGCGTCGGGGCCGGCGGGAGCGGTGGCCGCAGCAGCAGCAGCGGGCGCAGCCGCAGCGGCGGGAGCCGCGGGGACCGTCGTACCGGCGATGATCTCGACGATGTCGCGCAGGGTGCGCAGTTCGGCGAGCTGCTCGGGGCCGGCGGTGACGGTGGCGTCGGCGCGTTCCTGGAGGACGCCCATGATTTCGACGCGCTTGATGGAGTCGATGCCGAGGTCGGCTTCGATGTCCATGTCGAGGTCGAGCATGTCGGCGGGGTAGCCCGTCTTCTCGGAGACGACCTCGAGCAGGACGGCCTGGACGGCGCCGGCGTCGGGCCCGGAGGCGGCCGCGGGAGCGGCGGCGGGAGCGGTGGCCGTCGTGGCCGCGGAGCCCGCGGCGCCGGCGATGATCTCGACGATGTCGCGCAGGGTGCGCAGTTCGGCGAGCTGCTCGGGGCCGGCGGTGACGGTGGCGTCGGCGCGTTCCTGGAGGACGCCCATGATTTCGACGCGCTTGATGGAGTCGATGCCGAGGTCGGCCTCGATGTCCATGTCGAGGTCGAGCATGTCGGCCGGGTAGCCCGTCTTCTCGGAGACGACCTCCAGCAGGACCGCCTGGACGGCGCCGGCGTCCGGCCCGGAGGCGGCCGCGGGAGCGGCGGCGGGAGCGGCGGCCGGGGCGGCCGGGGCCGCGGTGGCCGTGGACCCCGCCATGATGCCGATGATGTCGCGCAGGGTGCGCAGTTCCGCGAGCTGCTCCGGTCCGGCGGTGGTCGTGGCGCCCGCCCGCTCCTGGAGGACGCCCATGATCTCGACGCGCTTGATGGAGTCGATGCCGAGGTCGGCTTCGATGTCCATGTCGAGGTCGAGCATGTCGGCCGGGTAGCCGGTCTTCTCCGAGACGACCTCCAGCAGGACCGCCTCCACACCAGGACCGGTGGCAACGGCCGGAGCCGGGGCGGCCGGAGCGGGAGCGGGGGCCGCGACAGCAGCCGGCGCGGGGGCCGGGGCGGCCTTCGGGGCGAGCGCCTGGGGGGCGGCGGCGGGCGCGGCCACCGCGGCGGCGACCAGGGCGGGAGTCGGGGCCGGAGCCGGGGCCGGGGCGGCCGGGGCGGGAGCCGGGGCCGGGGCGGCCGGGGCGGGAGCCGGGGCCGGGGCGGCCGGTGCCGGGGCCAGGGCGGCGGGGGCCGGGGCGGGGGCGACCGCCTGGCGCGGGGCCGGCGCGGGCTGCCGGGTCAGGGCGGCGGGACGCTCCGCGGCCGCCGGGGCGGCGCCGGTGCCGAGCTCCAGCTGCGCGAGGTCGCGCAGGATCTCGTTGGCCCGCAGGTGGCTGCGGCCGATGTCGAGGCCGTGCTCCTTGACGGCGTTGACCGCGTCGAGGACCTCGCTCAGCTGCCCCTGGTCGGCGGCGCGTTCGAGCAGGCTCGTCAGGCGCTCGGCGCTCTGCAGCTGGCCGCTCAGATAGTCGTCGTGCAGGGAAAGGTGGTCGGCCACAAGATCGGCCAGGCGGTCGTTGTCCACGTGGGCTGTCTCCATGACGGCGGGTTCCGGGGCCGGCGCCGGCGCGGGTGCCGGGACCGGTGCGGGGACGGAGGCCGCGACCGGGGCGGGTGCCGGCCGGACGGCGACCGCCGTGGCGGTGGCGGCCGGTGCGGCGGACACGGCCACCGCTGCCGCCGGTACGGGCTGCGGGGCGGCCGGAGCGGGAGCCGGTGCGGTCGGTGCGGTCGCCGGAGCCGGTGCGGCCGGCGCCTTCGCGGCGGCCGGCGCGGCTGCCGGTGCGGAGGCCGCGACGGGCGCCGGGGCGGGTGCCGCGGCCTGCAGGGTCGGGACGGCGATGCGGTAGCCGTTCTCGATCGCGTCGCGGTACGCGGCCCTGCGCTCGGGCGAGATGTAGTTGATGCCGTTCAGCAGGATCGACATGCCCTTCTTCGGGGCCGCCTGCACCTCCTGCACCGCCGTGTAGCGGTCCGCGGTGGCCAGCTCCAGGCCGAGCACCGCGAGCTGCGCGACGCCCTGCTTCAGCGCGGTGTCCGCGTCCTTGCCGGGGCCGGCGTCCAGCGCGACCACGGTGTGCTCGCGCTCGCCCAGGATCCGGCCGACCAGCTTGGCCAGCACGTCCTTCGGGCCGAACTCCACGAACACCCGGAACCCGGCCGCGTACATCTCCTCCACGCGGGCCGCGAAGTCCACCGGGTTCAGCAGCTGCTCGGTCAGGATCCTCCGGTTGGCGGCGACGTCCTCGCCGTACACCGCGCCGCGGGTGTTGGCGAACACCGGGGCGGCCGGGGCGGACACCTCCACCGCGTCCACGCTGCCGCGGAACGCCTCGACCGCGTGGGCGACGAACGGGGTGTGGAACGCGGCCGACACCGGCAGCCGCGAGGCCCGCAGGCCCGCGTCCTTGGCGGCGGCGATCAGCTTCTCCACCTCGTCGGTGGCCCCGCCCACCACGATCTGGTCGGGCGCGTTGCGGTTGCAGACCACGACGCCCTCGCGGGCGGCGAGCAGCTCGGCCACCCGCTCCTCCGGCGCCGACACCGCGGCCATCGCACCGGCTTCGAAGCCCTCCTCGGCCGGCGGGGCCATGGCGGTGCCGCGGGCGCGGGCGAGGGCGAAGAACGCGTCGTCGTCGAGGGAGCCCGCCGCCCACAGCGCGGTCAGCTCGCCGAAGCTGTGGCCGAGGAAGCCCTCGGCGGTGAACCCGAGCTCGCTCAGGTAGCGGAACTGGCCCGCGGACAGGGCGCCGATGGCGGGCTGCGCGTAGGCGGTCGCCCGCAGCGCGGCCTCCTGCTCCGTACGGGCGGCCTGGTCGAAGGCCGGCGGCGGGAAGGCGACCGCCGACAGCGCCTCGGCGGCGCCCTCGAACTGCCGGTTCGCGGCATCGAAGGCGGCCCGCAGCGGCGGCAGCGCCATCACGGCGGTCCTGCCGGGGTTGACGTACTGGCTGCCCTGGCCGGAGAAGAGCGCGCCGACCTTGCCGGCCGCGGCGGCGCGGCGGCGGAAGTACACGCCCTTGGGGTGCGACCAGGCCTCCTCCGCGGGCCGGGCGCGCAGCTGTCCGAGCGCGAGCTCGCGCAGGGCGGCCAGCTCCTCGGCGGTGCGGGCGACCAGCGCGATGCGGGCGCTGCCCTCGGGGGCGGGACCCCCGGTGGCGGGGGCGCCGGCGGCGAGCAGCTCGGTCAGCGCACCGGTGTCGGGGGCGTGCCACAGGTGGACGGAGGCGACCGGGTGGGCGGGCCGCAGGTCCGCGCCGTCGCCGTGCTCCTCCAGCACCATGTGGAAGTTGGTCCCGCCGAAGCCGAACGAGGAGATCGCGGCCCGGCGCTTGGGCCGCTCCGGGTGGCGGATCCACGGGCGGGCCTCGGAGTTCACGTACAGCGGGCCGGCGCCGGGCTGCAGCGAGCCGTTCGGCTCCTGCACGTTGATGGTGGGCGGCAGCACCTTGTGGTGCAGGGCCAGCGCCAGCTTGATCATGCCGGCCGCACCGGCGGCCGCCTTGGTGTGGCCTATCTGGGACTTCACGCTGCCGACGGCCGCGTAGCCCTTGGTGTCGGAGGCCTCGGCGAGGACGGAGGTGAGCGCCTTCAGCTCGGTGGCGTCGCCGACGGCGGTGCCGGTGCCGTGCGCCTCGAACAGCTCCACGCTCGCGGGGGAGCAGTCGGCGTCCTCGTAGGCGCGGCGCAGCGCGACCATCTGGCCCTCGGCGCGCGGGGCGTAGATGGACTTGAAGCGGCCGTCGCTGGAGGTGCCCATGCCGCGCAGCACCGCGTAGATCTTGTTGCCGTCGCGCTCGGCGTCGGCGAGGCGGCGCAGGGCCAGCATGCCGATGCCCTCGCCGATCAGCGTGCCGTCGGCGTCCTTGTCGAACGGGCGGATGCTGCCGGACTTCGACAGGGCGGGCGTCTTGCTGAAGCACAGGTACATGAAGATGGTGTTCTCGGCGTCGCAGCCGCCCACCAGCATCGTGTCGGAGCGGCGCTCCAGCAGCTCGCTGACGGCGGCGCGGACCGCGCCCAGCGAGCTGGCGCAGGCGGCGTCGACGGTCATGTTGATGCCGCCGAGGTCCAGCCGGTTGGCGACGCGGCCGGCGACGACGTTGCCGAGCATGCCGGGGAAGGAGTTCTCCTCCCACGGCGCGTACGCGAGGCGGAACTTGGCCGCGATCTCCTCGGCGTCGCGCTCGGAGAGCCCGCAGCTGCGGACGACCTCCTTGATGACGGGGGTCTGCAGGCGGGCGGTCAGCGGCTGGGTGAGCTGGTTGGCGCCGGTGATGCCGAGGACCACGCCGGTGCGGGAGGCGTCGTACCAGGGCTGCTCGGCGCCGGCGTCCTTCAGCAGGTCGCGCGCGACGACGAGGCTGAGGAGCTGGAGGACGTCGGTGACCTCCAGGGTGTTCGGGGGCAGGCCGAACTCCAGCGGGTTGAACGGCACGTCCGGGATGAAGCCGCCGCGCCGGGAGTAGGTCTTGTCGGGTGCCGTCGGGTCCGGGTCGTAGTGCTCGGACACGTCCCAGTGGGTGTCGGGCACGTCCTCGATGCAGTCGGCCGCCGAGACCACGTTGGCCCAGAACTCGCGCAGGTCCGGCGACTTCGGGTACAGGGCGGAGAGGCCGACGATGGCGATGGGGTCGTGGGCGAGCCGGCGGTCGAGGTGGCTGTCCGACGGCGGCTTGACGGGCTGCGGAGAATTCACGACAGAGCTCTCTAGGTCTCGGGGCGATCGGCCCGTGGGCCGGGGTCCGCCGGTCATCGTGGAGAAGGGCCTGCCAGGAGCGGGCTCATGCGGCGTGCACGAGCCGTGCGATCACGGCGGCGGCGTCCGGGCGGCTGAGCATGGTGTAGTGGTCGCCGGGGCTGCGGTGCGTGGTGAGGCCGTGGGGGGCCAGCGGCTCCCACCCGAGGGTGGGGTCGTCGGGGATCAGGCTGCCCTCGGCCGTGACGAGGACCAGCGGCACGCTCGACGGGACGGCCCGGTAGGGGGCGGTCAGCCGGTTGTTGCGCAGCAGGCCGTCCACGTACGTGTCGTACAGCTTGCGCAGCCCGAACACCGGCGTGTCGGCCCGCAGGGCGCCGCCGGCGACGGCGGCCTCCAGCACGGCCTCGAGGCCGTCCTCGATGCCGGCCCCGGCGAGCCGCTCGGCGTCCGGAACCACCGGCCGTCCGCGCTTGGCCCCGAGGTACAGCGAGAACCAGCCGAGGAGCAGCGTGGGGTTCAGCTCCTCGTCGGACGGCTTGTACGCATCGGTGGGGGCGATGCTGTCGAGCAGGACGAGCCGGCGCGGGCGCTGCCCGGCCGGGAGCCGCTCGACGAGGGCCTGGGCGATCACGCCGCCGAACGACCAGCCGGCGAGGGTGTACGGGCGGCCGTCCGCGCCGTCGGCGGTGCGGGCGCGGACCAACTCGTCGCCGAGCCGGCCGGCGAGGTCCTCGACGGTGGTGGCGGCGCGGCCGCCGGTCAGCGCGGCCTCCCCGTACTCGGGGAGCGCCGACAGGTCGAGCACGGTGAGGCCGGTGCCCTCGGGCAGCGCCTCGGCGAGCGTCCGGTGCACCTCGGCGTCGAGTGCGCCGGGGTGCACCAGGTAGACCGTGCCCGCGCCGCCGTCGGCGGCGCGGAGCCGGCGGACGGGCGCCGGCGTGCGGTCAGGACGCAGCCGCATGCTGTTCCTCGGCGCGGGTCGCGGACTCCTCCGCGATGTAGGCGGCCAGGTCCTTGATGGTGGGGTGGTACCACAGCGTCGTGGTGCCGAGTTCGAATCCGAGCCAGTTCTCCATTTCCCCGGCGAGGATCAGAGCCTCGGTGGAGTCGAGGTCGAGCTCGTCGAAATACAGCTCGGGCGACACCTCGCTCTGCTCCACCCCGAGCTTGTGGGCAATCTTCTCGATGAGCCACTGCTGGGCTTCTGCTGCCGTCACAACGAGCACGTTGTTCCTCCCTGGTCCTGAATTCCGAAAAAGCCCGTGCTGAAATGCGGGCGAGGGGCCGGTGGCCGGGGCGCCGGTCGGCCGGCGGGTGGTGCACGGCGGTGGCGCCGGGGAAATACGGGAACGCGGGTCAGTGCACGGTCCGGTGGAGCCGGCGGGACACGGGTCCGGCCGGCGGGAGGAATGTGGTGCGAGGCATTTCGCAAACCCCCCGTGGCCCGAAATCGGAGATGGAATTTCTCCCGTACCTGTTCCCTGCCCTCGTTCAGCACACTAGGCAGCGGCCGGGGGCGGTTGCAAGCAGATCCGGGGGCGGTTCGGGACGCGGCCGCCCGCCTCCAGTTCGTATTGAGTTCAGGTCTAGGGATACGCGGCCGGGAACCGGACTGTTCCAGACTTTTCGGGCGGTCCCGGGAACGCAGAGAGCGCCCCTTCGGCCACTGGCCGACGAGGCGCTCTCGTGTGGTTGTCGAGCGTTGGTCCCCCCCGGGGACGGCTCAGCCTCTGCCGTCGGGGAGGAGGTCGGGCCGGCTGCCCAGCTTGAGCAGGAGCAGGGCCAGCGTCGTGCCCTGGGCGCCCAGGGCGGAGCGGTACCGGTTGAGCATCTCCGTCTCCTGGCCGAGCTGCGTGCGCGGCAGGCCGGCCCGGCTCTTGGCCTCCTGGAGCTCGGTGACCAGCTCGGTGCGGCGGCGCACCAGGTCGATGATGGTGGAGTCGAGCTCCGAGACGCGGTGGTCCTGGCGGGTGAGCTCGAGCAGGGCGGTGGGGGACATGGCTCCTCCGGGGTCTTGGAAGGGCGTACGGCGGTCTCGGTCACGGTCACGGTCTCGGCCACGGTCGCGTTCTCGGCCACGGCGGAGGCCGGGTGCGGCCGTCAGGGGTGCCACTGGTGCCACTGGTGCCACGGCCGTCACGCATGCCACGGCCGTCGATGCCGTCACGGGCCCTGGCGGCCGAGGGCCGTGTCCAGAAGGTCCGCGAGGATCGGCGTCGCGTTCTGCGTGAGGATCGACGCCGGGTGGAACTGCACGGAGGCGAAGCCCGGCCCCGCCAGCGCGTGCACCTCGCCCGTCTCCCCGTCCCGGCAGACCCGTACGGTGCCGGGGCGGCGCGGGCAGCGGAAGGAGTCCTCGGCGCTGACGGCGGCGAAGGTGTTGTAGAAGCCCACCAGTTCGGGCCGGCCGAAGAAGTCGATCTTCAACTGGACGCCCTGGTTCGGTACGGGCCGCCGCCTGATCTCCAGTCCCAGCAGGGTGCTGAGCACCTGGTGCCCCAGGCACACCGCGAGGAACGGCGTGCCGCTGCGCAGCAGGCCCTGCGTCGCCGCCCGCATCGCGGCGATCTTCGGGTGGCCGCTCTCGCGCGGATCACCGGGGCCGGGGCCCACGATCACCACGTCGTACGCGGACGGGTCGTACGGCTCGTCGTAGCGGCGGATGGCCACCTCCGGCCCCAGCGCGGCGATTTGGTGCTGCGCCATCGCCGTGAACGTGTCCTCCGCGTCCAGGATGAGCACCCGCCGGCCCGCGAGCCCGGGCCTGGTCTCCGCCCGCGACGCCGGGTCGGCCAGCCAGAAGGAGCCCAGGGCCGAGTTCCGCGCCGCCAGCGCCTGCCGGATCTCGGGATGCCGCCCGAACGCCCCGGCGGCCGGCTCGGCCGGCTCGGCCGGCACCGCGGCGGACGGGCCGGCGAGCGGACCGCGGGCCGCCGCAGGCCCCGCGGTCCGTGCGGGTGCCGCAGCCGCCGCGCCCGCCGCGGGGACCGCAGCCGCAGCCGCAGCCGTCGGCTCCCGCTCCAGGGCCGCCAGCAGCCCCGCCGCCTTCGCCCGGGTCTCCGCCACCTCCGCCTCGGGCGAGGACTCCCGTACGAGCGTGGCCCCGACGGCCAGGCGCAGCGCCCCGCCGCGGTCGACGTCCGCCGTGCGGATCAGGATCGCCGAGTCCATCGTGCGCGCCCCCGCCGCATCGCGGCCGATCAGCGCGGCCACGCCGCTGTAGTAGCCGCGGCCCTCCGGCTCGTACCGCTCGACCACCTTGCAGGCGCTCTCCAGCGGGCTGCCCACCACCGTCGGCGCGAACATCGTCTCGCGCAGCACGTCGACCACGTCGAGGCCGGTGCGGCCCTCGATCAGGTACTCGGTGTGGGCCAGGCGCGACATCTCCTTCAGGAACGGGCCCACGACCCGCCCCCCGTCCGTGCAGACCCGGCCCATCATCTTCAGTTCCTCGTCGACGACCATGTACAGCTCGTCGGCCTCCTTGCGGTCGGCGAGGAAGTCCAGCAGCCCGGTCACCGTCGGCCCCGAGGCCGGATAGCGGTAGGTGCCGCTGATCGGGTTCATCACCGCCGTGCCGTCCGCGAGGCTGACGTGCCGCTCGGGCGTCGCCCCGATCAGCGTGCGGTCGCCCAGGTGCACGAGGAAGGTCCAGTACGCCGACGGCTCGGCCAGCAGCATCCGCCGGAAGAACGACAGCGCCCGCTCGGCGCTCCAGTCCTCGACCGTGGTCGTCCAGCTGCGCTGCAGCACGAAGTTGGCGCCCTCGCCGCGGCCGATATCCTCGGCCAGCACCTGCGCCGCCCGCGCCGCGTACTGCTCGTCGTCGATGTCGAAGGCGCCGCCCCACGTCCGCAGCTCCGCCCGCGGCAGCCGCCGCAGCACCTCGTCGAGCGGCACCACCGCCTGGTCGTGGATCTCCAGGGCGACCAGCGGAGTCCCGTCGTCCGGAGCCGCGAAGCCGCGCTCGCGCACCTGCCGGTACGGCAGCAGCGCCAGCAGCTCGTGCCGCCCGCGCGCCCCCGCCGCCGGCAGCGGCAGCCCGGCCAGCCCCGCCCCGTCCGGCACCTCGGCGGCCCGCCCGACCAGCACGTCCACCCGGCCCGCACCCGCCTCCGGCCGGTGGACCAGGGCGAAGTGGGGGGCGGTTGCCGGGCCGCCCGCCAGGATGCGGCCCAGCAGCGGGTGGTCCGGCCCGGTCAACGGACCGCCTCCACGGTGAGGCCGGCGAGCTGCCCGAGCACGTCCGCGGTGGTCACGGCCATCCCGCAGCGCGTGGCCACGTACTCGAGCGTCATCCGGTGGAACTCGGGGGTGAAGTCGGCCACCGCGTCGGCCACCACGAAGGTCTGGATGTCGTGCGCGAAGGCCTCGTTGGCGGTGGTCAGGATCCCCACGTGCGCGTAGACCCCGCACACGATCAGCTGGTCGCGGCCCTGCTCGCGCATCCGCTCCAGCAGGTCCGTGCGGAAGAACGCGCTCGGCCGCCACTTGGTGAGGACGGTGTCCCGCTCGCCCGGCGCCAGCGCCGCCGTGATCGCCCGGTCGGCGGGGGCCACCGTCATGCCCGGCCCCCAGAAGTCCTTCAGCAGGCCGCGGTCGGCCGCGCTCATATCCCCGGGCTGCGCCGTGTACGCCACCGGAATGCCCAGCTCGGCGCACCGCCCGCGCAGGGCCGCGCTGTGGGCGACCAGGTCGGTCAGCGGCTGCCGGCCGGCCGGGAACGGGTGCAGGAAGTACTCCTGCATGTCGTGGACGAGCAGCATCGCCCGCCGGGGGTCGACGGTCCACCGCGCGGTGTTGACGGGCAGGGAACCGACGGAGGGCATGGAATAGGGTGCGATCGCCGGGATGCCCATGACGATCTCCTTTCTGGGTGTCAGACGCCGAGGGTGGCGCCGCCGTCGACCACGAGGTCGTGCATGGTGATGTGCCGGGCCCGCTCCGACAGCAGGAACAGCACCGCGTCGGCGATGTCGGGCGGCACGGCGATCCGGCGCAGCGGGATCCCGGTCCGGTAGTTCTCCGGCAGGCCCTCGATGGAGCTGCGGGCCACGTCCTCCGGGTCGTACATCCCGTACAGCATCGGCGTGTACGTGGAACCGGGCGCCACCGTGTTGCAGCGGATGCCGTACCGGGCCAGCTCCAGGCCGAGGCACTTGGTGAGCATGGTCGCCGCGGCCTTCGACGCCGCGTACGCGGACATGTTCATCCGGGCGGTGCCCGCCGCGTTCGACGCCACCGTGACGACGGCGCCGCTGCCGCGCTCGGCCATCCGGCGCCCGACGGTGCGCGAGAGGCGGAACACGCCGGTCGCGTTGACGGCGAACGTGGTCTCCCAGTCGTCGTCGGACAGCTCCAGCACCGGGCCCATCCGCAGCACGCCCGCGCTGTTGACCAGCTCCTCGACCGGGCCGAGGGCGGACTCGGTGCGGTCCACCGCCGCCGCGACCTCCTCGGGGCAGGCCACGTCCGCCGGGACCGCCAGCACCCGGTGCCCCTCCTCGGCGAGCTCCTTGGCCAGCAGCCGCAGCGCCGCCGCGTCCCGGTCCAGCAGGGCCACCGCACGGCCCTCCGCCGCCAGCGCCCGGGCCACCGCGGCGCCGATCCCGCCGGCCGCGCCGCTGACGAGGGCCACCTTCCCCGGTATCCCGCTCTGCGCCGTGGCCGTTCCCGTCACCGTCATGCGTGCGCCCCCCTGCCGTGTGCGGCCAGCACCCCGGCGACCGCCGCGGGCGCGATGCCCAGGCGGCGCGTCGAGAAGGACGCCAGCGCCTCCAGGTAGTCGGCGGTCAGCTGCTCCTCGTCGAGGTGGACCGTCCGCCCGTCCTCGACCAGCACCCGGCCCGCCACGATCACGGTCCTCACGTCCGCGGACCCGCCGAGGTTCAAGAACCCCTCCAGCGGCCGCGGGTTGAGCAGGTAGCGCCAGTCCCCGGTGGGCACCAGCACCAGGTCGGCCTGCAGGCCCGGGGCCAGCGCGCCGATGTCGTCCCGGCGCAGGGCCCGCGCCGCGATCCGCGTCGCCATCGCCAGGGCGTCGCTCGGCAGCAGCGCCGTGTTGTCCGCGTACAGCTCGGTGTACCCGTGCCAGGCGGCCCGCATCGCCTCGGCCATCCCGCCGACCGGCAGCGCGCCGCCGTCCGTCGACAGCGACACGTCCAGCCCCGCCCGGCGCAGCTCCGGGATGGCCCGGGTCTCGCTGAGCGTGGACTCGCCCGTCGGCCCGTACTTGGCGGGGGAGTGGCTGACGTGGGCGCGGGCCCGCAGCAGCAGGGACCGCTCGTGCTCGTCGAGGAAGGCGCAGTGCACCGCCACCAGCCGGTCGTCCAGCAGCCCCAGTTCGGCGAGCCGCCGCACCGGCGTGGTGCCGTAGCCGGCCCGCACGACCTCGGCCTCGCCGCGCAGGGCACCGACGTGCGTGGCGAACGGGACGTCGTAGGCGCGGGCCAGCTTGCCCAGGCCCTCGCCGAGCTCGTCGCTGACGTTGGTGACGTACGAGGCGCTCACCTGCGCCCGCACCAGCCCGGAGGGGTCCGCCGCGCAGTCGGCGAGCAGGTCCTCCAGCCGGGCCAGCACCGCGTCGGTGTCGCGGGTGCGGCGGTGGCGGCCCTCGCCGGGCGCGCAGACCGCGTCCCCCGTCCAGTGGCTGACGGAGCAGCGGATGCCGACCGCGCGGGCCGCGGCCGCCAGGGCCTCGGGCCGGTTGAAGGAGCCGACGTCGCCGAGCGCGGTGGTCCCGGAGCGCAGCTGCGTCCACAGCGAGTACCGGGCGATCGCCTCGGCCTCGCCGGGCGTCAGGCCGTCGGCGACGTCCTGGAAGGTGTCGAACATCGCCGAGATCTTCCGGACGTCGCCGCCGAGCGCCATCACGCCGGGCTCGTCGTCGGCGTCGCGCGGGTCGCGCAGCGCGCCCTTGAACGGCAGCCGCAGGGCGAACATCTCGTGCCAGTGCGCGTTGACGAAGCCCGGCAGCACCAGGTGCCGGGTCCCGTCGACCGTCCGCAGCCCGGCCCGCACCTCCTCGGGCAGGGCCCGCACCGCCGCGTCGACCTCGTCGACCGGACCGACGGCGGTGATCGTGCCGCCGACCGCCAGCACCGAACCGGACGGCAGCATCCGGGCGTCGGCGTCCGCGGTGTGGACGCAGCCGCCGCGCACCAGCAGCGCCGGCGCCGCGCCGGGCAGACCGCCGGACCCGTCGGCGCCCGGGCCGGCCCCGCCCGTGGCGGAGCTGCTCGCGCCGGACCCGCTCATGCCAGCCTCGCCGCGATCTCGTCCGCCGGATGCGCCCGGAGCAGGTGCTCCGTCCAGGCGCCCAGCGTCGGGTCCGTCGCCAGCTCGCGGACGTCGGCGGTGATGCCGGCGCGGCGCAGCTCGCTGACGATGCGCATGATCTCCAGCGAACCGAGTCCGCGGTGGACCAGGTTGGTGTCGGCTTCCAGGGTCTCGGGCTCCACCTTCATGAACCGGGCGGCGATCCTGCGCAGGATCAGGGTCACCGCGGCGGGCGTGGCCGTCTCGGCCGCAGCGGCGATGGAGTGGGATGTCATCGGGGCTCTCCTCGTGGGTGGCCGTGAACGGGTCAGTGCGCCGCCGCGGCGGCCAGGCCGGCCGCCAGTGCCTTCTTGTCGACCTTGCCGAGCCCCGTCAGCGGGAACTCCTCGACCAGCTCCAGCCGGTCGGGCAGCTTGTAGTCGGCCAGGCCCCGCTCCTGCAGGGCCTGCTTGAGGCCGGGCAGGCCCGGCGGCTCGCCGTCGGCGACGACGAACGCGCAGATCCGCTCGCCCAGGTACTCGTCGGGCACGCCGATCACGGCCGCGCGGGAGACCGCCGGATGCGTCAGCAGGTGCCCCTCGACCTCCGAGGCCGAGATCTTGTCGCCGCCGCGGACGATGACGTCCTTGATCCGGCCCTCGATGACGAGCCGGCCCTCGGCCGTGAGCCGGGCCAGGTCGCCGGTGCGGTAGTAGCCGTCGGCGGTGAACGCCGTCCGGTTGTGCTCCTCGGCCCGGTAGTAGCCGCGCAGGGTGTACGGGCCGCGGGTGTGCAGCTCCCCGGTCGCGCCGAGCGGCAGCTCCGTACCGTCCTCGCCGACGATCCGCACCTCGTCTCCGGGCGAGATCGGCCGGCCCTGCGTGGTGAGCACGGCCTCCTCGGGGTCGTCGGCGCGGGTGAAGGACAGCAGCCCCTCCGCCATGCCGAACACCTGCTGCAGCCGCACCCCGAGGCCGGGGCCGATCCGCGCGGCGAGCTCCGGTGACAGCGGGGCGCCGCCGATCTGCACCGTCCGCAGGGTCTGCAGCCCGTACGAGGACCACTCGGCGGTCTCGAGCCACAGCTGGGCGACGGTCGGCACCAGCGAGGTGAAGGTGACGCCCTCCTCCTCGATCAGCTTGAAGCAGTCGTCGGCGGTCGGGCCGTCGGCGATGACCACCGTGCCCCCGCAGCCCAGGGTGCCGATCACCCCGGGGCAGCCCCAGGTGAAGTTGAACTCCACCGGCAGCGCCGCCAGGTAGACGTCCTGCGAGGTCAGCCCGTTGACGGCGGCCGCGGTGCGCGTCTGGTACGCGTAGTCGTCGTGGGTGCGCGGGATCAGCTTCGGCAGAGCCGTCGTACCGCCCGACAGCAGGAAGAACGCCACGTCCGAGGGGTCCGGCTCGGGCAGCTCCACCGGCTCGGCGTCGACGGCGTCCAGCGGCACCGCGCCGCAGCCCTCGGGCACCTCGCCCAGGACGAACAGGTGCCGCAGGCAGTCCAGCTCCTCCCGCAGCGCGAGCCCCAGGCCCAGGTGGTCGAAACCCCGGTACCGCGCGGGCAGGACGTACGCCGCGGCCCCGGACACCTCCAGCAGGTGGCGGATCTCGCTGGCGCGGTGCGAGGTGAGCGAGAAGACGGGGACGGCGCCGAGGCGGAACAGCGCGAAGCAGACCGCCGGGAACTCGGGGGCGTTGGGCAGCTGGACGACGACCCGGTCGCCCGGCGCCACGCCGTGCGCGCGGAAGCCGGCCGCGAGCCGGTCCACCCACGCGTCCAGCGCGCGGTAGGTCAGGCGGGTCGTGCCGTGGACGAGGGCGGTCTTCCCGTCGTACTGCCGGGACCAGGAGCGCAGCAGGGCCGACAGGTTCTCGCCCCGCCAGTAGCCGTTCGCCCGGTAGGCGGCGGCGAGTTCCCCGCCGGGAGGGGTGCAGCCTTCAAGCATGGTCGTCAGCTCTCCTCGGTTCTTCGCTTCGGGGGGCGGCCCGGGCGGGCGGCGGTCACCGCTCGCCCTGCTCGCCGGTGATCTCGACGACGGCGCAGGTGACCTCGGCCCCGGGGGCGGCGCCGATGAGCATCACGTGGTCGCCGGCCTCCACCTGGCCGGTCTCCAGCAGGTACTGGAGCCCGGAGAACGGGTCGACGGCGCCGGCGTGGCCGGTGCGGCGGGTGAACTCCCACACGCCGCGGTCGGCGTCGATCCCCAGCGGGTCCAGGAAGGTGTCGGTGAGCGGGCCCTTCGAGAACCCGATGTGGACGACCCGCCGGACCTGCTCCATGGCCACGCCGGCCTCGGCCAGGGTCCGCGCGGCGACCTCGGCGACCAGCTCGCCGAGGTTCCCCATCGGCGGCAGCACGCCCTGGGCCCACTGGTCGCGCCAGTACTGGCGGCGGGCCTCCAGGTTCAGCGGCCGGCCCACCGTCACCGGCGGCGGGAACAGCACCTCGCCGCCCCGGTTGAACTCCTCCATCTCCGGGTTCGACAGCGAGCCGACGGCCAGCACCCGGGCGAAGCCGCCGTCACGTGTCACCACGGCGGCCGCGGCCCCGTCGGCCAGCAGGAACAGCCCCGACGCCCGCCACCGGTCGACCATCGGCGTGCCGAAGTTGTCGGCCGCGGTCAGCAGTACCGCCGGCCGCGCCGGGTCGGCCGCCAGCCGGTACGCGGCCAGCTCCAGCGAGGCGAGCATCCCCAGGCAGCCCTGGCGGACCTCCAGCGCCGGGATCGGCACGTCCAGCGCCTTGCGCAGCACGTAGTGCTGGGGGGACCAGCCGTCGGGGCCCTGGAAGTGCGCCCCGCTGTGCAGCAGCGCCGCGAACTCCCCGGGCCGGCGGCCCGAGCGGCCGACCGCGGCGGCCGCCGCCTCGGCGGCCAGGTCGGGTGCCGGGACCTCACCGGCCACGGCGACGGACACGATCCCGGACGCCTCGCGCACCGCCGCGTCCAGCAGGCCCTCCTTGACCGCCTGCTCGGTCTCCACCACCTCGGGGAGCACGGCGGCGATCCCCGCGAGGTACAGGTGCTCAAGCCGCACGGCGGCCGCCCCGGTCCTGCTCCCGCTCCCGGACCTGCTGCTGGCGCCCGGCCTGCTCCCGGCCCGGGTCCTGCGCGGCGGCGACGAGGAACCGCGAGACGCTCTCCAGCTTCTCGGAGGTCTCCTCGAACTCCCGCGCCGCGGTGGACTGCCCGACGATCCCGGCGCCCGCGCGCAGCCACGTACGGCCGCCCTGGCGGTAGACCGAGCGCAGCACCAGGGCCGCGTCCATCTCGCCGCTCTGGTCGGTGGTGAGCACCGCGCCGCTGTACAGGCCGCGCCGCTCGGGCTCGTACTGCCGGATGACGTCGTACGCGGCGGCCTTCGGGACGCCGGAGGCGGTGACGGCGGGGAAGACCGCGCCGAAGGCGTCCCAGGTGCCGAAGCCGTCGGCGAGCCGCCCGGTGACCCGGGAGGCCAGGTGCTGGACGCTGCCGCGCTCCTTGACGGCCATGAACTCGGGGACCTCGACCGAGCCCTCCTCGGAGACGTCGGTCAGCTCGTCCGTGCCGACCTTGACCGAGATGGCGTGCTCGTAGATCTCCTTCGGATCGGAGAGCAGGTTCTCGCGCAGCTCCCGGTTGCGCTGCGGGTCCTTGGTCAGGGCGCGGGTGCCGGCCAGCGGCTGGCTGTACACGCGGCCCCCGGCCTCGACCTCGACGACGGTCTCGGGGCTGAACCCGGCCGCCTCGACGCCGCCGAGGCTCAGCAGGAAGGAGCGGGCGGGGGTGTTGCCGCGCCGGCCCTGGACGTAGGTCTCCACGAGGTCGATGTCGTTCTCCACCTCGACGACCCGCGAGAGGATCACCTTCTGCAGCCGGTCGTCGTTGATCTCGGCCACGGCCGACTCGACGGAGCTGCGGTAGTCCGTCTTGTCGAAGCCGCGCACGTCGATCTGCGCGACCCTGCCGCCGGCCGGGCGGGCCGGGGAGCGCAGCACGTCGAGCGCGGCGACCAGGCCGGCCGGGTCGGCGGAGCGCACCAGGGCCGTGCCCTCGCCGAGGCGGACCTCGGTGCGCGGCACGACCAGGTGCAGCAGCCGCTCGTCGCCGACGTGGTCGACGGCGCCGTCCTTGGCGTACGACAGCTCGAAGGCGGCCCAGCCGTAGGCCCGCCAGCCGTCGACGGGGAGGGCGGCGAGCAGGCTCTGCACCTGCTGCAGCGGCCTGCCGTCCCAGGGCAGGAAGGTCTCCCCCTCGTGGGAGAGGCGGGCGCCGGAGCGGTCGAGGGTGAGCTGGGCGAGGGTGCCGCCGGCGTAGGACCAGCCCTGAGGGCCCTCGTAGACCACGTAGTCGTCGTGCAGGCCGGAGTCGGCGAGCGCGGCGGCCGTGGCGAGCTGGTCCTGCGCCAGCTCGATTCTGGTTTCGACGTAGTACGCAGACACGTTCGTATTCCCCCTGTGCGTCTGGAGCGGGCCGGAGCGGCTGAAGCGGGCGGTGCGGGATGCGGGACGGGGCGGGGCGGGCGGAGTGCGGAGGGAAGGGCCGGCGCCGGGCGGCGCGCCGCACGGGCGGCGGCGCCCGGCGCCGGCGGTTCACCTCCCCGCGGCCTGGAGCGGTGCGGCGGCGTCGCCGTTGACGCCGCCGCCCTCGGCCGCGGGTGCCGGGGAGCCGGCGGTCCGGGCCGGAGCCGGGGCCGCCGTGCGGATGAGCAGGGCCACCAGGGCGGCACCGGCCAGGCCGGTGATGCCGGAGGCGAGCATGACGTCGTCGAGGGCCTCGGCGAACGTCTGCCGGACGAGGTGGACGACGCTGTCCACCTGTCCGGCGGGCGCCCCGGCGATGACCTCGCGGGCCTGCCCGCTGCCGAGCGCCGTGGCGGCCGAACCGCCGAGCGCGTCGGCGCCCCCGGCGGAGTCCAGGGCCCGGGTCAGGCCCTGCTGCAGCACGACGCCGAAGACGGCGATGCCGAGGGCCTGGCCGAGCTGGCGGAAGGTGTTCATCGCGCCGCTGGCCATGCCGCCGCGCTCCGGCGGTACGGCCGCCATGGCGGTCGCCGCCAGCACCGGGGAGACGATGCCCACGCCGAAGCCCGTCAGGACGAGGCCGGGCACCAGCACGGTCCAGCCCGCACCGGCGTCGAGCCGGGCCTGCAGCAGGCTCCCCGCCGCGATCAGCGCCAGGCCGCCGCCGAGCGCCAGCCAGGCGGGCACCCTGGGCAGCCGCTTGCCGGCGGCCGCGGAGACCACGAAGGCCACCGCGCTCATCGGGAGCACCACCAAGCCGCCGGAGACCGGGCTCAGGCCGAGCACGGACTGCACCCACAGCGAGGTGTACGGCAGATAGGCGAAGGCGACCGCGGAGAACAGCAGCCCGCACAGCATCACCCCGACGAACGGGGCCCGGCGGAAGAGCGAGAGGTCCAGCATGGGGTGGCTGCCGCGCGCCTCCGCCACCAGGAAGGCGGCGAGCGCGACCACGGCCAGGGCGGCGAACCCGAGCGAGGTGCCCGAGGTCCAGCCCTGCGAGCCGCCGCGGATCAGGACGTACACCACCGAGCCGACGGCCACCGTGAAGGAGGCCATGCCCGCCCAGTCGGTCCGGCCCGCCCGCGGGTTGCGGGACTCGGGCAGCACCTTCAGCGACAGGGCGACCGCCGCCGCGCTGACCGGCAGGTTGACCAGGAAGATCCACCGCCAGCCGAGGTACTCGGTCAGCAGCCCGCCCAGCACCGGCCCGACCGCCGCGGCAGCGCCGCTGACGGCGCCCCAGACGCCGAAGGCGATGCCGCGGTCCCGGCCCTGGTAGGTGGCGTTCAGCAGGGCCATCGCGGTGGCGAGCATCGCCGCGGCTCCCACGCCCTGCACCGCCCGGGCCGCGACCAGCACGGCCGGGTCCCCGGCGAGGCCGCAGACCAGCGAGGCCGCCGCGAACAGGGCGAGGCCGCCCGTGTAGACCCGGCGCCGGCCGGACTTGTCCGCCAGCGAGCCGGCGCCGAGCAGCAGCGCCGCCAGCGTCAGGGCGTACCCGTCCATCACCCACTGCAGGTCGGACAGGGACGTCCCCAGGTCGGCGCCGATGCCAGGCAGGGCCACGATCACGATCGTGACGTCCACCAGGAGCATGAACACGCCCAGGCTGACCGCTGCGAGCGGCCACCACTTTCGCACGAGGCCTCCATTGAGCTCGTATGTCGGTGCGGTGAGGGAGGGGAGGGGGTGAGGGGAGGTGAGGGGCCGGGTTACGAGGCCCAGGCGCCCGGCGCCGCGAAGGCGGGCCGGGGCCGCAGCGGGAGCTTGTGCACCGTCGCCCCCGCCTGCTCCTGCGCCGCCTCCGCCTCGTGCTGCATCCGCAGCCGGGCGGTGAGCAGCACGGCGAGCGCCGCGACCTCCTCGGCGGTCGGGTTGCCCCGGGTGATCCGGATGGCGGCCAGCGCCATGGCGGTCCGCTCGTCGGGCGCGCTCACAGCGGGAGGTTCCCGTGCTTGCGGCTCGGCTGCTGGGCGTGCTTGGCCCGCAGCATGTCGAGCGTGGCGATGAGCCGGGTGCGGGTGTCCGCCGGGTCGATGACGTCGTCGACGAGGCCGCGCTCGGCCGCGTAGTACGGGTGCATCAGCTCCGTCTGGTACTCCTTGATCTTCTGCGCGCGGGTCTCCTCCGGGTTGTCGGAGGCCGCGATCTCGCGGCGGAAGATGACGTTGGCCGCGCCCTCCGCGCCCATCACGGCGATCTCGTTCGACGGCCAGGCCAGGGCGATGTCGGCGCCGATGGACCGCGAGTCCATGACGATGTACGCGCCGCCGTACGCCTTGCGCAGGATCAGGCTGATCCGCGGGACGGTGGCGTTGCAGTAGGCGTACAGCAGCTTGGCGCCGTGGCGGATGATGCCGTTGTGCTCCTGGTCGACGCCCGGCAGGAAGCCGGGCACGTCGATCAGCGTCACCAGCGGGATGCTGAACGCGTCGCAGAACTGAACGAACCGCGCCGCCTTCTCGGAGGCCTGGATGTCGAGCACGCCCGCCAGGTGCGCCGGCTGGTTGGCCACGATCCCGACGACCTGCCCGCCCAGGCGCGCCAGCGCACAGACCACGTTCTGCGCCCACTGGCTGTGGACCTCGAAGTAGTCCCCGTGGTCGACGACCTCCTCGATGAGGTCGCGGATGTCGTAGCCGTGCGTCGGCCGCGCCGGAACCAGGTCCAGCAGGCTTTCGCAGCGGCGGTCGGCGGGGTCCTCCTGGTCGCCGGCGGGGGCGAGTTCGCGGTTGTTGGAGGGCAGGAGGGAGAGGAGGTGGCGGACGTCTTCGAGGCAGCTCTGTTCGTCGTCGTA
>NZ_JBEYXN010000035.1:0-48167 GCF_040704625.1 Streptomyces sp. NPDC046866
TCGCGAAGCGACGCGACCGCAGGGAGCGCCCTTGACGGGCCGGCGCGAACCGAAAGGACAATGGGCGGCCGGGACGCCCCCGGACACCCACCGACCCCGCCCCACCGTGACCCGCCCCTCCTAGGCACCGCCCAGCAGGGCCACCCCGCCCCACCGTGACCCCGCCCCCAGCCCCCGCCCGGCAGCGCGCCGCCGCCCTTACCCGTACAGTCCCGCGAACCACCCCGCCACAGCCCTCGTGTGCAGGGGGAAGGCGAGCTCCGTCGGGCCGTGCAGCACGTGCCAGCCCGTGGTTTCGTCCGTGGCGGCCGACGGGGGAAGAGAGGCCAGCGGGCGTGTCGGCAGGAGGCCGAAGAGGAGCAGGTGGCCCGCCGGGGAGCTCATCGCGTCGGCCAGGGTGACCTCGGCCGCCGGGGCGTGGATGCCCGTCTCCTCGCGCAGCTCCCGTACGACCGCCTCCCGCCAGTCCTCGCCGAAGTCCATGAAGCCGCCCGGCAGGGCGATTCCGCCCCGGGCCGGCACGATGGTGCGGGTGATCACCACGAGCCCCGTGCCGGACCCGTCCTCGACGGGGAGCAGGGTGACGGCGACCGGGAGCGGGTTGCGGTAGGTGACCGCGCCGCAGGAGCCGCACGTACGCGGCCAGTCGGTGGTGTCGAACAGCACTCCGCAGGTGGAGCAGTGCGAGTCCCTCACGTGTGCCGGCATGCGGCGATGGTATGCCAAGGCACATGCGGATGACGGTGGTTGCAGGGTGTGCGGCGCTGCTGCTCGGCGGGTCGTCGGGGCCTGTGGGATCGGCACGCCCCGGGTTCACGGCGCTGGCGGATGTGGATCCGAGCATCGCGCAGGACATCCGGTACGCGGGCGAGCACAACTTCACGGGCGGGGTCGTCGACGGGTACGAGGAGCCCGTGTGCCTGCTGGCCCGGCCCGCGGCGGAGGCGTTGCGCCGGGCGCAGCGGGTGCTGCTGAGGCGCGGGTACGCGCTGCTGGTCTACGACTGCTACCGGCCGCAGCGCGCCGTGGACCGGTTCGTGCGGTGGGCTGCGGATGAGGGCGATCAGCGGACGAAGGCGGAGTTCTATCCGGACGTCGACAAGGGGCGGCTGATTCCGGAGGGGTACATCGCGGCGAAGTCCGGTCACAGCCGCGGCAGCACGGTGGACGTGACGATGACGCGGCTGCCGTTGCGGCGATCCGTGGACATGGGGACGGCGTTCGACCGGTTCGATCCGCTCTCCCACACGGACGATCCGCGGATCACGGGGGCGGCGCGGGCCAATCGGCGGTTGCTGGTGCGGGTGCTGGGGGCGGAGGGGTTCGTGAACCTGCCGGAGGAGTGGTGGCACTTCACCTACAAGCCGGAGGCGTTCCCCGACACATACTTCGATTTCCCGGTGGCCGTGGCGTCCGTGCGGCGGCCTTGAGAGGTGGCCTGGTGGGGTCGGGCGTACGCAGGCGCGAGTGCCGCACCGAACCCGTGGCCGGTGCGGGCGCACCGTGGCAGACTTCTGACGGATCGTCAGACACTGCTCGGGAGGGGCCTTGGAACGCACACGTACACCCGTCGTGAGCGGGTGGTTCACCGAAGACGACGCGGGCCGCGCGCAGGGCGGGTTCCGCCTGCTCGGCACCCGCTGCTCCGCCTGCTCCGCGGTGTTCTTCCCCCGCGAGGACGCGTACTGCCGCAACCCCCACTGCGCCGGCGACGGCCGGCTGGAGGAGGTCCCGCTGTCCCCGCGGGGCCGGGTGTGGTCCTACACCGACGGGCGCTACCGGCCGCCCGCGCCGTACGTGTCGGATCCGGACGCGCCGTGGGAGCCGTACACGCTGGTCGCGGTGGAGCTCCCGGCCGAGGGGATGGTGGTGCTCGGGCAGGCGGCGCCCGGGATCACGGTGGCGGATCTCGCCGTCGGGATGGAGGTCGAGGTGGTGGGCGGGGTGCTCAACGAGACGGCCGACACCGCGTGGACGACCTGGCACTTCCGGCCGGTGGGCCCGGCCGACCCCACACGACCGGCCGACCCCGCGCGACCGGCGGACCCCGCGCACCCGACACCCCCCGCGCCCACCGGAGGCCGGTCGTGAGCACCGACGTCGCCGTTCTGGGAGCGGGCATGCACCCCTGGGGCAAGTGGGGCCGGAGTTTCGTGGCGTACGGGCGGGCGGCCGCCAAGGCCGCGCTCGCCGACGCCGGGCTGGACTGGACCGACGTGCAGTCCGTGGTGGGGGCGGACACCGTGCGCTCCGGGTACCCGGGCTACGTCGCGGGCGCGACCTTCGCGCAGGCCCTCGGCTGGCAGGGCGCGCGGGTGACCAGCGTGTACGCGGCCTGTGCCTCGGGGGCCCAGGCGATCGGGACGGCCCGCGCGCAGATCCTGGCGGGGCTGGCCGACGTCGTGCTGGTGGTCGGCGCGGATGCGGCGCCCAAGGGGTTCTTCGCCCCTGCGGGCGGGGACCGGCCGGACGATCCGGACTGGCTGCGCTTCCGTGTGCTGGGGGCGACGAACCCGGCGTACTTCGCGCTGTACGCACGCCGCCGGATGGCCGTGCACGGGGACACGCCGGAGGACTTCGCGCTGGTCAAGGTGAAGAACGCGGCGGCCGGCGCGCTCAACCCGCTGGCCCGCTACCGGTCGGCGGTGACCGCGGAGGAGGTCGCGCAGTCGGCGGTGGTGGCCGATCCGCTGCGGCTGCTCGACATCTGCGCCACCTCGGACGGCGGGGCGGCGCTGGTGCTCAGCAGCATGGAGTTCGCGCGTGCGCGCGGGGCGGCGGACCCGGTGCGGATCCGGGCGGTGTCGACGGTGACGCCGACGTATCCGCGTACGGTGCTCGACCTGCCGGACATCGCCACCGACTCGGTGACGGGCGCCGGGGCGGCGCGCGGCGCCCACCGCGCCGGCTCCTTCCGGGCGTCCATCGCCCGGGCCGCGTACGAGGAGGCCGGCCTCGGCCCGGAGGACCTCTCGCTGGCCGAGGTGTACGACCTGTCCACCGCGCTGGAGCTGGAGTGGTACGAGGACATCGGCCTGTGCGGCGCGGGCGAGGGCGCCAAGCTCGTACGGGAGGGGGCGACCGCGCTCGGCGGGCGGATCCCGGTGAACACCAGCGGCGGGCTGGCCTCCTTCGGGGAGGCGGTGCCGGCGCAGGCGATCGCGCAGGTGTGCGAGCTGACCTGGCAGTTGCGGGGTACGGCCGGGCCGCGGCAGGTGCCGGGGGCGCGGGCCGGGATCACCGCGAACCAGGGGCTGTTCGGGCACGGGTCGGCGGTCGTCGCCGTGCGGTGAGCGGGCGCCTGCTGAACAGGCGTTGTTGTGCGAACGCTTGACGGCCCCCGGCCGCAGGTTCACACTCGCTCCACAGTCTCGCGCCGCGCCCGACGCCGCGACCGAGGCCCCTGGTCCCCCCATGTGAGCCGCGGCCCGTACCCCAGTCGGCGGGGGTACGGGCCGCCTCCCGTCACGTCCGTCCCCTCGGTCAGGTCACGTCCGTCCCGTCCGCCAGGTGCCGTCCGGTCCGTCAGGTCAGGTCCCGGCCGTCAGGCTCTGCCGGCGGGCGCGGGCCAGGGACATGGCGTGCTCGACGACCCCGACCAGGACGTCCTTGACCGATTCGCGGTCGCGGGCGTCGCACAGCAGCACCGGCACCTCGGGATCGAGGTCGAGCGCCTCCCGTACGGTCACCACGGGGTGGCGTTCGGCTCCGTCGAAGCAGTTCACGGCGACCGTGAAGGGGATCTCGCGGCGCTCGAAGTAGTCCACGGCGGCGAAGCAGTCGGCGAGCCGGCGGGTGTCGGCGAGGACCACGGCGCCGAGGGCGCCCTGGGCCAGCTCGTCCCACAGGAACCAGAAGCGGTCCTGCCCCGGTGTGCCGAAGAGGTACAGCACCAGGTCCTCGCGCAGGGTGATGCGGCCGAAGTCCATCGCCACGGTGGTGGTGCTCTTGCCCTCCACTCCCCCGGTGTCGTCGATGCCGATGCCCGGCTCGGAGAGGGACTCCTCGGTCCGCAGCGGCCTGATCTCGCTGACCGCGCCGACCAGGGTGGTCTTGCCCACCCCGAAGCCGCCCGCGACGAGGATCTTCAGGGTAAGCGGCTCGACCGGCGACACGGCGTGCATGGCACCGGTGCGGCTAGAGCGCCCGAAGGCCATCGATCACCTCACGCAGAATGGATTCATCGGGCAGTTCGGCCGGCGGCACCGGCCGGGTCACGTGGACCAGTTCCTCGTCGGCCAGGTCCCCGATCAGGACCCGTACGACCCCGACCGCGAGGTCGAGTTCGGCCGCCAGCTCGGCGACGGACTGCGCCCGCCGGCGGCACAGGTCGAGGATGTGGGCGTGTTCCGGGGACAGGGTCATGTCCCAGACCGGATCGTCGGCCGCCGGCTCGGCGATGACGAGCGCGATCAGGTCGAGGCGGTGCCGGCCGGCGTGGCTGGTCCGGCCGCGGGTCATGGCGTACGGGCGCACGACCGGGCCCGCCTCGTCGTCGAACCAGTGCGGGTGCGCGGGCTGCGGCTCCTGCGCCGCGCCCGCGGCACCCGGGGCGTCGTGGACGTCCTCGCCGTGCCGGCCGTCCCGGCCGTCTTGGCTGTTCTGGATGGTGTGGCCGTCCTGGGTGTCCTGGAGGTCGTGGCCCGATTCGCTCATGCGGTACGACTCACCCTCCGGCTGGCCCGGAGCGCGGCGCGGTCGACAGGTGGTCGCCCACCCGCTTGACCATCAGGGTCATCTCGTACGCGACCTGGCCGACGTCGGAGTCGGCGTCGGAGAGCACGGCCAGGCAGCTGCCGTCGCCGGCGGCCATCACGAAGAGGAAGGCCTCGTCGAGCTCGACCACGGTCTGGCGGACGCTGCCGGAGTCGAAGTGGCGGCCGACGCCCTTGGCCAGGCTGTGGAAGCCGGAGGCCACGGCGGCCAGGTGCTCGCTGTCCTCGCGGGTCAGGTCCTTGGAGCTGCCGGTGGGCAGGCCGTCGCCGGAGAGGACCACCGCCTTGCGGATGCTGCCGACCCGGTCGACGAGCTCGTCGAGGAGCCAGTTGAGCTGGCCGGAGCCGCGGCTCCGGGTGTCGTTGCCGGTCTGCGGTGCGGTCATCGACCGTCCCCCTCGTTCTCGTTCCCGCTCGCGGGACCCGTGGCGGCGCTGGTGCCCGCCCCGGGCTCGGACTGCTGTGCGTGCTGTGGCTTCTGCGGCTGGTCGGGCTGCTGGGCCTGGTCTGCCTGGTGCTGCTCTTGCCGGTCCTGCTGTTCGCGGCCCGCCGTCCAGCCCCGCTGGAGGGCGGACATGCGCAGGCGTACGTCCTCGGCGTCGCGCTCGACCACTGCGTCCGGGGCGGCTTCGGCGGGTGCCGGGGCCGCGGCGGTCTTCAGCTGGGGCGCGAGGCTCGCCTGGCGGACGCGCTTGGGCAGCCCGCCGGGGCCGGTGGCAGTGGCCGGCCGGGGGCCCGCCGCGGGCTCGGGCGCCGGCTGCGGGACCACCGAGACGGGGCGGGGCTCGACCCGGCGCCCGTGCTCGGCGACCAGCGTCGGGGCGGGCCGGCGGCGCGGCAGCGGCACGGGCCCGGAGCCGCGGGCGGCCTCGGGGCGGGAGCCGCGGACCGCGTCGGCGCGGTGGCTCTCCAGCCGGACCGGGCCGGTGGGGGCCAGCGGCTCGCGCTCGCGGTCCCGGGTGCCCTTGCGCTCGGGGCGGGACAGGTCGGCGGGGCGCAGGCCCAGCAGGGCGCTGCGCGGGGTGCCGTGGGGCGGGGTCTCGTCGTCGAGCGTGGCCATGGCGGGGCGGCCGCCGACGCCGGAGAGGCCCGCGATGCCGGTGCCGAGCTCGTCGAGGGCGGCGGTGTCGTCGAGCCCGTCGAGGCCGAGGGCGCCGAGCGGGGCCTCGAGCTCGACCGGGCCGCGCGGGCCGCCGGCGGCCAGGGACTTCCCGGCGGAGCCGCGGTGCACGGCTGCGGCGGCGTGGGCGGGGCGCCGGCCGGCGGTGACGCTCCTGCCGTGCTTTCCGCCGTCGCCGAGGCGGGCGCCGGCCCCGTGGGTGTCGGGGGCCTCGGTGAGGAGGACGGCCGGCAGGAACACCACGGCGGTGGTGCCTCCGTACGGGCTGGGCTGGAGGACGACCTTGACGCCGTGGCGCTGGGCGAGGCGGCTGACGACGAACAGGCCGAGGCGGTCGGTGTCGGAGAGCTCGAACTCGGGGGTCTCGGCGAGGCGGAGGTTCGCGTCGAGGAGTGCTTCGGGGTTCATGCCCAGTCCGCGGTCGTGGATCTCGAGGGTGAACCCGTTGGCGACCCGTTCGCCGTGGACCTGGACGGCGGTGTGCGGGGGCGAGAAGACGGTGGCGTTCTCGAGGAGTTCGGCGACGAGGTGGGTGACGTCGGCGACGGCGGGGCCGGTGATGCCGAGGCGGGGCAGGCGGCGTACCTCGATGCGCTCGTAGTCCTCGACCTCGGCGACGGCGGCGCGGACGACGTCCATGAGCTGGACGGGCTTGCGCCACTGGCGGGAGGGGGCGGCGCCGGAGAGGATCACGAGGCCTTCGGCGTGGCGGCGCATGCGGGTGGTCATGTGGTCGAGGCGGAAGAGGTCGGCGAGCTCTTCCGCGTCCTCGGTGCGCCGCTCCATGGTGTCGAGCAGGGTGAGCTGGCGGTGCAGCAGGACCTGGTTGCGGCGGGCGAGGTTGACGAAGACCTCGGAGACGCCCTTGCGGAGTTCGGCCTGCTTGACGGCGGCTTCGACGGCGGCGCGCTGGAGGGTGTTGAGGGCCTGGCCGACCTGGCCGACCTCGTCCTTCTCGTACTCCAGGCGGGGGGCCTCGGTCTCGACGTCGACGTGCTCGCCGGCGGCGAGGCGGCGCATGACCGCGGGCAGGCGGACGCCGGAGACCTCGTGGGCCTCCTTGCGCAGCCGGGAGAGGTCGCGGATGAGGTCGCGGCCGATGCGCACGGACATCACGAGGGAGACGGCGAGGGCGATGAAGCCGAGGACGCCGGCGAGGGCGGCCTGGAGGAGGACGTCCATGGCCACGGGTTCGACGCGCTTCTGGTAGCGGTCGCCGGCGGCGGTGCCCATGGCGGCGAGGTCGTCGAGGACCTTGTTCGCTGCCTCGTCCCACTGGGCGGCGGTGAGGGTGCGCGGGTTCTTGCCGGGGCCGCCGGCGAGGAAGCGTTCCTCCGCGTCCCGCAGGGGTTTGGTCTCGGGGCCGTTCCAGTACTGCTCGAAGAGGGCGCGGTCGGCGCCGGGGAGGATCGCGAGGTTGAACTCGTAGAGCAGGGTGCGGTTGGCGGCGAAGTCGGAGACGTGCCGGATGTCGGTGGCGCTCACGTTGCGGGCGGCGAGGGCCGCGGCGATGACGGCGTCCTCGCGGGAGAGGGTCTCGCGGGCGCGGGTGATGCCGACGAGTGCGCGGCCCTGCTTGTCCATCTCCACGTTCTCGAGGGCGTGGAGGTTCATGAGGAACTCGTAGCAGGGGTCCACGAGCCGGCTGTAGAGGTCGAGCGCCTGGTTGGGGTCGAGGGTGCTCTGGTCGACGGAGCGGCGCAGGGTGCCGATGCCGTGGAAGGCGTCGAGGATGGAGTTCAGGCGCTGGGCGGCGGCGGGGCTGAGCTCTTCGACGACCTCGGGGTCCTTGGCGCTCTTGCTGATCTTGTCGATGAGCTCGTCGGTGGCGGTGCGGCGCTTGGTCAGCTCGGTGGTGGCGGTGGAGGCGCGGGGGTCGCCGAGGACGACGAGGGTCTGGCGGCGTTCCTTCTGGATGACGCGGACGGCGTCCTCGATGGGGTAGCCGACCTTGTCGATGACGTAGGCCACGTCGAGGAGTTGGACGGCTTCGCGGCCGGTGATGACGGTGGCGAAGCTCCACAGGGCGGTGAGGGAGACGAGCGGCACGAGTAGCAGCGCCACGATCTTCCGGCGGATCGACTTCCCGCGAAAGCGCATGGCCTCCCCAGCCTCCCCCAGCTCAACCCCTTTGCCCGGGGTTGGAGTTCCGTCATTTAAACGGCGTGAGCCTACTACTGCCACGGAGCGGCTTCGAAGACGTGTCCGGACGTTTTCGGCCGGACGCCCCGGCGAAGATCACGAGTTGTCCGATACATCCGGTCAAGTGCGGCCCCTTATGTGGCACATGACACGTCGTGGGGCGTCCGTCCCTGCAATGCGATGGATGGCTGGAATTCTTCGTTCCGCGGCGGACGGGGGTGCGGGAGGAGTCCGCATTGCGGGAATCTCGCGGGAATCTCGCGGGAATCTCTCGGCGCCGTCGCACGTCTACCTGTTCGAGGGGATGCGTCGGGCGGAGTCGTTCGGCCGGGAGGCCGGGTAGGCCGGGTGCGGCCGGGTAGACGGGTAGAGGTCCGGCAGTGCGGAGGGGAGGGAGCGTGCCGTGGGTGTGACGGGGATGTACGGGGACGCCGGCGCGGAGGCGGAGGCGCAGACGGCGGGGAAGGCGCAGGCGGCGCGGAAGGCGCTGGCGGCGCGGAACGCGGAGGCGGGCGCGGGCCGCGGTGCGGGTGGCGGAGGCCCGCAGGAGGGTGCGGGGAGCGCGGGTGTGCGGCGGTCGCTGTGGCAGGAGGAGCCGGCCCGGCGGCGAAGGCTGCCGGATCCGGTCCGGGAGTCGGCGGTGCGGGCGGTGCTGATCGTCGCCGTCACGCTGACCGAGGCGACGATCGCCTTCTTCCTGGTGCTCACCGGCTCCTGGCTCGCCTTCCCGATGGGGCTCGGCGCCATAGCGGGGACCGTGGTGGCCACCTGGGGCGTGCTGGACGTGCTGATCACCCGCCAGATGTGGAACCAGCGCAACGGTGTGCTGTCGGAGCCGAGCAGCACCGCGCGCAGCCTGCGCCGCGAGACCCGGCGGGTCCGCCGGGAGGCCCGGACCGCTGCGGACGGCCGGGTGGGCCGAATACCGCGGGGCGGTGCGAGCGGCCCCGGCGGGCGGCCGGCCGTGTGGCCTCCGGCCCCGGCGGGCGCGGACGGGCGCTACGGGGCGGGTTCCGGCCGCCGCTGAGCTCTCCGCGCGGCCCGGGGACGGGCCGCGCGGAGAAGGGTCGGGCGGAGACGGGTCAGGCGCTCGTGGTGGAGCGGCGGAACATGCGGGTGGCCGTGATCTCGCCGTGGATGGTCTCGCCCTCGGCGGACTGCTGGGGCAGACCGGGGCGCAGGTGCTCCTCGACGCTGATGTACTTCAGGCCCGCCCGCAGGTCGGCGTCGTTGCGCAGCCGGATCACCAGCGGGAACTCCGCCAGCGCCGTGGTGTCGAACAGGCCCGTGGTGTACAGGAGCTGGACGCCGAGGGCGTCCGAGACGGCCCGCTGGAGCTCCAGCAGGTAGGTGGCGTTGGCGCGCCCGATGGGGTTGTCGAGGAACAGGGTGCCCGCGTGGCGGTGCTTGTCGCGGCCGCGATCGTTGCTGCGCAGGGCCGCCATCGTGCAGTAGAGGGCGATGGCGGCGGTCAGCAGCTGCCCGCCGGAGAAGACGTCGCCCATCTGGCCGACGGGGACCCGCTCGGCGCGCAGCACCGCGTCCGGCTTGAGGATCTCCACCGAGACGCCCTTCGGCTCGAGGGCCGCCTGTACGCCGCGCAGCAGCAGGGACATGCCGTCGCGCCGGCCCTCGCCGAAGGAGGAGCCGCCGTTCTTCTTCACGGCGGTGCGGGTCGCGTCGTCGATGACCTCGCCGAGGCGTTCGGTGAGGGTGGCCTGGTCGGGCTCCTCGAAGTGGATGCGCAGGAACTCCTGGCCCGACCATTCGCCGAGGCCCTCCGGCAGGCGGGAGAGCCGCTGGGCGGAGCGGAGGGTGGCCAGGGCGGATTCGACCAGCCCGCGCAGCCGGTCGACGATGCTGTCGCGGTTGCGTTCCAGCTGGGCGAGCTCGTCGGTGAGGACGCGCAGGCGGGGCGCGAAGGCCGCTGCCCAGGCCGCGGCGTGCTCGGGCAGCGCGGAGGCGGGCAGTTCGCGGATCTGCTGGCGGGCGGGGGTGCGTACCTGCTCGTAGCGGGTGGCGTTGGCGTGGCGGACGAGGATGTCGCTGGCCTCGCGGACGGCGGCTTCGGCGCCCGAGAGGTCGGCCGCGCAGCCGCGCAGGGAGCGGCGCGTCTCGGCGGCGGACTGCCGGGCCTCCTCCAGGGTGCCCGGGTAGGGGGCCGGCTCCTGCTCCTCCTCCTGCGGGGCGTGGTCGCGCAGCAGGTCGCGCAGGAGGGCGGCGGTCTCGTCGAAGCCGCCGGCGCCGTCCTCGGCGGTGCGGTGGGCGCGCAGCAGGTCGGCGTGGGCGGCCCGGGCGGTCTCCACGGCCGCGGTGTGGGCGGCGAGCTGGGCGGTGGCGGTGCGCAGGAGGGCCTGGGCGTGGTCGACGTGCTCGGGGACGAGGTCCTCCGGCAGCTCGGTGTGGGCCTCGCCCTCGGCGGGGGCGTGGCGCTCGGCCTCGCCGCGCAGTCGGCCGAGCTGCTCGCTGGCGGCGGAGGCGCGGGTCTCCAGCATCTGTACGAGGGCCTCGGCGCGGGCGGCGGCGGCCTGGCGGGAGGGGCCGTCCGCTCCGTCGGTGCCTTCCAGGAGCTGGGCGGCGCGGGTGCGGACCTTGTTGGTGAGCCGGTCGAGCTCGGCGAGGGCGGCGCTCTCCTCACCTTCGGCGCGGGCCTGGTCGGCGCGGAGGTCGGCGCCGACGCCGACCTTCTCGTAGAGCTGGGAGGCGGCCCGGTAGGCCTCGCGGAGGTCGGGCAGCGGACGGTGTGCGGCCGCGGCGGCATCGTCCTCGGGGAGGGCTTCGGGGGCGCCGGCGATCTCGGCGCGCTCGGCGCGCAGGGCGCGGGCGGTGCGGCGGGCGTCGTCGGCGGCGCGCTGGGCGGCGCGGCGGTCCTCGTCGGCGGCCCGGGCGCGGGCCAGGCAGGCCTCGGCGCGGGCCTCGGACTCGGCGGCTTCGTCGGCGAGTTCGCGGACCCGGGCCTGCCAGCCGGCGCGCTCGCGCAGGCGGAAGGCGAGACCGGCGAGGGCGTCGGCGGCGCGGCGGGCGCGCTGGGCGGCGTCCTGGCGCTCGTCGCGGACGCGGGTGGCGTCGGCGGCGGCCTCGTCGGCCTCGGCGCGGGCGGTACGGGCCTCGGCGAGTTCGGCGTCGGCCTCCTCGGCGAAGGCGCGGGCGGCCTCGGCCTGCCGGGCCAGCTCGGCGAGGCGGCCGGGCGGGCAGCCGGTGCGCCAGGAGGCGAGCCGGGCGGCGAGTTCGCGGTCTCCGGCGAGGCGGGCGGCCAGCTCGCGGATCTCGGCGTCGCGGGCGGTGGCGCGGGTGCGCAGCGCCTGGCGCTCCTCGTCGGCGGCGTGCTCGTCGTGCATGGCCGGGTTCGGCGGGACGATGAAGATCCCGGAGGCTCCGGCGTCGGCCGCGTCGGCGGGCGGCACGGGGGCGAGGAGGGCGGCGGCGGTGCCGACGGCGACGGTGGAGCGGGGCAGCAGGGCGGCGCCGCTGAGGACCTCGCGGGCACGGGAGTGGGTGTCGGGGTCGGTGATGACGACGCCGTCGACGAGTTCGGGGCGGGCCGCGAGGACGGCGGCGTGGTCGGCGGGGTCGACGGACTGGGCGAGGTAGCGCCAGCCGGGCAGGGCCGGGATGCCGTGCTCGCCGAGGTACTCGACGGTGGCGAGGACGTCGGGGCCGGGCGGCAGGAGCCCGCCGTCGCCGAGGGCGCCGAGGATGCGGGCGTCGTCGGCGGCGGCGGTGCGCAGGTCGAAGAGCTGGCGTTCGGCGGAGGTGACGGCGTCGCCGAGCAGCCTGCGCAGCTCGTCGGCGCCGCGGTCGAGGTCCTCGGCGGTCAGCGCGCCGGCAGGGGTCGCGGGGGCGGGGCCGGCGGGGGCGCCGTCGCCCTCGGCGCGCGGGTGCGGGACGCGGCCCGTGGAGGCGGGGGCCTCGGCCGGCGCCGGGGCCGACGGCAGGCCGAGGAGTTCGGCCAGGCGGGGGGAGGCGGCCAGCGAGGCGGCGGCCTGCTGCTCCGCGGCGTGGGCGGCTTCGGCGGCGTCGGCCGCGTCCGCGGCGCGGGCGGCGGTGAGTTCGGCGCGGGACTCCGCGGCGGCGGCTTCCCGGGCGGCGTCGGTGGCGGCGCGGGCGGCCTCGCGGGCCTCGTCCCAGGCGGCCACGGCGGCGGTTTCGGCGTCGCTGGCGGCCAGCGCGGCGCGGGCGGGGTCGGCGTCGGGCGCGGAGTCGTCGAGCCAGCCGGCGCGGACGGCCTCGGCGGTCTCCTGCTGGACCTCGGCGAGCCGGGCCCGCAGGTGTTCGGCCTCGCTGCGGGCGCGCTGGGCGGCGGTCGCGGCGGCGGTGGCGTCGCGGTGGGCGTCCTCGCCCGCGGCCTGGAGGGCGGCGGAGCGCTCCTCCTCCTCGTTGGCCACGCGCTCGCCGTCCTCCGCTGCGGTGTGCAGGGCGCGTACGAGGGCTGCGGCGGCCGTGGCGCGGGCGGCGAGGGCCGGGGCGGCGTCCCGTTCGGCCTCCAGGATCGCGGCGGCGACCCGGGCGGAGCGGTCGGCGGCGGCCCGGTGGCGCAGCACGATCTCGGCGGCCTGCCAGGCGGCGTGCAGGGTGCGGGCTTCGAGGAGTTCGCGGCGCTGCGCGGCGGCGGCCTTGTCGGCGACGGCCAGGGCCAGGGAGGCGTGCCGGTAGGCGAGTTCGGCGGAGACGGCGGCGCTGCGCTCGCGGGCGGCCTCGGCGGCGGTGACGGCGTGGGCGGCGCCGGTGACGCGCTGGGCGAGCTCGGCGGCCCGGCCGCGCTCCTCGGCGGCGCGGGCGGAGAGCCGGCGGGCGAGGGTGCGGGTGCGGCGCTCGGCCCCGGCGTGGACGTCGCGGAGCCGGGACCGGGTCGCGGCGGCCTCGACGATCCGGTTCAGGAGGTCCACGGAGCCGGCGGTGAAGTCGCGTTCGGCCATGAGCTCGGCGCGCCGGCCGAGCTTGTTGCCGAAGCCGTGGACGAGGTCGGCGAGGCCGTCGGTGTCGCGGGTGTCGGTGACGGCGCGCAGCAGCAGGTCGGTGAAGTCGGAGTCCTTCTTCACGGCGAAGAGGCCGGCCGCCTCGCCCTCGTCGGCGTTCATCTCGCGCTGGTAGCGGAAGAGTTCGGGGTCGAGGCCGAGCTCGGTCAGGTGCTCGTTCCAGCGGTCGTGGATCTCCTCGAAGTACACCTCGAGGTGCGGGTAGGCCTTGCCGGCCTCGGTGAGGGCGTCGCGGAAGCCCTTCATGGTGCGGCGGCGGCCCTGCGCTCCGGAGGCGCCCTCGGCGGGCGGGCGCACGGCGGTCGCCTCGGCGACGGGGAGGTTGTCCAGGCTCAGGCCGGGTCCCGGGCGGAAGGAGTACCAGGCCTCGGCGAACTTGCGCGGGTCGTTGGAGACCTGGCGGCCGCGCCATTCGCTGACCTTGCCGACGACGACGCACTCGCCGGTCTGCGTGTGCTGCCATTCCAGGGCGACGTGCCCGCAGTCGTCGGCGAGCAGGAACTTGCGCAGCACGCCCGAGCTGGCCCCGCCGAGGGTGTTGCGGTGGCCGGGGAGCATCACCGAGAAGATCAGCTTGAGCAGGACGGACTTGCCGCCGCCGTTCTCCAGGAAGAGCACGCCCGCGGGCGCGGGGCGGCGCGGCGGGCCGGTGGGCTCGTCCTCGAAGAACTCCGCCTGGGTGGGCGCCGGGTGGGGCACCGGCTCGCCGACTCCGCGCAGGTCGAGCACGGTGTCGGCGTAGCGTGCGCCGGCGGGCCCGATGGAGTAGAGGCGGATCCGGGACAGCTCGTACATGGCGGCGGGCTCTCGTGGTGTCTGGTGGTGGTACGGGAGGTGGGGGCTCGGGCGGGCGGGGCCCGGGCGGGTCGGGCTCGGCGGTGCGGCTCAGGCGTGGAAGGGCAGGCCGGCGTCGGGCGCGAGCTCCAGGTCGTCGCCCTCGGGCGGCGGGAGGAGGCTGGCGGTGCCGTCGCTGACGGGGACCACGCCGAGCTCCAGCAGTTCGGCCATGGCCGCGCTGCCCGCCATGTCGCGGACCTGGAGCTGGTAGCGGGGGGTGGTGCGGTAGGTGCCGCCGGCGTCGTCCCCGGTCCGCTGGAGGAAGCCGGAGTCGGTGAGGAAGGCGGTGGCCTTGCCGACGATGCCGGTGGTGGAGCCGGCGAGGCGGCGGGCGTCCTTGGTGGCGCCGGTCGCGCTGCGGCGGGCGTAGACGCGCCAGGCCGCCTCGAGGCCGGGGGCGTCGCTGGCCGGGTCGGTGTTCTCGCCGAGCTCCTCGGCCCGCTCCTCCAGGCGGCGGCAGGCCTGGCGGACGAAGGCGTCGACGCCGTTGACGGTGACGCGGCCGATGTAGCCGTCGTCGGCGAGGTCCTCGGGGCGGGGGAAGGCGAGGGCGGCGACGGCGAGGTGGGCGAGGCCGTGCAGGAACCGGTCGCCGGAGTCGGCCGTGGTGCGGCGGGCGTAGTCGCCCATGCGGACGGCGAAGACGGAGTCCTCCCCGGCGGCGACGGCCATGCCGGCGCGCGGCGACACCTCCAGGACGACGAGGCCGAGGCCGGTGGCGACGGCGTCGGCGAGGCGGCCGAAGGCGGGGTCCTCGCGGTAGCGGCGCAGCAGCTCGGCGTACTCGGCGTCGCGGGCGGGCAGCAGCTTGGGCTGCAGCCCGAACGCGACCAGCCGGGCCGCGTCCGCGGCGTCGGCGGGCGTCACGTGCGAGCCCGCCGGGGCCGCAGCCGACGGGGTGTCGGCCTCGCTCCACGCGGGGTGCTCGGCGTGGTGGTCGCTCACGGGTACTGCCTCTCGTGCGGTGCGGCTGCCGGGACGGACGAGCCCGGTGGGACGGGGTGCGGGGCGGGGTGCTGCGGCGCGCCGGCGCCCGGGTGCGGACGGGGTCGGCGCGGCTGCGGGGGTGTCATGCCGCCTCCGTGCGGTCCGCCGTCATGGCGGCCGCGTCCAGCAGGGCCGTGCCCACGATCAGGTCGGCGCCGCCGAACTCCGGGTCGTCGAGCTGCGTACCGTCGTCCACGGCGAACAGCAGCCGCTCCTCGCCCTGCCGGTACGCCGTGCCGACGGCCGGGCTGGCCGCGTGCACCGCCAGCAGCGCCACCAGGTACGGCAGGTCCGGGTCGCTGCGCCGGGCCTCGGCGAGCAGCCCCGACAGGCGGCGCGGGGCGTCGTGCGGCAGGTCCAGCAGCTCCATCGCGGCAGCCAGCTGCTCCTCGCTGAAGCGGCTGTCGTCGGGGGTGGCGATGAGGTCGGGCTCGGGCATCTCGGCGCCGAGGTGCTCCCGCTCCACCGGCGGGGTGAGCAGTATCTCCACCAGGTCCGCGACCCGTACGGAGACGGGCGTGCGCAGGCCGGTGCCGCGTGCGAAGAAGGCGTCGGTGACGCGGGTGGCGTCGGCGACGGGCAGCGGCAGGACCGGGGCGACCAGCTGCCCGTACAGGTCGATGCCGGAGCGCGGCGCGGGCGCGGCGAAGGCCTGGCGGTCCTGCTCGGCGCGGAACAGCGGGCCGGCGTCGAGCAGCCGGGACTGCAGCTGGGTGTGCCGGCGGATGCAGTCCTTGACGATGTCGACGAGCTCGGCGGCGCGCCGCTTGTTCTCCGGCTCCTCCGCCTCGTCGCGGGCCTTGCGGATGTTGGTGAGGATCGCGTTCTCGTGCCGGTAGCGGTCGGCGACGTGGTCGAGGGCCTCCTCGATCATGTCGGGCACGGACCGGAGCCAGTCCACGGCGCGCACGTTGCGCCGGGTCGCGTCGAGGGTGCGGCGCAGGGTCTCGGCGTACTGGACGGTGCGGTAGCGGGCCTGCTCGGCGGCGAGCTGGGCGTCCGCGAGGCGGCCGCGGCTGACCAGGACCTCCAGCTTGACCTCGGCGGCGATCTGGGCGCTGGTCACGTCGGTGTCGAGGGCGCCGACCAGCACGTTGACGGCTTCGTCGGTCGTGCGGAGGTAGACGGCGCCGCCGTACCCCGGGACCTCCTCGATCAGCTTGAAGTCGTAGTCGCGGCGCACGTAGACGCCGTCGGGGCCGAAGGTGCCGTAGATGGCGCGGAAGCCGCGGTCGACGCTGCCGACGTTGATCAGGTTCTCCAGCACCCAGCGGGCCACCCGCTCGTGCTCGGCGGCGGGCCGGTGCGGGGCCTGGGCGGCGACGCGCGGGAGCAGCCGGGCGACTATCTGCTCGTGGTCGGCGCCGGTGTCGAAGTCCATGTGGAGCGTGACCAGGTCGATCGCTGCGAGCGCGACCTCCGCCATCGCGTAGATCCCGTACTCGCCGGCGAGGTTGGCCTTGCGGACGTCGAGGTCGTGCAGGGGGGCGGTGCAGGCGAGCGCGCGCAGCCGTCGGGCCAGGCCCTCGTCGGCGGCCGGGCCCGGCGCCGGGGAGGGGATGGGCTTCGCCGGGGCAGGGAGAGTCACGGACAAAGATTAGGCGCTGACACGGACAACATCCCAAACGGCATGGTTCGGCCGGATCGGTCCGGGGCGGTGGGGACGGGTCGGGGCGGGTCGGGGCCCCGCGCGGCCGCACGGGGGTTGCCCTACGTTCTACGCTCACGCCATGGCTTCCATGATCACACCTCTGATCGATCTCAACGCCGACCTGGGTGAGGGTTTCGGGCGCTGGACCCTGACCGACGACGAGGCCCTGCTGTCCGTCGTCACGAGCGCCAACGTCGCCTGCGGCTTCCACGCCGGGGACCCGTCCATCATGCGGCGGGTCTGCGAGCTGGCCGCGCAACGGGGCGTGCGGATCGGCGCGCAGGTGTCGTACCGCGATCTGGCGGGCTTCGGGCGGCGCGCGATGGACGTGCCGGCGCAGGAGCTCGCCGACGAGGTGGCGTACCAGATCGGGGCGCTGGAGGTCTTCGCCCGTGCGGCCGGCTCCGGGGTGTCGTACGTGAAACCGCACGGTGCGCTGTACAACCGCACCGTGTACGACGCCGACCAGGCGGGCGCGGTGGTGGCCGGGATCCGCCTGGCGGCGGACGCGGCCGGGGGCGGTGACCTGCCGGTGCTGGGCCTGCCCGGGTCGCTGCTGCTGGCCGCCGCCGAGGCGGCCGGGCTGACCCCCGTACCGGAGGCCTTCGCCGACCGGGCGTACACCGCGGCCGGGACGCTGGTGCCGCGCGGCGAGCCCGGGGCGGTGGTGCACGACCCGGACGCGGTGGTCGCACGGGCGGTCGCCATGGCGGTGGAGGGCGCCGTGACCGCCGCCGACGGCTCGCGGGTGGCGGTGGCGGCCCGGTCGCTGTGCCTGCACGGGGACACGCCGGGCGCCGCGCAGCTCGCGCTGCGGGTGCGGCAGGCCCTGGCGGAGGCGGGCGTACGCGTGGAGGCCTTCGCGTGAGGGCCGTGGTGGTGGGCGGCGAGGCGGTGCTCGTCGAGCTGGACTCGGCGGCCGAGGTGGCCGCCCTCCACGCGGAGGTGCTCCGCCGGCGCGCGGCGGGCGAGCTGGGCGGTGCGGCGGGCGGCGGCGTGCGCGATGTGGTGCCGGCCGCGCGGACGGTGCTGCTGGACGGCGTACGGGAGCCCGCGGCGCTGGCCGAGCGGATCGTGCGCTGGGAGGTGCCGCCGCTGGAGGAGACGCAGGGGCCGCTGGTCACCGTCCCGGTGCGGTACGACGGGCCGGACCTCGCGGAGGTGGCCCGGCTGTGGGGCACCGCCGAGCGGGAGGTGGCGCAGGTCGTCGGCTCGGTGGTCTTCCGGGTGGCGTTCTGCGGGTTCGCGCCCGGGTTCGGGTACCTGACCGGGCTGCCGGAGCGGTTCCACCTGCCGCGCCGGGCCACGCCCCGGACGGCCGTCCCGGCCGGCTCGCTGGCCCTGGCGGGCGAGTACGCCGGGGTGTACCCGCGCTCCTCCCCCGGCGGCTGGCAGCTGATCGGGACCACGGACGCGGTGCTGTGGGACCCGCAGCGCGAGCCGGCGGCTCTGTTCGCGCCGGGGGTACGGGTGCGGTTCGAGGAGGTGGCGGGGTGAGCGGGGGCTCTGTGGCTGCGGTGACGCTGGAGGTGGTCCGGCCGGGGGCGCTGACCACGGTCCAGGACCAGGGCCGGCCCGGGTACGCACACCTCGGGGTGCCGCGGTCCGGCGCGCTGGACGCCGGAGCGTACGCCCTGGCCAACCGGCTGCTGGGCAACCCGCCGGATGCGGCCGCGCTGGAGACCACCGTGGACGGGGTCGGGCTGCGGGTGCGGGGGCCGGCCGGGACCGCGGCGACCGTGGCCGTCACGGGTGCGCCGTGTGCAGTACGGATCTCCGGTCGCCCGGTGGCCTGGGGGGCGCCGGTCCGCGTCCCGGCCGGGGCGGTGCTGGAGGTCGGCCGGGCGGAGTCGGGGGTGCGCAGCTACGTCGCCGTGCGGGGAGGCCTGGGCGTGCAGCCGGTGCTCGGCAGTCGCTCCACGGACCTGCTGTCCGGGCTGGGCCCGGCCGTACCGGTGGCGGGGACGGTGCTGCCGGTCGGCCCCGCCGGGCCGGCCCCGGTCTGCGGGGCGGACGCGCTGCGGGTGCCGGGGGCTCCGGCCGAGCTGGTGCTCCCGCTGGGGCCGGGGCCGCGGGCCGACTGGTTCGAGCCGGCTTCGCTCGCCGCGCTGTGGCGTTCGGCGTACCGGGTGTCCCCGGCATCGAACCGGATCGGCCTGCGCACCGAGGCCGGACCACCGCTGGCCCGCGCCCGGTCCGGGGAGCTCCCGAGCGAGGGGATGGTCCTGGGCGCGGTACAGGTCCCGCCGGACGGCATGCCGGTGGTGTTCCTGGCGGACCACCCGGTCACGGGCGGCTACCCGGTGGTCGGCGTGGTCCCGCCGGGCCCGGCCCTGGACGCGGCGGCCCAGGCCCGGCCGGGCACGACGGTCCGTTTCGTGAAAACCGCGGGGCGGTAGGGGGATGCGGGATGCCCGGTGAGGTCGGCTGAAGAGCGGGGCGGGGGCGGGGGCGGGGGGCGGGGTCTCGGTGGGGCGGGGTGGCCCTGCCGGGCGGTGCCTAGGAGGGGCGGGTCACGGTGGGGCGGGGTCGGTGGGTGTCCGGGGGCGTCCCGGCCGCCCATTGTCCTTTCGGGGCGCGCCGGCCCGTCAAGGGCGCTCCCTGCGGTCGCGTCGCTTCGCGATGGCCTTCGGCCACCCTTGACAGACCGGCACGACCCGAAATGCCAAAGAGCTGCCGGGAAGCCCCCGAAGGATGGCCAGGGGGAACGATTCAAGGACGGCCCTCGCCAGAGACCTCACTCCCCCGCCCCAGGTGCAGAATCCTTCCTCCCCGGATTCCCTTTCCTGCCGGGCACCGGGCATCCGGGAAGCCGAGCCCCAAGGCGCACAAATGGGGCCATCTTCGCAGCCGAGGGGGGCTCCAACCCGCACCAGACGTCAATGAGATGACCATCGGGGGCGGGGAACGCCCCAAATCGCTACGCGCTCCTCTCTTCTCGGCGACTGCCGACCGTCCGTGGCTGGTAGCGCACCAGATCGCTACGTGGCCCGGCACGTCTCAGCGACAGACGGACGTCTGGGGCTGGTGGGCGCGGCAGATCGCTACGTGGTCCGGCACGTCTCAGCGCCTGACGGCCGTCCACGGCCGGGAAGCGCCTCAGGTCGGTACTTGGTGGCTCACGCCTCGGCGCCCGGCGGCCGTCTGGAGCCGAGATGCCGCGGATTGCCGCGCAGTTCACGCAGTTCGGGGACTGACGGCCGCATTGGGCATTTTCGAGGCGCAAGCGCGCTCATTGCTCTTCTGTGGCGGCAGAGTGAAAACGTAAGGGGCGCCAGACGGAGCGTGACGTCAGGAAAGTCGTCATTCGGCTACCTGAGGGCCTCTTCGCCCCCCACAGACGGCCGACTTCCATCCGCAGAGGGTCGAAGAATCCTTCCTGCGACTCTCTCGCACGCACTCAGCCAGGCATCCGCTCTCTGGTGCGCCTATCAGTCGCGGACGGTCGTCTGACGCTGAGACGTGCCGGGCCACGTAGCGATCTGGTGCGTTACCAGCCGCAGACGGCCGTCGGACGCTGAGAAAGGAGGAGCGCGTAGCGATCTGATGCGTCTCCCCGCTCCTGGCGGCCATCTTTTCGTCGTTTCGTGCAGGTTGGAGCCCATCGGCTGCGGAGATGGATGTCTCGTGGGCCTTGGGGCTCGGCTTCCCGGATGCCCGGGGGCGGGGAGGGTGGTGGTTCCGGGAGGAAGGATTCTGCACTTCCCGACCCCGACTGTCCTCTCTGGCGAGGGCTGTCCTTCCATCGTTCCCCCTGGCCATCCTTCGGGGGCTTCCCGGCAGCTCTTTGGCATTCCGGGGTGGGCCGGTCTGTCAAGGGTGGAGCGGAGCGACATCGCGAAGCGACGCGACCGCAGGGAGCGCCCTTGATAGGCCGGCCCGCACCGGAAGGACAATGGGCGGCCGGGACGCCCCCGGGCACTCCCCGACCCGGGTTGACCGTGACCCCACCCCCAGGCACCGCCTGAGCGGACGGTGCGGGTGCAGCATGCCGGCCGCCCCCTGAGCCGCGGGGTCGTTTCCCGCTTGGGCAGCCCGGCCTCGTCTCGGCCGCCCCTGCCGGGCACGCCGCGGCCCGGGCCCCGCGCCGCCGACGGCGGCGACGGCGCCGCGATCCGGCAGGGCTTTGTCGGCCCGCCCCGCGGGAGGGTCTTCCCGTGCGCCGCGGGAGGGGTCTTCCCGCCTCGGGGCCTCCCGGCCTCCGGGCCCTCCGGGCCCCCGGCCTCCGCGCCGCCAGGCTCCTGCCCCCTACACCGCCGACTCCGGCGTGATGCGGCTGCGGACCGCCGACTGGACGTCCTCCTCCTCCGCCGGGTCCGTGGCCAGGCGGCGCAGGCGCGGGGTCACGCGGGCATCTGCGGTTTCGGCGTGGCGGGCCGCGACCTCGCGGGTGGTCTCCTCGCAGTCCCAGAGGCACTCCACCGCGAAGCCCGCCGCGAACGTCGGGTCCGTGCCCGCGAGGGCGCGGGCCGCGCGGCCGCGCAGGTGGGACGAGGCCGTCTCGCGGTAGATGTGCCGCAGTACGGGCGCCGCGCAGCCGATGGAGAGCCGGCCGGCCCCGTCGACGAGGGCGAACAGGCGCGGGGAGTCCGGGCCGGAGCCGCGGACGGTGGAGCGCAGGGCGCCCAGGACGAGCTCGGTGTCCTCGGGTCCGCCGTGGGCGGCGAGGAGCGCGGCGGCGGCTTCGCCGAGGGCGTCGGGGCGGTGGGCCCAGCTGCGGGCCCGGTCGATGGCGGCTGGGCCGCACATGCGCTCGTAGGCGGCGACGGCGGCTTCGTCGGCGGCGGCCTCGATGAGGTCGAGGACGGCCGGGTTCTCGGGTTCGGCGAGGACCAGGTGGTGCAGGGCGGTGGCGCGGGCGGCCTCTCCGTGGGCTCCGGCGGCCGCGGCGAGGATGGTGCCGCGGTCCTCGGGGGAGGCGACGGCGGCCAGGCAGCGCGCGGCGGGCACGTGCAGCGGGGTGCCGCGGCGCAAGCCGTCGGCGGCCCAGTCGAAGACGGCCTGGACGCCCCAGCCGGGCCGGGGCCCGTTGGGGGTGAGCTGGCGCTGCCAGCGGTCGAAGGAGCCCTGGCGGCGGGCGGCGGTGAGGCGTTCGCCGTACTCGGCGGTCTCCTCCCACAGGCACCAGGGCCGGGGCTCGTAGGCGTCGCGGACGGCGGCGGCCAGCCGCGCCTCACCCTCGGCGGTGGCGGGGAATCGGGCGAGGACGGGTGCGGCGAGGGACAGCAGTCCCTCGTCGTCGTCGCGCAGGGCGAGCTCGTCGAGCGCCCAGGCCCAGTTGGCTCCGGCGGCGGCGTACCTGCGCAGCAGGATGAGCGCGTCGTCGCGGCCGTAGGAGGCGAGGTGGCCGAGGACGGACAGGGCGAGGCCCGTGCGGTGTTCGCAGTCGTCGACGAGGTCGTCGGCGCTGAAGAGGTGGCTCTCGATCTCGCCCAGCGGTCCGTCGAGGTCCAGGTACAGGCGGGCGTAGTACAGGGAGCGGTTCTCTACCTGCCAGTCCTGGCGCGGGTCGCGGAGCACGCACTGGTTGAGGGCCGCGAGGGCCTCGGGCCGGGGGGCCGCCAGGGCGTGCAGGGTGCCGTCGCCGCGGCCCCGCTGGAGGAGCCCGAGCAGGGTGCCGCTTGGCGCTATGACTGGTTCGAACATGGGAATGGCCTCAAATCAAGCTGGGGACGCAACCGGGAATCGGGGTTCACAGGGCCGCGTAACAGCATGTGAGGACGTTCGCCGTTGTGTTCCGCTCGATGTAGACCATTGCCTTCTCACTCTCGTCGGTGCTTCGCGACCGGGGGCGGCCGGTTCTGCAGGGGGTGGGGCGCGGACACCCTTCGCGTCCTGCCCCCTCCTGCCCGTCCGCCGTGCTCGCGAATCGAATCCGACGCCATGATGACCCAGCCGGTTTGTGCGCCGCGACCACATTTACGGCCGCCGTGACCAACCCGTGAGGTCGGTGGCCGGTCAGAGCATGCCAGGTCACGGCCAAAAGCGGACTGTTTGGCTCCGACTGCTTGCTAGTTGGCCCCGAACAGGTCCAGCAGCTCGGCCTTGGCGAACATGCGGGCCGTGTCCACGGCGGAGGGGGTGCCGGCGTGCGGGTCGGCGCCGGCGGCGAGCAGGGCGCGGATGACGGCTTCCTCGCCCTTGAAGACGGCTCCGGCGAGCGGGGTCTGGCCGCGGTCGTTGGCGCGGTCGGCCTCGGCGCCGCGCTGGAGCAGGGCGGTGACGGTGTCGGCGTGGCCGTGGTAGGCAGCCAGCATGACGAGGGTGTCGCCGCGGTCGTTGGTGAGGTTGGCCGGGACGCCGGCGTCGAGGTACGCGGCGAGCGTCGCGGTCTCGCCCTGGCGGGCGAGGTCGAAGATCTTGGTGGCGAGCTCGATGACGTCCTCGTCGGGGGCCTCGGGGGCGTCGTGGGAGCCGTTCTCGCCGGGCTGGTGCTCGCTCATCGTTCGTACCGCCTTTCACGGGCAGGGGTGTGCACGGCTGCGTCCGTACGGGTGAATCGCCAGAGTAGCGTCCGGACCTGCACATACGGGGTGCAGGTCGAGGCAAGGATGCCGGTGGGCGCCTGGCCGGCGCCCGATCGGCGCAGGTGGGCCGCGGTGGGTCGGGGAGCGCTGCGCCGCGCGGCCGGGGCCGGGGGCGATGCCGGTGTGCGCCGGCTCCGCCAGCGGGAGTGGGCCGGTCAAGTGAATCGGAGCGGAATTCACCCGTATGCACCTTTTATCGCATTGATACTTCCTGTGAGCCTGGGACAACTGATGGTGACTGTCCCCACTCACCAGGAGAACTCATGATCCTGTCCATCTCGGGCGTCGTCCTGCTCGGCATCATCGCCTTCCTGTTCTTCAAGAAGGACGGCATGAAGCTGTCCCACGCCTTCACCTGCGCGCTCTTCGGCTTCTTCCTCGCGGGTTCCGCCATCGCTCCCAGCATCACGGCGAGCACGGCGAGCCTCGCGAGCCTGCTCGGCGGGATCAAGCTCTAGTCGCCCGCCCCTCCCGTCCCACCACAACTCCAGGAGACGCCCGTGGCCCGGCGCCCACTCCCCCGCATCCCCATCAGCGGCAGCCTGTCGCCGGCCCGGGGGCGCGAGCTTGCCCGCGCGGCAGCCGACCATGCCACGGACGTCCTCCATCCGCTGCTGGTCATCGGGCGCGGCCTGCGCGTCCTGGCGGCGGCGGGGCGGCGCCGGTGGGCCGGGACGCCCAAGGACAAGCGCGGTCCCGCGCTGTTCCTCGGCGCCGCCTGTGTCCTCGTGGTCGCGCTCGTCCCGTACGGGCCCCTGCTCGCGCTCGTCACCCTGATGGCGGCGGCGGCCTGGCGGGGCCGCGACCGCGCCCCGGTCGCGGCGGGACCCACTCCCGCCGAGACCCAGCGGCTGGGCGCGCTCTACGAGGCGCTCGTGCCGTACTTCTCGATCCCGGAGGATCCCAGCCCGCTCTTCTCCCACGGCGGGGACTGGGCCCCGGCCTTCAGCGAGTACGCGTTCGACGGCGCGGGCCGCATCACCCGGCTGCGCATCCGCTACCCCGCCTACTTCACCGACGGCGAGGCCGCCTCGCGGGCGCGCATCGAGGCCCTGCTGCACGCCAAGTCGGGGCGCGGCCGGGAGTACCTCTTCGACTGGAACGAGGAGGCCAACCAGCTGGACCTGCGGGTGCTCGCCGGGCTGCCGACGGGGATCGCCGCACAGCCGTTCGTCACCTCCCCGGGTGAGACCGTGCTCGGGTTCACCGACCCGGACGCGGTGCAGCGCACGCTGCCCGTCCTGGAGGACGGCGAGCCGCGGGACCTGCCGCCGGTGATCTGGCGCACCGGGCCGCGCTCGACGGAGCCGCACCTGCTGGCCGTGGGCCAGCCCGGCAGCGGGGCCTCGACGCTGCTGCGGTCGATCGCGCTGCAGGCGCTGGCCCACGGGGGCGACGTACTGGTCGTGGAGGGCGGGGGCGCCGGCGAGTTCTCCTGCCTGTCGGGCCGCAGCGGCGTGCTCGCCGTGGAGAGCGGGGCGGGCGGGGCGCTGGCCGCGCTGGAGTGGGCGGCGCACGAGACCCAGCGGCGGCTGATCGCCACCCACCGGGCGCGGGAGGCGGGCCGCCCGGCCCCGGAGGACACCAGGCGGCCGCTGTGGATCCTGCTGGACCGGCCCGGGGTGCTCGCGCACCTGGCCGCGGCCGAGGAGGCCCCGGACCCGCTGAGGCGGCTGCAGGTGCCGCTTCGGCACGGGCGCGCCGCGCACGTCACGGTGGCGGTGGCCGAGCAGTTCGACCACCTGGAGCTGCTGGACGAGGCGGTACGGCAGCACGCGCGGGCCCGCGTCGCGCTCGGGGCGGCCTCCGTCCGGCAGCTCACGGAGGTGCTGGGGCTGCCGCCGCACACCACCCCGACCGCGCACGTGCCGCCGGGCCGCGGGTACGTGCGGCTCGGGGCGGGCCCGGTGCACCGGCTGCAGGTGCCCGCGGCCCCGGACCCGTACGACGAGGCCGCGCGCCCGGAGGACCGCCAGGCGGTGCTGGAGCTGCTGCCCGGGCGGGCGGCGGGGATCGCGGGCGGCCCGGACCGGATCGCCCTCGGCAAGCCGCTCCAGGCCCAGCCCCCGGCCCAGGGGCCCCCGGTCGACGCGAACGCCCTGCCGGAGATCGCGGCCGAGGCCCAGTAGGCCCGGCCCAGGGCGGGGGTGCGGTCTTCTGGCGCCGGGTCGCGGGCCGGCCTCCATGCCTGCGCCGGGGCCGGTGGGGGTACCCGGGAACGCGCCGGCCCCCGCACCACGGCGGCCGGCCGGTGCCCGGCCGCGCCCCGGGCCCGTACCCAGCCTGTTCCGGCGGCGCCCCGGGCCCGGGCCCGTGCCTTCGCCCGACCATGGGCCCCACCGGTCCCCCGCCCAGGGCTCCCGGCCGCGGGCGTCAGGCCACGAACGTGCGCGGGGGTTCCGCGCCGCTGCTGCCCGCGCCGGTGCTGACCAGGCGGGCGGCCGCCGCGAGGCGGGCCGCGGCTTCGTCGGCCACCGGGCCGCCGACGGTGAAGGGCAGGCGGACGTAGCCCTCGAAGGCCCCGTCGACGCCGAACCGCGGGCCGGAGGGGACCCGTACGCCGACCCGCTCCCCCACCTCGGCCAGCCGCGAGCCGGAGAGTCCGCCGGCCCGGGCCCACAGGGTCAGGCCGCCCTGCGGGACCTCGAAGTCCCAGTCGGGCAGCTCCCGCCGGATGGCGGCGACCAGCGCGTCGCGGTTCTCGCGGGCCTGGTCGCGGCGGATCTCCACCGCCTCCTGCCAGCCGCCGGTCCGCATCAGCCAGTTCACCGCGAGCTGCTCGAGCACGGGCGTGCCGAGGTCGGCGTAGGCCCGGGCCGCGACCAGGCTGCGGATGACGTCGGGCGCCGCGCGGACCCAGCCGATCCGCATGCCGGCCCAGAAGGCCTTGCTGGCGGAGCCGACGGTGATCACGGTGGAGCCGGCCGGGTCGAAGGAGCAGACGGGCCTCGGCATCTCCACGGCGGGATCGAGCCGGAGCTCCGCCATGGTCTCGTCGACCACGAGCACGGTGCCGGCGGACCGGGCGGCCTCGACCATGGCCCGGCGCTGCTCGGCGGTGGCGAGGGCGCCGGTGGGGTTGTGGAAGTCGGCGACGACGTAGGCGAGGCGGGGCGCGGCGTCGCGCAGCACCTGGCGCCAGGCGTTGAGGTCCCAGCCGGCGAGGCCGTCGGCCATGGCGACCGGGACGAGCCGCAGGCCGGCGGCGCGCATGAGCTGGAGGATGTTGGCGTAGGAGGGGGATTCGACGGCGATGCGCTCGCCGCGGCCGGCGAAGAGGCTGCAGATGGCGTCCATGGCGCCCATGGCCCCGGTGGTGACCATGATCTGCTCGGGCATGGTGGGGATGCCGCGCTCGTTGTAGCGGTCGGCGAGCATGCGGCGCAGGGCGGGCAGGCCGGCCGGGTAGTCGCCGTGGGTGTGCGCGTACGGCGGCAGCTCTTCGAGTGCGCCCTGCACGGCCTTGGTGAGCCAGGGCTCGGGCGCCGGGAGGGCGGCGCAGCCGAGGTCGATCATCGAGCCGAGGGATTCGGGCGGCAGGGGTTCGAGGCCGCGGGCGGGCAGCGGGTTCCCGGCGGGTACGGAGGTCCAGCTGCCGGCGCCGCGGCGGGACTCGAGGAAGCCCTCGCCGCGCAGGGCCTCGTAGGCGGCGGCGACGGTGGTGCGGGAGACGCTCAGGGCGACGGCGAGTTCGCGCTCGGCGGGCAGCCGGGCGGCGACGGGGACGCGCCCTTCGAGGACGAGCAGGCGGATGCCGTCGGCGAGCGACCGGTACGCGGGCAGCTTGCGCGCGCCGGGGATGCCGGGCCGTTCCTGTTGGGAGGTGATGAGCCGTGCGAGCTGTGCGGCGCCCACCGCCGAGGTCCACTCCGCCATGCCGTCCGGTCCACCTTCGTCGAATTGGCTCCTGGGGGCGCCGGTTGCGCCCGGGATTGGATTGGCCGTGCCGCCTCAGGGTGCCACGGGAGGGGCCGCGGGACCAGGGGCGGGCCGGTCGGGAGCGGGCGCGGGGCGCGACGCGGGGGGCGACGCGGGGTGGGGCCCGGGCCGGGGCCCGGGCCGGGGGGAGGTTTCGGAGCGGGGCGCCGGGGCGGGGCTCGAGGAGGCATACTGCCGCGGTGACGCACGTACGCCTGTCCCATCCGTACCTGGACCACCCGGCTCCGATCCCCTTCGCGCACCGCGGGGGCGCGGCGGACGGTCTGGAGAACACCACCGCCGCCTTCCGGCGGGCCGCCGACGCCGGGTACCGGTACTTCGAGACCGATGTGCACGCCACGGCCGACGGCAAGCTGGTGGCCTTCCACGACGCGACCCTGGACCGGGTCACCGACGGCCGGGGCCGGATCGCGGACCTGGCCTGGAAGGACCTGCGCCGGGTCCGGGTGGGGGGCGGCGAGCCGCTGCCGCTGTTCGAGGAGCTGCTGGAGGAGTTCCCCGACGCCCGCTGGAACATCGACGTCAAGGCCGAGTCCGCGCTGCATCCGCTGGTCAACCTGATCGCCCGGGCGCGGCTGTGGGACCGGGTGTGCGTGGGCTCGTTCTCGGAGAGCCGGGTGGCCCGGGCGCACCGGCTCGCCGGTCCCAGGCTGGCGACCTCGTACGGGGTGCGCGGCGTGGTGGGGCTGCGGCTGCGGTCCTGGGCGATCCCGGCGGCGCTGCGCGCCGGTGCGGTGGCGGCGCAGGTGCCGGAGCGGCAGGGCGGGATCCCGGTGGTCGACCGGAGGTTCGTCCGGGCCGCGCACGAGCGGGGTCTGCAGGTGCACGTGTGGACCGTGAACGAACCGGAACGTATGGAGGCTCTCCTCGACCTGGGGGTCGATGGCATCATGACCGACCGGATCGACATCTTGCGCACGGTGCTGGACCGGCGCGGGGCCTGGGCCTGACAGGGCCGGCGGGCTGCGCGCGGGTGCCCGCGGGCCGTGCGGTACGGGGACCAGCGAGGGGGCACTGATGAGTGCGCAGACGACGGACGAAGCGGAATCGGGCTCCGAGGACGGCAGATCGGCCGCGCAGGCGGCTGCCGCGCGCAAGCGGGAGCAGCGGGGCTGGTACTTCTACGACTTCGCGGTGTCGGTGTACTCGGCGAGCGTGCTCACGGTGTTCCTCGGGCCGTACCTGACCTCCGTGGCGAAGGCCGCGGCGGACGCCGAGGGCTATGTGCACCCGCTGGGGATCCCGGTGCGGGCCGGGTCGTTCTTCGCCTACTCGGTGTCGGCCTCGGTGATCCTGGCGGTGCTGATCATGCCGCTGGCGGGGGCGCTCGCGGACCGGACGGGCCGCAAGAAGCCGCTGCTGGCGGTGGCCGCGTACACGGGTGCCGCGGCCACCACCGGAATGTTCTTCCTCGGCGGGGAGCGCTACCTGCTGGGCGGGGTGCTGCTGATCGTCGCGAACGCGGCGCTGTCGGTGTCGATGGTGCTCTACAACGCCTACCTGCCGCAGATCTCCACGCCCGACGAGCGCGACACGGTCTCCTCGCGGGGCTGGGCATTCGGCTACACGGCGGGCTCGCTGATGCTGGTGGCGAACCTCGCCCTGTACCTGGGCCACGACGGCTTCGGCCTGTCGGAGGGTGCGGCGGTGCGGATCTGCCTGGCCTCGGCGGGCCTGTGGTGGGGGGCCTTCGCGGTGATCCCGCTGCGCCGGCTGCGGGACCGGGCGGTGGTGCGGGAGCCGGGTGCGGTCGAGGCGGTGAGCGGCTGGAAGCAGCTGGTGGCGACGCTCAAGGACATGCGGCGCTACCCGCTGACGCTGTCGTTCCTGCTGGCGTACCTGATCTACAACGACGGCGTGCAGACCGTGATCTCCCAGGCGTCGGTGTACGGCTCGGAGGAGCTGGAGCTGGAGCAGTCCACGCTGATCGGGGCGGTGCTGCTGGTGCAGGTCCTGGCGGTGGGCGGGGCGCTGGCGATGGGCCGGCTGGCGCGGACCTACGGGGCGAAGCGGACGATCCTCGGGTCGCTGGCGGCGTGGGCGCTGACGCTGGGGGCGGGGTACTTCCTGCCGGCCCGGACGCCGGTGTGGTTCTTCGCGCTGGCCTCGATGATCGGGCTGGTGCTGGGCGGGAGCCAGGCGCTGTCGCGCTCGCTGTTCTCGCACCTGGTGCCGGCGGGCAAGGAGGCGGAGTACTTCTCCGCGTACGAGATGAGCGACCGCGGGCTGAGCTGGGTGGGTCCGCTGGTGTTCGGGCTGACGTACCAGGTCACGGGGAGCTATCGGGACGCGATCATCTCGTTGGTGGTCTTCTTCGCACTGGGTTTCGTGCTGCTGGCGCGGGTGCCGGTGCGGCGCGCGGTGGCGGCGGCGGGCAATCCTGTTCCGGAGCGGATCTGATCGTGTTCAGGACACGAGCGGAAGCCGCCCGGCACGCGCTCCCGGGCCGGATCTTCCTACGAATTCCGAACGGATTTCGACGTTGAAGCAAAGGGCCGGTAGTGTACGCCTTTGGCCTGCCAGGCGGAGCGTTACTGCGTGCTGAAGAAGTGAAGACGTTGGGTGACATCTGCTGCCAGATGTGACAAAACGGGCATTGGTGGGTACAACAAGGGGCGGCACGACGGGCGACGCATCACCCGGAGCGGGAATCTATACCGCCGACCGGACGTTGACCGGATGACGACGACAGCGACACCTGTCCTGTGGGCGACAAGCCCGGGAGGCACGATTCATGAGTGAGCGAGCTCTCCGCGGTACGCGGCTCGTGGTTACCAGCTACGAGACGGACCGCGGCATCGATCTGGCCCCGCGCCAGGCGGTGGAGTACGCATGCCAGAACGGACATCGATTCGAGATGCCGTTCTCGGTTGAGGCAGAGATTCCGCCGGAGTGGGAGTGCAAGGCGTGCGGCGCCATGGCACTCCTCGTGGACGGGGACGGGCCCGAGGAGAAGAAGGGCAAGCCCGCGCGAACGCACTGGGACATGCTCATGGAGCGGCGTACCCGCGAGGAGCTGGAGGAGGTCCTGGCCGAACGGCTGGCGGTCCTTCGTTCCGGCGCCATGAACATCGCCGTGCATCCGCGGGACAGCCGCAAGTCCGCCTGACGGCCGGACGAAGAGAACAAGCCGAGGGCCCCGCCACCAGCTGGTGGCGGGGCCCTCGGCTTGTTCGTCTGCTCTCGGCCTCTTCGTCTGCTCTCGGCCCTCGGCTTGCGGCTTGTTCCTCTGCCGTCGGCTTGTTCGTCCGTCGGGTTTCGCGCCGTACGCCGCTCCGGAGCCGCGTCAGGGCGCCAGCGGCGGACGGTAGCCGGTGTCGGGTTCCGGGCGGTGCGGCGGCCGGTCCTCGCGGATCACCTCGCCCTGGACGACCTTGCCGTCCGGGTAGTGGATGCGGGCCTGCTGGAAGGCGTCGGCGAAGCTCCCGGACTGCGCCGCGGCCATCCTGCGCTCCAGGGTGCGGGCCGTACGCCGGCCGATCCACGCCCGCACGGGCGGGACGAGCAGCAGCAGGGCAACGAGGTCGGACAGCAGGCCGGGCACGATGAGGAGCAGGCCGGCCAGCATGGTCATGCCGTTGCCGGAGCCCGGTCCCGGCCGCGGTCCTGCGGGCGGGCGGCCCTGCTGCGCCTGCTGGAAGGTGTCGGTCAGGCTCCGGAAGGCCCGGCGCCCGGCCCGCTTGATGACGATCACGCCCAGCACCAGCCCTGCCGCGAGCAGCGCGGTGACGGCGAGGGCTCCGCCCGCGTCGGCGACCAGGCCGAGCAGCCAGATCTCCAGGACCAGCCAGGCGGCGACCGCCAGGGGCAGGAGCGTACGGGCGGGCGAGCGCCGCCGGGGGGCCGTCGAGGTGGGAACGCCGGTCGTCATGCCCTCCAGTGTGCCCGGCGCGGCGTAAAAGCGGCTTCAGCCGCCTCAGCCGCCGGTGCCGGGCCGGCCCTGGCTCTTTCCGTGGCCCTTGTCGTGGCCCGTCAGCTTGGCCGCGTGGACCTGCAGGCCCCACTGGGTGACCCGCCACAGGGCCTCCACCACGATGTCGCGGCTCATCTTGCTGTCGCCGAACTCGCGCTCGACGAAGGTGATGGGCACCTCCACGACGCGGAAGCCCGCCTTCACGGCGCGGCGCGCGAGGTCCACCTGGAAGCAGTACCCGGCGGAGGCCACCTCGGCCAGGCCGAGTCCCTCCAGGGTCTCGCGGCGGAAGGCGCGGTAGCCGCCGGTGACGTCGCGGATCGGGACGTCGAGCATCAGCCGGGAGTACGTGGAGCCGCCGCGCGAGAGGAACTCGCGGCTCTTGGGCCAGTTGACCACCCGGCCGCCGGGCACCCAGCGCGAGCCGAGGACCAGGTCGGCGCCGGCGAGCGCGGTGAGCAGCCGGGGCAGTTCCTCGGGCTGGTGGGAGCCGTCGGCGTCCATTTCGACGAGGACGCCGTAGTCCCGCTCCAGGCCCCAGGCGAAGCCGGCCAGGTAGGCGGCGCCCAGCCCCTCCTTGCCCTTGCGGTGCAGGACGTGCACGTGGTCGTCGCCGGCCGCCAGCTCGTCGGCGAGCTTGCCGGTGCCGTCGGGGCTGTTGTCGTCCGCGACCAGGATGTGCGCCTCGGGGACCGCAGCGCGCACGCGCGCGACGATCGGCCCGATGTTCTCCGCCTCGTTGAAGGTCGGGATGATCACCAAGGTCGTGCCGAGCGGTCCGTGGCCTCGCTGTCCGCCGTCGCTCACTGAGTCCGCCTTCGTGTTCTCGTACGTCCTGTCACAGAGGATGACTTTAGAACAGTGGTCGGGGCCCGCGGTCCTTCGGGCCGGTCGCGTTCGCGCCCGTGGCGGGCGGCCGTGACCGTTGTCTACTGGACCGCGGGGTCCCCGGCACCGGGCCACCCCGCCGCCGGCGGGCGTCCGCCGGGTGGCCGCGGCCGAACCTATCCGGGCCCGGCCCCCGCACCCCAGCCCGGGAACTGCGGGATCACCCCTGTGGCCGTACGAAAACTTCCCGGCCGCCGACGACGGTGGCCAGGCACACGGGCAGTTCGCGGCCGGGGGTCAGGTCGGGCAGTCCGGGGGTGCCGGAGCGGGGGTCGGTCGACCAGCGGGCGACGCGGTCGTCGGGGGCCTGGACGACCAGTTCGCCGGTCTGCCACAGCGCGTAGTCGGCCGGGGCGCCGGGTACGAGCACGCCCGCGCCGTCGCGGCCGAGGGCCCGCCAGCCGCCGCGGGTGTGGGCGGTGAAGGCGGCGCGCACGGAGATGCGGTGCTCGGGGGTGCGGTGGAAGGCGGCCGCGCGGACGGTGCCCCACGGGTCGAAGGGGGTGACGGGGGCGTCGGAGCCGAATGCGAGCGGCACGCCGGCCCTGAGCAGGGCGGCGAAGGGGTTGAGGGTGCGGGCGCGCTCGGCGCCGAGCCGGTCGGCGTACATGCCGTCCTCGCCGCCCCAGGCCGCGTCGAAGGCGGGCTGGACGGAGGCGGTGAGGCCGAGGTCCGCGAAGGCGGCGATGGTCTCCGCGGTCATCATCTCGGCGTGCTCGATGCGGTGGCGGGCGGCGCGGACGCGGTCGAGGCCCACCCGGTCCGCGGCGGCGCGGAAGCCCTCGACGACGGCGCTGAGCGCGGCGTCGCCGATGGCGTGGAAGCCCGCCTGCAGGCCCGCCTCGGTGCAGGCGGCCACGTGCTCGGCGATCTCGGCGGCGTCGAGGTAGCCGGTGCCGGTGTGCCCCGCGTCGGTGTACGGGGCGTGCAGGCAGGCGGTGTGGGAGCCGAGGGCGCCGTCCGCGAAGAGGTCGCCGGCGGCTCCGATGGCTCCCAGGGCCCTGGCCTGCTCCAGGTCGCGGTCGGCCCAGTAGCCGAAGACGCGCGGGCCGGGCCGCTCGCGCGCGAGGTTGAGCAGGTCGGCGAAGTCCTCGGCGGAGGAGATGTCGGGGCCGCCGCATTCGTGGACGGAGCCGATGCCGAGGGAGGCGGCGTGGTCGAGGGCGGCCCGCTGGGCCTCGGCGCGCTGGGCGGGGGTGACGGCGGCGAGCGCGGCCCTGCGGACCGCGTGGTGGTCGTCGCGGGTCAGGGGTTCGTCGCCGCGGACGACGACGGCGGGGACGAGGTCCAGCAGGGCGGTGGTGACCACGGCGGAGTGGACGTCGACGCGGCTGAGGTAGAGCGGGCGGCCGCCGGCGGCCTCGTCGAGCTCGGCGCGGCGCGGGGCCCGGCGTTCGGGCCAGCGGGCGGCGTCCCAGCCGTGGCCGAGCAGGACGCGGTCGGCGGGCCGGCGGCGGGCGTACGCGCGGACCAGGCCCAGGGCCTCGGCGAGGGAGGCGGCGCCGGTGAGGTCGAGGCCGGTGAGGGCGAGGCCGGCGGAGGTGGTGTGGACGTGCGCGTCGGTGAAGGCGGGGGTGACGAGCGCACCGTCGAGGTCGACGACCTCGTCCACGCCCTGCGCGAAGGCGTCGGCGGCGCCCTCGGAGCCGACCCAGGCGATGTGGCCCCGCTCGACGACCATCGCGGTGGCGAACGGGTCGGCGGGGCTGTGTACCTCGCCGCCGCGCAGGAGGACGGTCCGGTCGGGGCCGGGTGCGGGCGAGGGGGCTCCGGCGGCGTCGGCGGAGCGGGCGGTGCGGTCAGTCATGCGCACCAGTCTCCCGGTTCCCCGGGGCCGGCTCGACCGCACCCCCCGGACCCGCAGGGCGGGGCGGTCCGTTCGCGGGTCAGATGCGGGGCGGGCGGGCCTCGTACGGGGTGGAGAGGACCACGGTCGTACGGGTCGAGACGTGGGCCAGGGCCCGCAGGCGGCTCAGCAGGTCCTCCAGCTCGAGCGGGGTGGCGACGCGGACCTTCAGGATGTAGTTCTCGTCGCCGGCGACGCTGTGGCAGGCCTCGATCTCGGGTACGCCGGCCAGCCGGTCGGCGATGTCGTCGGGGGCGCTGGGGTCGAAGGGCTTCACCGAGATGAAGGCCGTCAGGGGCAGGCCGACGGCCTCGGGGTCGACGACGGCCGCGTACCCGCGGATCACGCCCCGCTGCTCCAGGCGGCGTACCCGCTGGTGCACCGCCGACGTGGACAGTCCCGTGGCCTTGCCCAGGTCCGTGTAGCTCATCCGCCCGTCCCGTACCAGCAGGTCGACGATCTGGCGGTCCAGCTCCTCCATAGCGCTCATAGCCGCTCAACCTACGGCCCGAGGCCCCCCGAGGCCCAGTGCTGTCCATCCACAAGTGGCACCTGCGGCGGGCATGTGACCAAAGCCACAAGGGTATGCCCTCCTGTGCCGGGTTGTTGTGGTTACTCGTGCCGCGCGACGGGAAGTGCTTGCTGTGGCCGAGGCCCAAGGACATGCCACGCCCGGCCCACCCAAGGGGGAGTACATCCATGCAGAACACCAAGCGCGCCGGTCGCACCGAACCGGAGCCCCTCGATCCGAGCGCCGTCTCCGACTTCGCGGACGACGCTGACGGCCTCGAGGACGGCGAGGGCTTCGAGATCCACCACGCGATCTGCCCCGACTGCGGCCAGTCGATCGCCCTCGTCGCGGACGAGGAGTACCTGCCGGAGCACGCGCTCTGCCTGACGCCGTGGAACCCGTTCGGGCTCACCGTGTGCGCGGGCACCGGCCGTCCGGCCGTCGAGGCGCTGCCGGCCGCGGGCGCGGAGGAGTCCCAGGACCTCGAGGTCGTGCTGCTGACGCTGCCCCAGGGCCTGGACTGGCGTACGCAGCCGTTCTCGCACGTGGGCGGCCCCGGCTCGCGTCCGATGCGGCTCCTGGCGCCGACGGCGCCGCCGCAGCGCAGCGGACACGCGCAGGCCGCCTGACCGGTCCGGGCCGTACGGGCGGCGCAGGCGCCCGGAGTGCCGGGCGGGGCCGGTGCGTTGAGCGGGGCGGTGGCGGAGTGCGCCACCGCCCCTCACTGCGCAGGGGGCCTTCTGCGGCTGGCACGACGGGCCGTGGTGGGCCGTGAAGCAGCCAGGGCTGCACTGTCCCGGCCACCGGGCCGGGCCCGGTCACCGGTCAGCCCGTCGCCCCGTCACCAGTACGTGCCGCGCACCATCGCGTCGATCGTGGCGTGGTGCAGGATCAGGGCGTCCGGGTCGGCGGGGATCTCGACCTCCCCGAAGTGCGCCTGCCGGTAGGCGATGCGCAGCATCACGATGCCGTGGCGCAGGGCCGCGTACAGGGTGTGGAACTCCATGTCGCGCGGGGTGTGGCCGGTGAGTTCGGCGTAGCGGCGCTCGAGGTCGTCGCGGCGCAGGAAGCCGGGCAGGCCCGGCTGGCCGAAGCCGGTGGTCAGGTCCTGGAAGAAGCGGTGGAGGTAGACGGTCCAGCCGAGGTCGACCTCGCGCGGGGCGCAGGCGGCCATCTCCCAGTCCAGGACGGCGGCCGGTTCGAAGCCGTCGTAGACGATGTTGCCGATGCGGGCGTCGCCCCAGTTGAGGACGGCGGGCCCCTCGTCGGCGGGCCACAGCTCCTCCAGCCGGTCGAAGGCGCGTTCCAGGAGGGGGGAGGGGGCGAGGCCGTCGACCACCCAGGAGTAGTAGGCGCGTTGGGAGTCGACGTGTCGGCGCAGCGGACTGCCGGGGCCGTCCGGCAGCAGGAACTCGGCCTCTTTGGCCGGGAATTGGTCGTGCAGGCGGGCGAGGAGGGAGATGCTCGCCTCCTGGAGGGCGGCGCGTTCGGCGTCGGTGGCCGCGTGCAGCCAGTTGCCCTCGTACGTGTAGGGCATGACGTCGGGCGGGACGCGTCCTTCGGCGCGGGCCATGACGAAGAACGGGGCTCCGAGGGGTGCGGGGTCCTCTTCCAGCCACAGCACGCGCGGGACGGGCACGTCGGTGTGGGCCGCGACCAGGCTCATGACGCGGTGCTGGCGCGGCATGTCGTAGGAGGGGAAGACGCTGTAGGCGGCCGGGTCGGCGGCGAGGCGCAGGGCGCAGGCGCGGACCGGGGTCTCGGGGTGGTCGATGTCGAAGAGCAGGGTTTCGCTGGACATGCCGTTGGAGGCGGGGACGCGGACGCCGGTGACGCGTGCGCCGGGGAGCCGGCCGTCGAGCCAGGCGGTCAGGCGCCGGGCGAGTTCCTCGGGTGTGCGGGTGGAGGTGCGGGGACGTGGTGCGGGTGCTGCCATGCCTGCCCCTTTGCTGGTCGGTCCTGGTGGGCCGGCCGGGTCGGCCGGGCCGGCTTGCCGCTGGTTTCGGGTGCTGCTACGGGGCGACCGAGCCGTAGTCGGTGAAGCCGCTGGGGTCGTGGCGGCCGAAGGTGCCGTGCTCGAAGATGCCGTGGCCGGTCTGCCCCTCGAGGGTGAAGCGGGCCGCGTGGTCGGTGACGCCGAAGGCGGCCATGGGGTGGGCGGCGGGGTCGGAGAGGTCGTAGGTGCGCCGGTCGGTCCAGTCGCGGCCCTGCCAGGTGCCGTGCTGCCAGTCGGTGGCGGGCGGGTAGCCGGCGCCGACGGCGAGCGGGGAGGAGGCGAGGATCTCCACGCCGAGTTCGAGGGGTTTGCGGGCCGGGTCGGTGAGGTGGACGACGGCGCTGACGGGGTGGCGCGTGCCGGGGCGGTAGCGGATGTCGGTGTGCGGCCAGCCGAGCTGGACGTCGTGGCGGCCGCTGTCCTCGGGGAAGACCTGGACGGCCTCGTTGAGGGTGCGGTGTCCGTCGGCGTCCTCCTGGACGATGACCATGACGAACCGGTCGGGGAAGCGGACCGGGATCCAGAGCCAGTGGAAGCCCTCGGGCCGGTGCTCCTCGGCGGCCCGGCCGCCCTCCTCGCCGGCGATGGGGCGCACGCCCCAGCTGCGGTCGCGGGTGCCGGTCCAGTCGGTCGGGGTGAGGGTGAACTCCTCGCCCTTGGCGCGCAGGGTGCCGGTGACCTGGCCGGCCTGGACGAAGCGGCGGCCCTCCAGGATGAGGCGGTCGCCGCGGCGCTGGGTGTGGTGGGGCTCCCAGAGGGCCGGGAACTCGGCGGTCCAGGTGATGTCGTACGAGAGGCCGTCGGGGTCGGCGGGGTCGGGGTCGCAGCGCAGGGAGATCCGGCGGAGCGGTTCGTCGACGGTGATGCGCAGGGGCCCGACGGCGAGGTTCATGCGGTCGTCGGTGAGGGCGTCGGAGGCGCGGACGGCGAGGAGTTCGTCACCGATGCGGAGGGTGGCGTAGGCGTCGATGACGCCGGTGTTGGGGTAGACGCCGAGGCCGAGGATGAGGACGGCGCGGCCGGCGTGGTCGAAGACGTGGAAGATGCAGCGGTCGTAGGCGTTGCGGTCTCCGCTGACGGTGTGCTTCATCGACAGCGGGGCCTGGTGGACGGGGTACTCGTCCAGGGGTACGGGGCGGTCCGCGGGCATGGCGAGTCTCCTGGGGGCGCAGGGGCGCAGAGCGTGTGCGCGGAGTACGGGGGTGTGGCGCGACGGATATGACGGTACGTCAGAAACTCTGCTCGGGGCCATACTTCTGGCACTTCCTGACAGCCCGGCACGCCTGGCCACCGCCCCGGCACCGACCCGTGCGGCGGGACGGGGACAGCTCGAACGGATCCCCGGGCAGCCCGCTCGATTACCCGCAGGACGGGCGGCGCGTTGGCGCGGTATGACCGCACTCGACACCCCCGCACCGCCGATGGGCGGCCGGCGCCGTCGCCCGACGCCGTACGAGTACGAAGAATCGGTTCGGCAGCCGGCTCAGCCCCGGCAGCCGGACCCGCCGATCTACCGCGCGCTGCTCGCCCGCTGGGCCGCGGCCGGGCGGACCCTGCCGGGCCACGGCGATCCGGAATGGTCCCGGGTCGCGGCCTCCCCGATCTGGCCGAGCGGCCCCCTGTTCGGCGGCTGACGCCCCGCCCCTCGGGTCAGGAACCGGTGAGCGCCCGCTCCAGCAGCTCGCGCAGGACGCCCTGCTCCTGCTGATCGAGGCCGGACAGCGGGGACTCGGCGGCGAGGAGCCCGAGGAGCCGCTCACGCAGGGCGGTGCCCTCGGCGGTGAGCACGAGGTGCTTGGCGCGGCGGTCGGTGGGGTGCGGGTGGCGCCCGATCAACCCCTGCTTCTCCAGCTTGTCGACCACGAAGGTGGTGTTGGAGGGCTCGCAGCACATGCGCTCGGACAGCTCCCGCATGGTCATCGGCCCGCTCATCTCGCGCAGTGCGGTCGCCTGGGACGAGGTGAGCCCCAGGGCGGCGGCACGGTTGCGCACGTGCTCGGCGATGCGCTGCGCCAGCCCGTTCACCAGGCCGCACAGCTGCCGCTCGGCGAGGACCTGCGGCTCCGGTGAAGTCGTCATGCCGCCACCCTAACAAGTCCGTCAAGCCAAAACATTTACAGCTTGAATGATTTGAACTTGATGCATTTGCTGCCTATGGTGGGCGCCGTCGCCGCGGAAGATCGCGGGGGCCGCACCTGACGACACCTCACAAGGGGGCAACCATGGCCGACTTGACACTGGACCAGGGCCAGGACCAGAACCAGCGCGACAACCAGGACCGGGACGAACGACTGCGCCGGCCGTCGGGGATCCGCTCGATACGGCTGGGGGACGTGAAGGTGTCGTACGTACCGGACGGCGACGTCCGGCTGCGGCCGCTCCGGCTGCTCCCGGACACCACCGACGCGGTGTGGGCCGAGCACCCGGAGTACCTGGACGGCACCGGTCACCTCGTGGGCAGCGTCGGCGCCCTGCTGGTGGAGCACGGCGACCGCGCGCTGCTGATCGACGCGGGCTTCGGCCCCCAGGCGCTGGAGCTCCCGGAAGGCCCGCTGCACGCGATCCGGGGCGGCGCCCTTCCGGCCGGGCTGGCGGAGCTCGGACGCCGCCCGGAGGACATCGAGGCGGTGGCCTTCACCCACCTCCACGCCGACCACCTGGGCTGGGCCTGCCACCCGGTCCCCGGCGGCGACCGCCCCCTCCTCTCCCGCGCGGAGTACCTGATCTCCGAGCAGGAGTGGGACCGGCGGGACCTCCTGGAGGAGCAGGGCATGTCCGACCAGGTCGCGGCCCTGGCGGAGCGCGTCCGCACCATCGCGGACGGGGAGGAGATCTTCCCGGGCGTGCGCGTCCGGATCACCCCGGGCCACACAGTCGGCCACGCCGAGTACGTCATCACCGGGGGCGGCCGCCGCCTGATCGCCTTCGGCGACGCCATGCACTCCCCCGTCCAGGTCGACCACCCGGAGTGGTCCTCGGGCTTCGACCACGACCGGACCGCGACCGCCGGCCACCGCCCCCGCCTCGTCGCCGAACTGGCCGAGCCGGACACCATCGGCTTCGGCGTCCACTTCGCCGACGTGGTCTTCGGCCGGGTCGACCGGAACGGCGAGGGCCCGGCCTGGCACCCCGTGGACGCCTGACCTGGCCCGGCACGGCACCCCCTGACGGAATGCGGTTCGGCTCGGGAACCCCTGTCGACAGAGTCCGGCCGTGACGTGCGTCGGGTGTCGGACACGAGATGCGGCAGTCACTGGGGGCGGAACATAATTGAAGGTGCTCCTTTGAGGATGCGGTCTTTGGTGTGGACCCGCCGGGCGGGCAGGTGGTGAAGCCGGCCCGGTGGCCCTGCCCCGCAACGCTGTTCGGTGGCGTCCACCGCCGCCCCCAGTGCCTGACGAGCCACCAGTTGTTTGCACCCCGGCGGGACGTCACGCCACCGTGTTGGCCGCTCCCCCACCGTTGTGGTTCGCGAAGCCACCCAACGTCGTCCGGAACTTCAGAGCGTATGGGCGGTCAACAGCCTTGACGCCTCCCGCGTTTGACCAAAGGGAGCAATGGAGTGTTCGCGATGGTCCGGCTGCGGGCATCCCAGGGACGCGCCCACCGCTGGCCGGCCGAAACCGAAAGGCCAAACATGCCGATCAAGCCCAAACGGAGAATGTTGTGCGCCGCTGCAGCGGCAATAGGCGTAGCAGGGCTCTTCACGGGACCGGCCCCAGCGCAGGCGGACCCGACGCTCCCGCTGGCGCCCCCATGTGACTACGAGTTTCCTGCGCTTCTCCAACTCACCCAGGACAACGGTATTACCGTGCAAGTTCCCGTGTCCGGCTCCCCGCGACGGTCTGTCGGACCGGGGAAGGCCATGTACGCCATAGTCGGAAAAACAGCAGGGACGTTCGGCACGGTCTACGGAGGAATGAGCGGGCGCAGCATCAATTTCACCGCACACTGGGATCAAGGGCCGGGCGCCGGACTCACCAACACCTATACGGGCCAAGTGGGCGACGACGGCTTTGCGAGCGGCACCACCAGGAACAACCAGAACGCCACCAACAGCTGGCGCTCCAACGAGAAGATGTCCTGTGTATACAAGCCGCCGCCACCACCGAATCCTCCCCCGCCGCAGAATCCTCCCCCGCAACAGGAGAAAAAAACGGCAACGGTGACCGGTGAGGACGTAGACGTTTACAACGCCAAGAACGAGCCGGACGGTGCCGGGCAGGTGATTGGCATCCTGCGCGTCGGTCAAACAGTTGAGCTCGTAGGAGACTGCGCACCGGAATCCTGGTGCCAGGTCGCCGGAGACAACGTCCCCGGTGGCAAGGGCTGGGTTTGGGGGCACCTGAAGTTCTGAGCCGGGCCGGACGGCTAGAGCCGGAGCAGGCCCGCTGTCGTCGGGTGGAAGCCGCAGCGGGCGTAGAAGGGCTCGAGGTGGGGCTCGTAGTCGACGTGGAGCCAGTGGGCCCCGGCGGTCCGCGCCTCCTCGGCGGCGGCGCGGACCAGGCGGACCCCGAGGCCGCGGCGGCGCTCGTCCGGGTGGACGGTGGTGTCCAGGATGAACGCGTGGGCGCCGCCGTCGCCCGCGACGTTCACGTAGCCGACCAGGCGGCCGGCCCGCCGGGCGGTGATCCACGCGGTGCTGCGGGCCAGGACCGGCCCGAAGCGTGCCGCGCGGTGCCCCGGCCAGGCGGCGGCGAACAGCTCGTTCAGCTCGGCGTCGGCCAGGCCGGCCGGGCGCACCTCGAGGACCACCGGCTCCATCAGCGCGACTCGGGACCCGCCAGGTGGCGGGCGATGACCATGCGCTGGATCTGGTTGGTGCCCTCCACGATCTGGAGCACCTTGGCCTCGCGCATCAGCCGCTCGACCGGGAAGTCCGCGGTGTAGCCGTAGCCGCCGAGGACCTGGACCGCGTCGGTGGTGACGGACATGGCCGCGTCCGTGCAGAACAGCTTCGCCATGGCCGCCTGCCGGGAGAACGGCTTGCCGGCGTCGCGCAGGCGGGCCGCCGCCAGGTACAGGGACCGGCCCGCCTCGATCTTGGTCGCCATGTCGGCGAGCATGAAGCGCAGCCCCTGGAAGTCGGCGATGGGGTGGCCGAACTGCTTGCGGCACAGGGCGTACGAGAGGGCCTCGTCCAGGGCGGCCTGGGCGATGCCGATGGCGCAGGCGGCGATCCCGAGGCGGCCGGCGTCGAGGGCGGCGAGGGCGATGGTGAAGCCCTGGCCCTCCTCGCCGATGCGGCGGGTGTCGGGGACGCGGACGCCGTCGAAGTGCAGCTGGGCGGTGGGCGAGCCCTTCATGCCCATCTTCTTCTCGGGGGCGGCGGCCGTGAGGCCCTCCGCGTCGCCGGGGACGAGGAAGGCGGTGATGCCCTTGGGGCCCTCGCCGCCGGTGCGGGCGAGGACGGTGTAGAAGTCGGCGACGCCGCCGTGGGTGATCCAGGCCTTGGTGCCGGTGATGACCCAGTCGTCGCCGTCGCGGACGGCCTTGGTGGTCAGCGAAGCGGCGTCGGAGCCCGAGGCGGGCTCGGAGAGGCAGTAGGCGCCGAGCAGGCCGCCGCCGAGCATGGTGGGGAGGTGGGCCGCCCGCTGCTGCTTGGTGCCGTAGCCGGCCAGGCCGTGGCAGGAGAGGGAGTGCACGCTGACGCCGAGGCCGACGGTCAGGCGGGCCGCGGCCAGCTCCTCCAGGACCTGGAGGTAGACCTCGTACGGCTGGTCGCCGCCGCCGAACTCGCTGTCGTACGGCAGTCCCAGCAAGCCTGCCTCGGAGAGCAGCGTGAAGACCTCGCGGGGGAAGTGCCCGGCGTCCTCCTGCTCGGCCGCCTGCGGGCGGATCTCGCGCTGGGCGATGTCTCGTACGAGCGCCAGCAGGTCCCGGGACTCCTCGGTGGGCAGCTGTCGGTCCACCGGCTGCGGGGCGCGGTCGTTCATGGCGGCGCTCTCCTCCCTGGTCGGGCACGGCGGCGACGCGTGAGGTGTGGGACGCGCCGCCGGGGATCGGTGCTCTCACAGCCGATACTGCCCTCCCGGGTTGCGGAAGGGGCTGTTCAGCGGCTGCGGCGGCTTGAGTATGCCCGATCAGGGCCGTCCCGTCACCGGGGCAAGATCACCAGGATTTCGCCGCCTGAGCTGCGAGAACGGGCGGGTGCGGACACTCCGGGACGAACTTCCCGAGCGGTGCCGGTTCCGGTCCCGGCCGATGGGCCGACGGGGCTGCGGCCCACGGGGCTGTCGGCCAACGCGGGCCGCGACGGCCCGCGTTGCGGATTCGGGCGGGGTCAGATCAGGCCGATCTGCGTGACGAACATGGCGACGACGACCACCAGCGTCCATCCGAGGACGTGCTCGAGCCAGGACGGGGAATCGTCCTGGGGGCCGCCGGTGCGGGCCTTGTTGCGGGCGCGGGCGGTGAGGGCGGCGCTGAGTGCGGTCATGCCGTCCAATGTGCCAGCGTTTGCGGCTTTCGCGGTAGAGAGGTCCGGGGTGGCGCGTATCACGTCGGGGGCACTCCTGCGACCGGGCCCCGGCCAGCTCGCGGTCGGGGCCCGGCGCGCCGGACGCAGAGGGTCGGGCGGTCAGACGGCCGTGCCGCGGTCGCGGCGCGCCATGGCGGCCATGGCCAGGGCGCACAGCAGGGCGACGGCACCGGTGATGATGTTGTTGACGACGGTGCGGGTCGTGTCGACGTTGCCCGCGATGACCCAGGGAGCCACGATCGTCCAGGCTCCGATGGCGACTGCCGTCCACGCCATGGCGTGGGTGCGCTCGTAGGCGGAGCCGAGTCCGCTCATGCACAAGCAGTACGCCAGGCCGGCGATCAGGTTGTTGACCGCCAGCGAGGTGAGGCCGCTGAATCCGGCTATCCACGGCGACGCCGCCAGGTACAGGCCGGTGACCAGGGCCAATGCCTCCACGGCCTGAGCTGCCGGGGTGCTGGTGACCCGCTCGAACCGTGAGCGCATCTCGGCGAGGTCGGGGTGGTGTTCGATGCTGCTGTGAGTGGTCATGGCGGGCCGCCTCCTGCGAAGACATTTATGTGCCCTTTACGCCTTTATGTTGCGCTTATCCCCTCTCCCGGTCAACGGCGGGATCCGCCGCGCTCACAGCACTCCCACCGCCCTGAGCGCCAGGATCTGGGCGAGGGTGGGGCGCGCCGGGGCGTAGAGGTAGCAGATGCCGCCCGAACCGGAGGCGACCTTGCCCGAGGCGTTGTGGCGCTTGGTGCGCAGCCACACGTTCTCCCACTCGCGGCGCTTGTAGACCCGGCGGACGGAGGGGTTGTCCGGCGAGTTCGGGTCGTTGGCGACCACGTCGCCGGAGGCGGTGAAGCCGATGACGGTCATCAGGTGGCCGGAGGTTCCGTAGCCGGCGCCGGTGAGCTCCTCGGCGCGGAAGGACTGCGAGGTGATCGCCGGGATGCCGGCCCGGACGAGGGTCTCCAGCTGGGCGAGCGAGGTCAGCCGGGTGACGACGCCGGCGAGTCCCTCGTAGGTGGCGGCGTAGGCGGCGTTGAAGGGCCAGTTGCCGCAGCCCTTGTAGGCGTGGTCGTACGTGAAGCGGGCGGCGTGGCAGACCTGGGGGTCGGTGAAGCCGGGCTTGACCCAGGCCAGGTCCTTCCGGGCGGGCTTGCGGCCCCAGTACTCGATGACCATCTGGGAGGAGGTGGGGCTGCACCAGGCCTCGCCCCCGTTGTCGTACTCGGGGTACTGGCCGACGTGGACCTCCTGCGAGTAGCGGGGCACCGGCAGCTCGTGCGCCGGGCCCAAGGGGGCGGACGCGGGCACCTCGAAGCGGTCGGGGACGTCGGAGGCCATGGCGCCGGCCAGCCACACGGTCGGGCCGGAGCCGGCTGGGGAGCCGGGCTTGCGGTAGAGGGTCAGCCGCAGCTGCCAGTCCTTGATCCGCAGGCCGGCCGTCCGGGCGGGCACGTCGAGGGCGAGGGTGTCGGTCCACACGGTGGAACGGCCGTCGGTCTGCCCGTTCACGGAGGTGCGGCGGATGTCGGCGTCGCCGGAAGCCCAGCGGCCCATCACGTACCAGGGGGTGGCGCGGCCGTCGCTGTACGTGCCCCGCAGCTCGGCCTGGATCCAGGTGCCGGCCGGGGTGCGGGCGTTCCAGGAGGCGATCACCTCGGTCCCCGGAACGGTGGAGCGGTGCACCGGGGAGGTCCAGACGGCGTACTCCCAGGCGGCCTTGCGCCCGGTGTGCGGGTCGGCGTACTCGGAGCGGCCGGCCGGGGCGGCGATCTGCAGCCCGGGGCGGGGGCCGGTGAGGACGGCGGTGCCCTGGTGGGTGCCGGCCTGCCAGTGGGCGGCTGAGTACCAGAACCTGTTGTCGACCGTCGGGCGGCCCACGGCCCGGGCAGCGGCCGCGGCGTCGCCGTCGGCTGCTGCGGCGGCGGCCTGCGCGCCGTCGGGGCCGGCGGCCGCGGACGCGCCGGCCCCGGCCCCGGCTCCGGGGGCGGCGGGGCGGGGCCCGCCCGGCTGCCCGACGGCCGGCCGGCCTGCGGCCGCGGCCCGGCCGACCGGGACGGTGGCCGCGGCGACGGCCGCGAGGGCGACGGCGAGCAGGGACCTGCGGGGCGTGGGTGCGGTCATGGACTCCCCCAGACGTCGGTGTGCGCTGCGCCGCGCGCCCGAGCGGTGGGCTCTGCGCGCTGCGGGCGCGGTGCGCGGGTGCGGATGCGGATGCGGATGCGGTGTGGGTGCGGATGCGGATGCGGATGCGGTGAGCGTGCGGTGCGGGTGCGTGCGGACGGGTCTGCTTCTCGGCCTTCCACCCTTGCAGTTCCCCGCGCCCGGACGTCGATGCCACGGGCCGTGTCGGGGGTGATCCGCGGGCCGGTCGTAGGCTGGCCGGGTGGAGTCGCACCAGTCCCTTGCCTCACTCGCCCGCGAGATCGGCGCCCTGCCCCCGTCCCTCGGCCCCGTACGGCTGATCGGCATCGACGGGCACGCCGGGTCCGGCAAGAGCACCTTCGCCGGGCGGCTCGCCGAGGCCCTGGGCGGGGTTCCGGTGCTGCACCTGGACGACGTCGCCACCCACGAGGAGCTCTTCGCCTGGCCGGAGCGCTTGCGCGCCCAGGTGCTGGAGCCGCTCGCCGCCGGGTGCGCGGCCCACTGGGCCCCGTACGACTGGGTGGAGCGCCGCTTCGGCCCGGCGCGCGTGCTGGAGCCGGTGCCCGTGCTGCTCGTCGAGGGCGTCGGGGCCGGGCGGCGGGCGCTGCGCCCGCACCTGGCGCGTCTGCTGTGGATGGAGACGCCGCGCGCGCAGTCCTGGGGGCGCGGGCGAAACCGGGACGGGCGTGAACTTTCCGATTTCTGGGACGGGTGGGAGCGCGCGGAGCTCGCGCACTTCTCGGATGATCCTTCGCGCCCCTTCGCCGACACTCTGGTACGCCAGAGCGGTACGGGATACGAGTGGACTTCCGGGGCGGGAGCGACCGCTGGAAGGACCGGTTCCGTCACCGAAGGTGACGGACTCCCCCTGGCCTGAGCCCCTCCGGAAAACCGCTTGCGCAGCCCTTCACCGACCCGCTTGACCTGGGCCCCGGAGCGGCCTTACGTTCTGAATGCGCGGTCTTTCCAGGCCGCAGCGGACGCGAAGCCCCCGATTGTTCCCCCGTGATCGGGGGCTTCGTTCTGCCCCGGGCCGCTTCGGGGCCCCCTCCGCACCGGCATGGCCTCCCCAGGATCTTCACCCTGAGTCACCTCCGGGGCCGCCGACGCGCCGAGGACCCGCGCCCGCCGCACCCTACGTAAGGTGCGTAACCGCAGGTACGATGCAGCCCTGATTTCATCGGCGCAGTGGGCAACTCGCGGGCGCGGCGCGAGGGTTGCCCTGGCTGCGTACCACGGGGGCAGGCTTGTGGGGGATGTGATGGATTTCGGCACGCCGGGCAGTGGGCACGCCCCGGCCGAACTCGCCTGGCTGCGCGGCGTGGACGCCTGCACCATGGGCGCCTACCCGCAGGCCGAGGAGGAGTTCCGGACGGCCGTCCGGCTCGATCCCTCGATGGCCGACGCCTGGCTGGGCCTGCATGCGCTGCGGGTGGACACCACCAACGCGTTATTGCGCATGTACGCCCACCGCGACCGCTTCGGCGAACAGCGGGCCCGCCACCGCCGGACCCTCAACTCCTGGTACTGGCTGGGATGGTGGGTCCAGCCCGTGCTGGAGAGCCGGCGGGACCTGCTGCTCGCCCACGCCTCGCACTGGCTCGACGGCCGGCACGTACCCGAGCTGGACCAGGCCCTGGCCGCCCTGCCGCCGGTCGATGCGGACCCCCAGGTGCGGTTCCTGCACGCCTGCCGGGCCTACCTGGTCAAGGACTGGGAACAACTCGTGCGGCACACCGAGCCGTTGGTGGACGACCCGCTGCTCGGCATCGAGGCGGGCCTCTTCGGCGGAATGGCCAGGGTCCGGCTGGAGATGTACGGGCAGGCCGAGCCGATGCTCTCCGTGGCGCTGATGCGCTGCCGCAGCGAGCAGCCCCAGCGCAAGGAGCTGCGGTACTGGCTGGCGCGGGCCCACGAGGGGACGGGGCGCAGCGCGGCCGCGCTGCCGCTGTACCGGGCGGTGCACCGGGTGGATCCGGCGTTCATGGACACCGCGGCGCGGCTGACCGCCATCGAGGACAGCGAGGACGTCGACGGGTACGCCGGGTACGCGGGCTCCGGCTACGAGGGGTACGCCGGGCACGGGCTGTCCCAGGTCGGCGGGGACTTCGCGGCGGTCGCGCTGGGCGGCGGCGGCCCGGTCCAGGACGTCGCGGCGGACGGCCAGGTGGACCAGCCGGACCCGCTGTTGCCGCCCGAGCCGCCGGAGCCGCGGTTCGGGGGGCCGCCGGCCGGGGGCGGCCGGGCCGCGGGCGCGGGCGGCGTACGGCGCAAGGTGCCGCTGCCGGTGCAGGGCGGGGCGGGCGGTGGCCCCGGGGACCTTCCGGGCGGGGTGCCCGGGGACCTTCCGGGCGGACTGCCCGCGGGTCCGGCCGATCCGGCGCTGCTGGCCGAGGCGCTCGCGGAGCTGGAGCGGATGGTGGGCCTGGAGCCGGTGAAACGGCAGGTCAAGGCGCTCTCCGCGCAGCTGCACATGGCCCGGCTGCGGGCCGGGCAGGGGCTGCCGGTGCAGCCGCCGAAACGGCACTTCGTGTTCTCCGGGCCCTCCGGGACGGGCAAGACCACCGTCGCGCGGATCCTGGGGCGGGTGTTCTACGCGCTGGGGCTGCTGGGAGGCGACCACCTGGTGGAGGCTCAGCGGGCCGACCTGGTCGGCGAGTTCCTCGGGCAGACCGCGGTCAAGGCGAACGAGCTGATCGATTCGGCGATCGGCGGGGTGCTGTTCGTGGACGAGGCGTACAGCCTGTCCAACTCCGGCTACAGCAAGGGCGATGCGTACGGGGACGAGGCGCTGCAGGTGCTGCTGAAGCGGGCGGAGGACAACCGGGACCACCTGGTGGTGATCCTGGCCGGCTACCCGGCCGGGATGGACCGGCTGCTGTCGACGAACCCGGGGCTGTCGTCCCGGTTCACCACGCGGGTGGACTTCCCCAGCTACCGGCCGGCCGAGCTCACCGCGATCGGGGGCGTGCTGGCGGAGGCGAACGGCGACGGGTGGGACGAGGAGGCGCTGGAGGAACTGCGGAGCATCAGCGCGCACGTGGTGGAGCAGGGCTGGATCGACGAGCTGGGCAACGGCCGGTTCCTGCGGACGCTGTACGAGAAGAGCTGCGCGTACCGGGATCTTCGGCTGGCCGGGTTTCCCGGGGAGCCGTCCCGGGACGACCTGGCGACGCTGCGGCTGCCGGACCTGATGCAGGCGTACGGGGAGGTCCTGTCGGGCCGCGGGCCCGCCAACCGCGACCGCCAGGACCCGCCGCCGCCGCTCTAGCCGCGGCCGCCTCGCCGCTACCGCTGTCCCGCTGCGCGGAGCCGTTCCCCTCCCCGCCCCTTCCCGAAACCGGGTCCTGCGGCCCCGGCCCCCGCCGCGGGGCCGCGCCCCCGCGCCTCAAACGCCGGCGGGGCTGAATTCAGCCCGCGCGGCGTTTGAGCGCACCGGGCGCGAAGCGCCCAGATCGGAAGGGCGTCGGGTAGGGCAAGAGTGGGATATGCGAGG